>JADGQO010000172.1 GCA_017881725.1 Fibrobacteria bacterium
ACAGCAGGCGCGCATAACCGTCGTGCAGGTTCTGCAGCGTGCGCATCTGATCCTTGGAGACGCGATCGGGCCGGCGGAAATCATACAGAAGGATGGATTTATCCTTGTCGGAATCGTCCGGAACGACGCCGGGATCGGAAACGGCCGCGGGGCTTTCGCTCACTTCGGGAACCAGGCTGCCCGTGGAGACGGCATTGAGGAGGGCGTCGACCTCTTCCTGTGAGAGTATATCGCTCATGTTTTGCCCGTCCCCCGTCCCCCGTCCCTATTGGACGATGAACTCCGTGAAAAACGCGTTGCGAAGTTTGCCCGAGGGCATTTCCTTGGGATCCTTTCCTTTTACGGGCTCCGGTTCGGGCAGGATGGCGTTGATTTCCGTGACGATCGCTTCCTTCATTTTCTGCTTTCCCGAGGCTTTCAACAAATCGGCGTACGGTTCGGAGCTCAGGATGTTGATGATGATGTCCGTGATCTTGGCCATCCGTTTCTCGATTTGCTTTCCGGTCTCGTCCAGCGCCGGCCCGCCTTCCCCGCCGCCCTTGGCTTCCTCGCCGTCCCATTCGAGCTGGATGGCGCATTTCAAGTAATGGCTGTCGCCGGGCCCGCCGATATTGACCGTGAAGGGCAATGGCTTGGGCAGCACCATTCCGATTTTCGTCAATTGCGCCTTTTTCTGTTTTTCATGCTCTTCCTGTTCATGTTGCGCCGCGGCCACGGGATCCACAGTATTGCCCTTCAATTTTCCGACGATGAACATTCCCAGGGCGGCCATGATACCCAAGTCGGCGACCAGGACTCCAACGATGATGAGAAGTTTTTTGTTCAACGGTTTTTTCGCGGGCTTTTTATCGCCTCCTTCGCCGTCCTTCCCTTCGGCGGCCGGTGCGCCGCTTTTCGGTTTTTCTTCCGCCATCTGTTCTCAGTCCGCTTTCCGCGCCATCAGGCTTTGCCCGGTTGCGCTTGCGCCGCTCTGGCGGCTGCTATGATTCCCCCTGCCTGTATGGCCGCGTTCTTCCTGGCCCTCTCTTCGGAGTCCCGCAAAAAGGCGCCGGAGCGTATCAAGCCTTGGTATTCCAAGACTTTGCGCACGACTTCCTCGACGTCTTCCCGGATCATCAGGCGCTTGCCGTTATCCAGGATCAAGGTCGTATCGGGCTGCGCCTCCACGGTCTCAATGTGATCGGCGTTGACGACGATCTGTTCTCCGTTGAGTTTGGTCACCTCAATCATGTTCGCGGCATCCCACGTCCATTCTACCTTACCGAATTGCGCGAATTCAACAGCCAAGCCCGCAATAAACCGCGCAAGGTTTTCCGGCGGCAATCGAGCGACCACGCGTCCAATCCGGGCAATGACCGCGTCGAAAAGGCCGTTTCCAGGCGCGGGGAGCCTTGGGGTAGCGCGGGGAGGCCGGAGGCGGAAGGGCGGGCGAGGCGGGGCCAGTTCCCGGCTTCCGGGTTTCGGTGCGTCATGGGATTACCGCTTCAGGTTGACGAGTTCTTCGAGCATGCTGTCGCTGACGGTGATGACGCGCGCGTTGGCCTGGTAACCGCGTTGCGTCGTAATCATGTCCGTGAATTCCTGGGCCAGTTCCACGTTGGACAATTCCAAGGCGCCCGGCTTGATGACGCTGGCGCTGCTGGCTCCCGCCGCGCCGTAGATGGGGTCGCCGCTGTTCGAGCTGGTGGCGTAAACGGAATCCTTGACGGCTTGTAGGCCGCCCGGATTAGTGAAATCCGCGACCAGGATTTGCGCCAGGTTCTTGGTGGTGCCGTTGGTGAACGCGCCGGAAATGATGCCGTCCTCGCCGATGGAAATTTGGCGCAAGCGCCCCATGGTATAGCCGTCCTGCGCCACGGCCGTCGCCGTGGTGGCGGAGCGGAACTGGGTCAAGCCCGTGAAGTCGCGCGGTCCGCCCACCTTGAGGGCCAGCTGTACGTCGCGCGAGCCGTTGCGCGGATCGAATTCCAACGTGGTTCCGCCGTCGTCGTACGTGAAGGAGGAAACCGATCCATCCTGGCCGAAGGCCAATTTTCCGGTAAACCCTTTCACCGGGCTTTCCTGCCCCGACAGTTTCACGTCCCAAAGCCATTGGCTGGGCGTGCTGGTGGGGGTGAGGTTCATGGTCAAGGTATGTTCCTTGCCGATGTCGTCGTATATGGTGATGGACGTGGACGTGACCTGGGTATCGGTCGCGTCGCGCAGGGAGGTGGGATTCATGTTGGTGTTGAAAAAGGCCGGAGACGGTTTGGCGTTGTTGGAATCGGTGGCGTGAACGACGACGTCCTTGATGGCGAAGGCCCCCTCCGGTTGCCCGCGGATCACGATGGATCCGTCCGGGATGTTGTCGTCCGACCCTGCCGAGTTCATGGCGACGGACAAATTATTTTGGATGGTCCCGTCATGATCGGGCAATTTGAAGTTGTCTTTGATTTTATCCAATACGTTTTGCAAGGTGGTTCCGCCCAGTCCGGCCACATACGTGATAGGCGCGACATTGGCGGCGGGGCTGGAGCCGATGGTTCCCGTAATGGAAATCTGGTCGCCGTTTTCGAGTCCCAGGCCATTGCCGGAGGCGTCGTAAATATCGCTGAGCAAATCCCCCGCTTGCGACGGAGCCCGCAAGGTATCGGTAACCACGGAGAGGCGGGTGGTGCCCGTGGCGATGGTGCTGGGCACGGCCAGGGCCTTGGTGACGTTCGGACCGGTCACCGGGCGGCTGCTGGTTACTTGGAAATTATTGATGGCTCCGGTGCCGTTGCCGTAAATGGTCAGCGCGCCCCGTAAGGCGCCGCTGTCCGCCGGGGTCACCATGTCCACCGTGGTCAACGGGCCCGCGCCCACGGCCGCGCTTCTCAGGAAGCCGCTCATGGCTTTGGTGAGGTCAAGCATGGTCGAGGTATTGGTCACCGTGTAGGTGGACGTGACCTCGCTCGCGCCATTGGTGGCGGAGAAGGTCAGGATGTCTCCGGCCTGCATGCCCAATCCCGTGCCGCCATGGTCCGTTGAGCCGATCAGCGTGTCCGTGTCCCCGGCGCTGCGCAGGAAGGACTGGGTGTAAATGATCGAACCCTTGGCGTTGGAATCGGAATCCAGGTTGCGCGCGAAGTTCACTTCCGTGGTCGCCTTGGCGGGGGCTTGGTCGTTGAAGGGCACGCGGATGTTGCCGATCAGGCTGCCGGCCGAAAATTGGCCGGACTTGTCGGCCAGCTTGCCTTGCAGCACCATGCCGTTGGTGGGCAGCACCATTTGGCCGCCGGAATCGAATTGGAACGCGCCGTTGCGGGTGAAGTAGCTGCCCTTGCCGTCGGACACGGCGAAGTACGCCTTGCCCTCGATGGCGAGATCGGTGATCAAACCGGTGGATTCCAGGTTGCCCTGGCTCAGGCGGGTGTCGATGGATCCGATGTTCATGCCCAGTCCGACCTGCATGGGATTGGTGCCGCCCGAGCTGTCGGTGGCACGGGACGCGCCTTGGATCAATTGCGAGAGGGATTCTTCGAAGGTGACGCGCGAGGACTTGTAGCCGACCGTGTTGACGTTGGCGATGTTGTTGCCGATAGTGTCCATTCGGGTCTGATGGTTGCGCAGACCCGAAATTGCGGCGTATAGTGACCTTAACATGACTTATCCTCCGGATGACTTCGTTTTTATGCGTACGTTCTTGTGCTACTGGCCCGCCGTTGCGGCGGCTGCCACCGCGGTGGGTTCCGCGACGTGGACGACCTGGTCCATGCCCACGGTTTGCCCATGGACTTCCAGCTTCACTCCGTCCTTGGCGTAACTGATTCCCGTGACGGCGTCCTCGAAATAGGTGTAGCCCGTATCCGTGGCGCCGTCCGTCGAGGTCACTTTCAAGGTGTAGGTGCCCGCGGGCGCGGTCGTCCCGTCGGCTTGCGCGCCGTTCCACGACGCTTTCACGTCGCCGGTTTGCGGGATCTTGATGGCGTTCACCAGCTTGCCCGTTGAATCCAGGATGCTCAGCACGGAAGTGGTTCCCGCGTCCGTATGCACGTTGAGAGCGACGGTGTTCCCCTGCTTGGGATCGAAGGCGATGCTGCTCGCGGTCACGCGCACCTGCTTGCCCAACAAAGAGGTCGCGGATGCGCCGCTGATGGTATTGGCGCTCGCGGCCTGTCCGGAAACCATGCTTTGCAGCTTCGTGCCCAGGTCGGTGATGGACGTGTTGATGTTCTGCGTGCCTTCCAGATTCGAGAACTGCGCCAACTGGGCCACGAACTCCGTGTTCTCGGTGGGTTGCATGGGATCCTGGTAACGCAATTGGGTGACCAAAAGGTTCAGGAAGTCCTGCTTGCCCAGTGATTTCTGAGCGCCCGAAAAAAGATTCTGGTTGCCCGAGCTGTCGACGCTGCTGCCGGTCAGTTGATCGCCCTTCAAGGAGGCGGAAACCCGGCGCTGGGAAAGCGTGGCCGGATTCGTGGTGCCGGAGACGTCCAGGGGTGAGGCTGCGGTTACGGCGGTTGTCGGATCAGTTGCCATTTGTTTGTCCTTCGCGGTTACGCGATGTATTCCATGGTGTTATAACCCCAACGCCGTCCGGTTTCGCTTTCCGGGGACGCGTCAATTCCATCCGCCGAGGTATCATTCGGGTTACGGGTAACTCCGCCGCGTCCCTGCCGTTGGAAAAAGGATTCCGAATTGCTGCCGTCGGGGTTGAAGAGCGAGGAATGCTGTTGATCGACGGAAACCTCTAGCCCCGTGAGCTTGATGCCCTGGTTTTCCAGGGACTCGCGGAGATTGCCCAAGTTGGCGTCGACTATCTGCCGGACGTTTTCGTTTTCCACGTTGATGCGCGCGGTCATGGTCCCGCCGTCCTTCATTTCCAGCGATATGCGCACCTTGCCGAGATGTTCGGGCTCCAATTGGATATTTATCGTATCGCCGCCTTTGATGCCTGCGGCCGACATTTTCTTGGAAATTTGATCGAGCACGCCGGTTTCGACGGGAGCGTGCGCCGGGGTGGTGGATCGCGGCGAGGCAATTTGCGAATTGTTGTCGATGCTGCGCGCTTGATCCAGGGTCTGCGCGAAGGCCGGATTGCCGCTGCCGTCTTTGACGGCTTGGGCGCCGTCTTTACCAGTCGCGGCCTGCGCGTTCTGCGCCTCCTGCTTGCCTCCGAAAACATCGGGTTGTGCATCGGTATCCGCGCTGGAATCTTTAGTCGGCCCAAGGGCCTGGGATTCGTGTGCGCCGGCCGTCCCATGCAACGCGTCGATGGGGCCGTCGTGATCGTCGGCGAGGCGAAACGCCGGCGCTTCGGAATTGCGCGGGTTTTGCAGGGCCGAGGCTTGAATCACGCGGAGCTTGTCCAGGTCACCCATGGGAAGCTGATCCACCGGGGCCGTATCCTGATTGGTGGCGACGCGAACCCCTCGCCATATTTCCGCGGCGGGGGTCGCGGTTTTAACCTCGCCATCCGGTTTGCTTCCCGGCACGGGGTTGTTTTGGGTTTCCGCTGGTCCGGATTGCTGGCGGCCAAGTTCTCCCAGACGATCCTTGATCAAATCGGCCAGGTTTTTTCCGGACGGATTTGCGGTAGGATCCGTAGGCGCCTTTCCTGGATCGGAAAACAGTTGATCCGCGGTCTGGCTTTTCGCCGCCGAAGCAACGGCTGCCTGGGCTTGATTTTGATTCGGAACGGTCGAAGTTTGGTTGGGATCGACAAGCTGGGTTTTTGCATCAGCTCCGGCTAGGTCGGACGGCGTGGAATCTTTTCCACCCGCAGTATCCGGATTGACCGTGGCTGAGGCTTCAGGTTCCGGCGCGCCGGAATCCGGCACGGCGCCGGATTCCGGCGCCGCGCCGGACGATTGCAGAAATTGCAACAACCGGGTAAGGAAGGTCGGATCGTTTAACTGTTCGTCCGAGGCGTGAATGCCCATTTTATCGAGCCGATCCTTTAAAGCCGCTACCACCTTCCCATCCGGGGCGGTCTGAGCGGCCGCTTGGTCGCCCTCAGGCGCGGTGGAAGGCCGGCCGGCGTCTTCGACCCGGGGATCCGAGGTAACTGGAATGTTACGTGAACCGTCCGTCCCGCGAGCCGTGGAGGCGAGCTTATGCCCCCCCCGGGATTGCCGGTTGGCGCGTTTGGCGCGGTCGGAGCGTTCGACCTCTGCGCCTTGATTGGCTCGTGCGTTGTTTTGGGAAGTTAAATCCGACGATTCCGCGCGTGTAGGCGTTTGGGGATGCGAAGCCTGTAGCGATCCATGTGCCGAGGGCTTAAACTGGGACGCTTCCGTACGCGGTTCTTTGGCGCTGAATTTGGCTCGACCGGCTTCCACTTTGGCGTGGAACGATTCCTGCTTCGCCGCGCCGGTATCCTGCGCCGCCGAGGTATCCAACGGCAATAATCCCGCCCTCGCGGACTTCGTCGCGTCCGCGAAAGCCTTGGCCGTCGCGGCCTTTTCCGATTTCGATTGCGGGTTGACCCGATTCAAGATCATATCGAGCAGGTTGTGAACTTGTGCCATGAAATCTCCGGTTTGCTTCGGTTCCGCGCCCAAGGGGGCTTATTTTTTTCCCGCCGCCGTCGGCGAGGCCGCCGAGGATGCCGGTTTAGACGCTGCGGCCGTTTTTTCATTGCCGACATTCGCGGTCGGTTTCGTCTCGGTTGCAGCACTGCCGGCGGTTTTGGAAGCATTAGCAACGGCCGGCGCGGTTTTTACAGCACTCGTGTCGACGGCTACGGGCTGCTTCGCCTTTCCGCCCAGCAAGGTGGTAAATCGCGCGGCGCGCTTGACGTCCAAGGCCGCGATGGCGGCAAGTAATTTCGAGGTCGCGCGGGTTTCGGGGATTTTCCTTAGGATGCGGACGACCATGGCGTCATCCAGGCTCAGCATGATGGGCGCAGCCTCATCGGGCCGCATTCCGCCATATACTTCGGCGAGGGATGCGATTTGTTTGTCCTGGGCCTCGGCGCTTTTGCCGACCAATTCCTCGATTTTTTTTCGGTGGGTTTCGATCTCATCCTTGGCTTTGGCGGTTTCCAATTTCAAGCCTTCCAGCCGTTCGGTTTCGCGGGTGACATCCGCTTCGCGATCCTTCAGCTCGGACTCCTTCAATTCCAGCGCCTTGTAGGCCTTCAATTGCTTGGCTTCGGCCTCGTCCTGCTTGGCTTGATCCTCGCCGGTGTAGGATTGTTTGAGCCTATCCTTATCCTTGCCGTTGCCGAATTCCAAATGCACGACGCCCGCAGCCAGCATGATGCCAATCAGGATGATGGGGAATAGGAAGATCGACACCAACGATATTCCCAAGAGATCTTTGAGCTTCATGCCTTTTCCTGCTCCTGCCTTCTGCGGGAATACCGCAACGGCCGTGCCAGGGAAAAAGCGGTCCCATTCGGGCCGATTCGCGTTCGGGCCGGGAAAGTTTTGCTCTGGAGCGGGGGCCTCCGGGGAATTTTATTCCAGGTTGGGAAACAGGATTAAGATTCGCTTTAACACAGATGTTACGATAGCCGTAAGCACGCGCTACCGTAACGTCTGTGTTACCCTATAGCTATTTTGGGGGCGGACGGATGCCATGCTTGTTGAGGATCATGCCCGAGAGGATTTTGGGGGCGAAGAACGTGGACTTTTCCGGCATCACCACCCGCGGGTCGATGAGACCGCGGTTCGCGACCGCCATCAGCTCGTCGATGGAAACGGGGCACAGGGCGACGGCCAAATCGTATTCGCCTTTGTCCACCAAGGCCTTCATGCCGGCCAGATCGGATTCGGGGTAATAATCGAAATGATGTTTCTGGAGGATCATGGAGTGTTCCACCCCTAGTTGCGGGTACAGCTCTTTTTCCAGAATGCTGCAATCCAGTTTGCCCACGACATCGGAAGGGACTTCCTTGGCGTCGAGCGTGAAGCACCCCTGCTTGCTGTACAGCGCGAAGACATGCTTCGGCGGCGTGACGAATTCCTTGGCCGGTTTCAGCGCCAGGCTTCCCATGATGTCCTGAAATTTTTTCGTGCCGTTGATCACACGGTTATACGCCTGGATGCGGGCGTGCTCGACGATGTACGCCATCGCGTGGGTCTGGCGGTTCATCAACGCGGCGTGATACCGGTGATGGCCGTCCGCGATGTACAGCGGTTGTACGGACACGGTGTTTTTCAGTTCCTGGCCTTCCGGAGCGGTTTCGGGAACCCGGAACACGCGGCTGGCGATGCCGTGCAAATCGTTCCATCCCCCGAAGTCGCTCTTGAGCTGGTATTCGACCGGATAGGTCGCGCGGATTTTTTCCAAGATGGGTTGGATGGATGTCTTGGTCAACAGGAATATCGGTTCCAGCGTGTACCCGGTGGCGTTGGTCACGGCGATGCGGCCTTCCACCTTCTCGTCGAAAACTTTTTCGTGCCGGACGATATTGCCCAACTGATACGGCGTGACGCCGACGGCGGCGAAAACTCCCAGCCGCTCTTCCGTCACGTTTTTACTGGGAGACCATTTCTGTTCATACACGTAAAAGCAGGGCTCGGTATCCTCAACCAGCGCCTTCCTGTCGATTAAACCCTGGAGCGCTTCCGCCGGATTGGGTCCGAGGGTAACGTGGAAGAAGGAATCGGGGCGGTTTTGCAGTAGCTTTTCCAGCGGGGTGCCTTCTTTAATGACATCGTAAGGCGGCGTGGTGACGGCCTCGACCCGATCTTGTTTCGCGCGCAATCCCTGCAAACCTGCAATCACCGGCATATTAACCGTCCATTCATTGAGTTTGATTTACGAGAGTTTGGAATTTCCCGCGCCCTACCGGCGCGGATTCCGTGTTCACTCAACCGGATTCGTCCAGAATCCGCGGATCCGTTCCGACTTTGCGTAGCCCTCGCGAATACGGATCCGGGCCATGGCCCGATGGCCGGAAAATAGAACTTTTGTGGAACGGGCGCCCGCAAGAAAGGGTATTATTATGGCATGATTGCCCTGCAATGGATCGGCATTATACTGGCCTGTGCGGGCTATATCGCCGGGCTGCGACGGTGGGTTTACCATGGGCATTTGGGCCTCGGATTGTTCTCCACCCTCCTATGCTTTCCGATCCTGATCAGTTTGACCATGACCTTTCCGGCGGTTTTCCTGCGCGCCATTCCCCTGGCTGGCATCGCCATGTTCATCGATCATTACCGGAGCCGGATCCTGATGCAAATCAAGTTGCTGTGGTTCACGACCTTGAGTGTATTGGTCGTACAGGGGTATTACGCCTTCCACGCATTTTTTGTCCTCGCCCGTTAATCCCGGTTAGAGTCACTCGGGGTCTGGTCTGTTTACCAAGGTAAACGGTTTTTTAGAAATATGCTGACCTTGGTCTTTCCCAAGACCTTTCAATTATGTCTTATTCCCATTCAATTAGGCGGCTCTGCCATTATATTGGGAAGAACTTGGTGTTCGCCGTGAAGACTTCATTTACGGGAAAACGACGAAAAATAGTTGGTGGATATAATAGTTGGTGAATGAAACTGTTTTTGGTGGGGGTAAGATTGAAACGATATATGGTAGAACCTTCGTTCCGGTGGTTTGGGGAATTGAACCAGGGTCTGGCGAATCTGATCGGAAAGATTTCCTTGGCCGCTTTGCTTTTTACCGGCTTATCGCATGGCCAGACCTTTTCGCATGCCGATTCCGGTTGGGTGAAAATTTTCAACGGCACGGATTTCACGGGCATCTACTCGCGCGTGTGGGGCGGGAATGCGACGATACAACATCCCCCCGGCGCGCCTTTCGAGATCGTGTACCCTGGAACCGATACGGCCTGCATCCGGGTGAATGGAACCACCCCCGGCGGAAACGTCGGCACGGATAAAACCTCTTACAGCCATTACCGCGTGCGCGTCGACCAAAAGTTCGATCAATTGGCGCCCGACAACAATGGCGGCCTCACTTACCATACGGATGAAACCGTATCGCGCATGCTCAGCAATTGGCCCCGCTCCATCGAATTCCAGATGCAACAAAAGGAACCGGGAGCCGCCTACTCCATCCAGCAAGTGACTTTCACGACCACGGTCAGCGGAAATCATTACGCCGCGACGGGGGGCCAAACCGTCCAAGTGTGTGAAAACGGATGCAATGCGCGCAACTATACTTCCAATCCGATTCCCGCGGAAGCCGAGAACGGCAAACCGCGCTGGCTCCGGTTTGAATTGGTGGTGCGCGGCGCCGACAGCGCCATTCATATCATCAACGATACCGTGGTTTTCAAATTGTGGAACATCCGGATCTTCAACGACGTAGCCAACAAGACTCCCAACGGACCTTATGATCACGGCGGTTTTGGATTGCAATCGGAAGGCGCGAGCATGAACTATCGGCATTGGGAAGTGATGGAATTTCCGCCCGCGACGCCGTATACCGGACATTATCTGCATCGCTTGTTCCTCGACAACGTGGCCGCCGGGGAAACTTTGAAATCCGGATCCGTCTATCCGATTAAGTGGCGGACTTTAGGATTGTCCGATATCGCGAAGGTGAGCTTGCAGTACAATACGGGAACCGGATGGCAGCCCATCACGACGGACTCGGTCAGCAACACCGGGACTTATAATTGGACCGTACCCAACCTGTCCACGCAAACCTTGCGCGTCCGCGTCGCCGGCCCCGCCTGGGCCTGGGCCGATTCCAGCAAGGGATTCAGCTCCATCTCTCCGGCCTCGGGAGTTCGCCCGGAATTCAAAAACCCGGTAACGTTTTCCGTTCAGGGCAAGGGCGAAATTTTCGCCAACGTCAACGCTTTCCAGTCCCTGGAAATCCGCAATGTTTTTGGACAACTGGTGCGGACTTTCGCGATTGGCGGACAGAATTTGAAATGGGACCTTGCCGATCAAAACGGCCACGCTGTACAACCCGGCATTTATTTCGTCCGTTTGCTCGCTCCGGGATTGACCCAAACCACGCGTATTCTGATTCAGTGACAATGGGGCGCGGCTGACAACGGGACGCGATTAATAATGGGGCGCGACTGATCGTGCCCACCCTTGGCCTCGCGGGGACTTTTTTAACACCCTGTTAGGCTGCAAGGCGACTCCAAACGTTGCGCGGCCTTTTTTCCAAACCAAGTCACCAAGCTAATTTTACGACATGATTCCGATTTTCCGGACCTCGCGGCCTTCACGACTTACTCGACCAACTCGTTCTTCTCGGTCCTTTCGACCTTCTCGGCGTTACCCCTTGGCCCTGCTAACGCTAGCTCTTTTCCCCCTCCTCTTTCTTTTCAGCATGCTTGGTTGCATTCACGATTCGGCTCCTTCCGCCACCGGCAAATGGGAGCGGTACGCCAACAATCTTTCCCTGACGCCGGGACCGGTTTTCTTATTCGCTCGTGGCGACTCCCTGCTTGTGATGAATGTTGCGAAGTCCGGTTCATCCCCGGGGCTTGCGGTTTCGGTATCCGGTAACGGAAGGGAATGGGTTGTGCGCCCCCAGGCGGATTCAGGGCCGACTTCCGTGACCAATGCCGTGGCATACCATGACACGCTCTGGGCCCTCGGCCCAAACGGCCAAGCTGCCGCGCATACGTCCGATACCGGATCTCGATCATCCCTGTGGAAATCCCGCGATGGCGCGCATTGGGCGGAGGTATTGCATTTTGCCCCTTTCGGAGATCGCGACGATGTCGGTTTTCCGGCCACGGAAAATGGACTCTGGGTGGTATCGGGAAAAATTAAAGACGCCGCTCCGTTTGTGTTTCCGGGAACCTGGTACAGCGCAGACGGGAATGAGTGGTCAAATGTCGGATTGGAGGAGAATCCGTTTGCGAACGCATCGTCGGCGATAGGATTCGGAAAACGCATTTTCGTAATCGGGGGAGGGAACAAAACCGATTCCTCTCCAAATCTCAATATCCGTTCTTCCACCGACGGTATCGTGTGGAATGCCGACGCGCCTGCTACGGGATTGTTGCCGCGCTGGAACCCCTGCCTGGCCGAACACGCGGGGAGGCTCTGGGTGCTCGGTGGAGATTCTTCCATGGCCGCCATAGCCACATCATCGGGGAGAGGATTTCACGACGTGTGGAGCTCGGTAGACGGCGTAAAATGGATTTTGGAAGACGCGAATGCTCCCTTTGCCACGGGGACCTATCGATCGGCGGTTTCGTGGCGAGGACCGTTATGGATCGTCACGGCGCCCAAGGAGCCGGGAGCGGCTGCGGAAATTTGGTCGCTGTCGCTTTGAGCCGATACAACCGTGTCCGGGCGCCATGGGCTTGTCGGGCCGCGGCAAGGTGCGCACGACACGGCCGCGGGCATCGAAGGATTGGTTGGAATAACTGAGGACTCTTACGACAAGGCCATCTCAAGGCTTCTGAGTCATATAGTCCAGCCTGATGCGCGCCGGCGTCACGGCCCGAGTCATGAAGCGCACCTCGTCCAATGCGCCGATAAAGGGCGTTTCAGAAGGTAAGTAAAAGACTTCCAGCGCCTTTCCGATGTGGAGCCCCCCGGCCTTGTCCACGGCCATGGCTGGGACGCTTACGGAATCGGCCCGCTCCCCGTCTACGTAGGTAATCAAAGTCGCCTTGGCGGCATCGTAAACCGTGGCAATGTGGACCCAGCTTTCGACGGGTTGATTAAATTTGAAAACATTCTGCCAGGGTGCAGTCCCCGTATCGATAGGGTTGGAGTCATAGGCGCCGAATTGGGTCGTGGTATCCGGCCGCATGAGCCAGTGCACGTCCTGCTGCGTACCAGGGGTCCCGAAATCCAGAATGGTTTGGCGTTTGGGGCCGGGGGTAAATCGCATCCAAAACGACACGGTGAAGCTGGCATTGCCCCCGAAGCCCGGAGGCATCTTGGCCGCCAGCGTGCCGACCGTGGAGCCCGGGACGCCGGAGAAGGTCTTGGCGGATCCGATGACGCCGGGTATCCGGGCAGCGGAGTTCACCGAGGTCGCAGTGGCATTATTTGCGTTGGGGGTGGCGTCCTTGTAGCCGCCGGGATCGGAATTGGCGTCCTCGGAGAAGTGGTAGACGGTCGCGAATCCCGCCGCGGAGTCGAAAACCGCCGGACCTGCCGGTATGTCTGCCAGCTCGCGGCCCCAATGCATTACGATTCCTTTCCCCTCGTCATTCCCGCCTACCTTGTCGATCCGGACCCAGACCTCGGCGCGCTTGGCAACCGCGTCCCAGCGTTCGATTTGGAAAGAAAGGATCGTCCCGTCGGTCTTGGAGAATCGCAGGTCGCGTCCGTCGGGTTGGGCCTGGGTGAAATCGAAGCTGCCGGAATCGAGGCGCACCAAAAGCGGGAAATCCGTGACCGGCTCCAAGATTCCCATGGCCGATGTGTTCAATGGGATGGCGCGGGAAAATTTCCAGGTCTGGAACGGGGCGGGAGCCACCGTGCTGTCGGGAAGAACTTCCACCTCATGGGCCAGGGCGATAAACCGTTGATCGGACCCGTCGTTCCACGCCAGCAGCACATCGGCGAACTTGCCCGTCGGCACCCGTTCCAACCGCATCCGGCCGGAAGACCGCGCACCCGCGTCCACCGTCCGCCAGGCGGAGGTGCCGGGAACGTAGACGTAGCTGTAGCCGTAGCCGGTCTTACCGCCCAGGAAATCCGCCACGCGGACGTCTATCGAGCCCGGGTAGCCGGTGGTGGCATCCCGCACGAAGTGGCCCGCTTCCGTCACCACGATATCCTGAAGTAAGGCGACGGTGCCGTCCGCGCTGTCGGTGATCTCCAAATGGTAGTGGCCCGGGGGAACATCCTCAAGGACGTATGTCCCCCTGGCATCGGTCAAGGTTCGCGCCGTCGGAGCGGCCCCCGTACCGGGGTTGAAGTCCTCAGGAAGCAGATTCACGTGCGCGCGCGCCACTGGGGAGCCCTCGACGTCGCGCACCCTGCCCGACAGGCCGTTCGTGGTCTCGGAACCGGAATTGCCTCCGCCCTCGCATCCCAATCCGCACAGGACGACGGCGGCGGCGGCAAGCAAACGCGCGCGGGCGGGGCGCATCAGGCGGGATCCTCGCCAGGCGCGGCATCGCCAGCATATCCGTCAAGCTGGGCCGGCTCGGGGAGGCCCGCAGCCTGGTTCACGGCGGTCAAGGGGAACACCTGAAAATTGATTTGATAGACGCAATCCGGATCGCCGCTGTCGGCCATCATGTGCATCAGGGACTGCCGCAATTCCTTTATCCGCGCCTTGATCTCTTCCAGGTCGGAGAAACGGATGCCCACGGTGAGCGTGGAAATATCGCGCAAGTTTTTGGGGTCCTGAATCAGCGATTGCAGAGCCAATTCGATGCTCTCCTGCTGATAGTTGCCGATGGCCGCGGAATGCCATTTCTCGCCGGTGGTGATGGGCGGTCCCAGCACCTCGTACCGGCCGGTGGACCCTTTGCGAATAATGCCGAGCGATTCAAGCAAGGTCACGGACTCGCGCGCCTCCTGTTCGCTGATAGGTGGATGGATGCGCCCCGCCAGGGCGGCGAAGTCGCCCCTGAAATCCCAGAAAGTGAGCAGGGCGCGGATCGCTCCGTTATACCATTTCCTGTAATAATCGTACTGGCTTGGGTCGAGCGGCTGCGACTCCATTCCGCGCAAGGCGATCAACCTCTCGAAATGGCTTTTGATGTCTTCCCGGGTCTTGGCGCGGCCGTACTGCACGAGGGCTTCGAAATATTCCGCCTCCCGCTCCCCCAGTTTGCACAACTGGGCGACCGCCGGAATCGCCCTTTCGGGAAGCTGGGTCTTGCCCTGGAGCACCTTGACCAGGAATCCCGGGTCCATTCCCAGCAACCTGCCCATGAAGCGGTAGGAGAAGAAGCTGTTCTTCAGCTTCCGCGCCTCATAGTAGTCCTTGATGAAGCCCTGATAATTTAGGTAGTCGAAGATGTTCGGCATTTCCCACTCGGTACCGGGCTGCATCACCGTGCGCAACTCCCGCGTAGCCACCCGGTTACGCCCCGATTCCCCGGTTTTTTCAGTCCTTTTCATGTGAATATAGGCCTTGTATAGGGCCACGCCTCTTCCTCCCCGCGCGGGAGCGGATTTTCCGTTGCCAAGAAATAGTCAACGGCTGATTATAACGCCGGGAAACCGGTTTCCAAGGTTACTTGAGGATTTTATGAACATGTTGATCTCTCCTGCTCAACGGAATTTTCCAGGACGCCCTGCCGGGTTCCGCCGCCGTACCCATATTTAGCGCACTGGAGAGACATTCATAATGTATAAGAAAATCACGGCTTTGTTGACTTTGGCAATATTGGCTCTCGGGACCGTCCCTGGTTTCGCGCAACTGGGCCCCACTTTCAAATACAAAAAGTACTACCCGCTCTGGAACCACAAGGACCTGAGCGAATTCATGGAGCATTCCAGCAACTGGAAGGTGAAATACCCGAATACGGATACCGCCACCATCTATACGGACGGCCTTTCCCATCCGGGCAGCATGACCCATCTGATCTATTCGAAGAAGGTCACCAATAACATGGAGTTCCGGGCCTCCGTGCGCATGCCCAAGACGGGCGGCGCCAATGCCGGGATGCAATTCCGTTCCCGCTGCGAGAATCCCGCCGGCACCCTGACCAACAATTGCGGCGGGACCCCCTGGTCCGCTTGCGGCCCCCAGGCGGATATGGGCGACTCCTATAGCGGCGACATCTACAATGGCTGCTCCGGTGCCTATATCAACCAGCAGACCACGAGCCAGCCGCCCCGGATCGTGAACACCATCTCCACCTGCCGCGCCGCGTCCAACTTTAAGGGCGTCGATCAATGGAACCTGATGATGGTTCGCATCCTCAACGATACCGCCATGGTCTTCATCAACGGAGTCAGCTGCTCCAAGCTTTATCTCTCGGATCCCAAGGACCAGCAGGCCACGACCCAGGGCCTGATGTCGTTGCAATATGAGAACCTCATGGTGGTGGAATGGAAGAACCTGGAATTGATGAACCTGGACGGCGTGGATTCGGTCACCACTTCCGTGGCGGCCAAGACCCCCACCAAGGCCGACTATGAACTCAGGGGCGGAAAGTCCTCGCTTTCCTTCGTCATCCCCAATCCCGGCGATTTTTCCGCCCAGGTCTCGGATGTGCATGGTAAGATTGTGAAAAGCGTTCAGGGCATGGGTCCCTCCAGCCAGAGCCTCGATTTACGGGCCTCGGGATTGTTCTTCGTGAGGATCGAATCCGCGCTCGGGAAGTCCTTGCATCGTGTTCTTGTCGATTGAACTTCGGCTTAGCCAAACTCAAGACAAGCTTCCCAGCCAAGCATAGGAAAGACGCAGAAATGAAAAAGCAGTCCGCAATCTCCACGCTTCTCCCCATCCTGATGCTGGGCGCAGCGAGCGTATGCGATGTCCGGGCGGCCCTGCCCACCGGCGTGACCGCGGTGCCTTTCTATGACGTGACCAAGGCGGGCCTCAGCTTCGCGAAGGATAAGCAGTCCGTAGTGGGTATGTGGGAAGTCCCCGGCAAGCCCCAGCACTTCCTGGTCCTGGGTTATTGGGGTTATGTCTGGACCCTGTATCCGGATACCACCAAGACGTACGCCCCCGGCGTGATCAAGGATTACACAAAGAAGCAAGTCGCGGATTTCAATACCATGGTGATGAAGGGTTGGGAACAGGGCGCCTTGGGCGGGGCCTTCGATCCGAATTTCGCCGCCAACCACTACTTCTATATCATCTACAACAAGTATGCGAGTGTCTCGGATTATCACGTCGGCGTCAAGCCGACCGGCGTCGACGGCTTTGACGTCAGTGGGCTGGTGGTGGTGGAGCGCTGGAAGGTCTCGCCCGATTTCAAAGCGCTCACCCGGGATACCACGATATTCACCGCCAACCACGGCACCGGCCCCGGTTCCAGCAATATCGTCTTCGGCAAGGATTCGCTGCTTTATATCACTGCCGATTCCTACAGCCAGAACAGCTGGGACAGCACCATATTCATGCGCAAGATTCTGCGTATCGACGTCTCCAAGCAGGATGCCGGCAAGCTGTACGCCATCCCGCCTTCGAATCCGTTCTATAACGCAGCCAATCCCGCGGTCAAGAAGGAGATCTTCGCATTCGGATTCCGCAATACCTATTCCCTCCAGGCCGATTACATCACCGGTCATATCTGGGGCGCTGAAGTGGGGCAGGGAACCTGGGAAGAGGTCAATATCATCCAGTCCGGCAAGAACTATGGCTGGGGGAATGGAGGCGATTTATCCGCAATCGGCAACAACAGCATCGGCATCGAAGGTCCCTGTTCCCCGACGGGCGGAGGCTTCACCAGCTCCAGTTCCGATTCCGGCAATACCAGCGCGGCCACCCAGATGGCCAACTACTCCCGTACCTATAAGGGCCGGACCTATACCTGCGCGGACTTCACCAACGGCACCTGGAATTTCAGCCATAACGGATCCGACTTCAACGGCAGCAAGACCGCGCTGCCCGGGACCCAGATGAGCTGCATCATCTTGAGCCAGGCCTTCCGCGGCGATCCGGAATCGCCCTTCTACGGGTACCACTTCGTCACCGACGTGGCGAGCAATTATTTCATCGCCGTCAAGGAAGGCGTCGCCACGCCTGAGAAGGTGGGAGGGGCTCCCAGCGATTGGGTGTTCACCGGCGACGTGACGCATGACGGCATCACCTCCTTCTCGGAAGACTCCTATGGTAACATGTATGTTACCCTGCTCTCTTCGAGCGCCAACGGCGCCTTCGACTGGCATGATATCTACATGATGTCCCATCCCCAGATGAAGCCCTTGACCGTCCCCCGGGGCCAGGTCTTCCCAACCTCGATCTCCGAGAGCCTGAGCAAGGCCACGCAGGCCGGCCGCTTCCACGGCCTCATCGTGAACGCCACCGGCAGCCCCGTCTGGGTCAAGCTGCCTGAAGGCTTCACCCGCGCCGAGGTCTACAATCTGGCCGGCAAGCGGGTCTGGTCGGGAAAAGCGGACTCCCATGGCGGGAATGGCGCGAGCCTTGCCCTGCCGTCGGGAATCGAAACCGGGACTCTCGGGGTCCGGTTCCTGCCTTAGCCGCTTCCGCGGTGGCGTGATCCGGATATCGCGTTATTTCACGGGAAACTGAAATCAATCTCAATGCATGGAATGCATCGAAGGGGATGGACATAATGAAGATTCTCGCTACCCTCGCATCCTTGTCCGCCTTGGCCGGACTGGCCGCCAATGGCTGGACCGAAGTGGTACGCCAGCCCCTGGACGTGGGCGCGGCCTTGGAGTACGGGCAGATTTTCCATTCCGGCAACTTGGTCTCCGGCCAGTTCCCGATCGACAAGTACACGATGAAGCGTACGATTGGTTGGGTGGTCCAGAGCGCCACCATCGATGAGCGCATGGAACTGGTGGCCGGACTGGGCGGCATGTTCCTGTATCTCTATCCGGACGAAGGTTATGCCTACCAGCATTCGGCCATCTCCGCGGTCTCCGTGGTCCAGGCTTCGAGCTCCTATATCTTCGGGGATCTCAAGGAACCGGCTGCCAAGCTGACGGTAGGCTTCTTCCCTTTCAAGTACAATCCGGACGCCAAGAACATCGGCGAATACCTGTTCCGTTCCACTCCCTATCCGAGCACCACCACCAACGGCAGCTGGGATCTGGTGTATAGCGCGGGCGGCAACAGTTCCAAGGCCAAGGTCTGGGGAGCCACGGTCAACAAGACCCTGTTCGACGGCAAGTGGAAGAACGATCTGCTCATTTCGGTGAGCGACTACTATCCGCTCTACGACTTCAGCCCGGCCTACGTGACCAGCTACCAGGCCACCTCCATGCTGCAATTGGGCGCCGGCGTCAACTTCTACCATCTCATCAAGGATGATCCCCAAATCAATACCCGCAAGAAGTTCACCAACGGGTATTTCAATTTCAAGGGCAAGGACTATTACGCCTTCTCCGATTACTACAAGCAGGCCGCTTCCATGGAGCACGGCACCGATTCCCTGGCCTCGCTGGCCACCGCCGCCCTCGTCGATTCCATTGTCCCCGCCGACGGCGGGCCGTCCCTCATCCCGCTCAATTACTATACCGTGAGCGGCACCCTGATGATGGCGCGCTTCTCGCTCGATTTCAAACCCATTCTCGGCGACAAGGTGGACTTGAAACTCTATGGCGAAGCCTCGGTCCTGGGCATCAAGGATTATCCGGTCTTCTACGAGAACATGATGGATCGCGTTCCCCTGATGCTCGGACTGGACGTCCCTACCTTCGGCATCCTGGACGTATTCGGCGTGGAAATGGAATACTGGAAGAGCCATTATATCAACAGCTATTTCAATGTCAGCTCCCAGAGCGCGCTCGGAGCCATTCCCGATTACGGGCATGAGGCGGGCAAGGCCCTCAACTTCGATCCCACCAAGAATTATACCCGGGACGATTTCTCCTGGGCCATCACGGCGCAGAAATCCGTGGGCAAGAATGTCACCGTCATCGGCAAGGTCGCCCGCGATCACTTGACCCAGCTCAATGCGGGCCAGGGCTTCGGCACGGACCTGCAACACGATATCCTTCCCGACAACAAGGGCTGGTATTATGTCTTCCATATCCAGGCCGCAATCTGATCTCCAGGCTGTGATCTCAAAAATCGCAGTTTGAAGGATTCGGCGACGTGTGGAGTTCGGTCGATGGTTGGCAATGGATTTTAGTCGCTGTCGCCGGTACTTATTTCACCATGACCATTTTCCGCGTGCGCGTATACCGTTCCGCCGTAAACCGGTAGAAATATTGGCCGGAGGGAACCTCGAAACCGCCGTCGCTACGGGCGTCCCAAATCAAACGGTATTTTCCCGGCGCCATGGGTTTATCGGGCCGCAGCAAGGTGCGCACGACCCGGCCGCGGACATCGTAAATGATCAGGCTGACCTTGAGTTTGTCGTGCAGGCTAAACCGCAGGGTCGTGATGGGATTGAACGGATTGGGATAATTGGAGTAGAGCTCCGTGACCAGAGGATTGAACGGCTTGGCCGTACGGGGGCCGAATTGGGCCAAGGCGCCGTTGAAATCGACGGACTCAAGCACGTATTGGTAGGTCGTTCCGAAGACTGCGCTTCGATCAAGGTACTGGTATTCCCGCGTCGTGGCCGAGGCGCCGCCCGGGCCTCCGGGAATCAGTTTCGGATTCAATTTTTCATAACCCAAGGCTTTCAATTCCTGTGGCGTCAATTTCACGCTCGGGAGCGTGTCCGCCGGGTTTCCATTCGCGGCCGGTACCGTAACCTGGGCGCTACTGGTGTTTTTCGCCGCGGCTTGCGCCGGTTGGGACGCGGTTCCAGATAAGGCCGTGGTCGAATCCGCCGACTCGCTGGCGGGAACGACGCGCCGGTAGACATTGTATCCCAGGTTCTGGAATTCGCTTTCCGTAGTCCATAGCAGGCTGTCCACGCCTTCGCCGCTTTGGGCCTCGAACCTGCGCAAGGTTACGGCCAAGCCGGACTTCTGGCTGATGAAGAACACGTGGGTGCCCGGGGCCAGGGTCTTGTTGAATTGCATGACCACTTCGTTGGTGGCGGTATTGAGGTAGGCGTTGTAATGGTATCCCTTGGTCAAAACCTGGTTGTCGAGCACAACGAAATCAGGCAGGGTCCCCTGCGTCCAGGATTTGATGCGGAAGGCGGGATAAAAAGAGGTCACCGTATTCACGAACCTAAAATGGGCGATGCCGCTGGAGGCAGTGTAGGTGTAGGCTCCGTCGCCTTCGGCAAAATTATCGTGGTTGAAATCGAGGGCATCGCTGGTGTCGCGGCTGCCGGTGATTGCGGTGAGGACGGCGGGGGTCTGGGAATCCTTGAGCAAGCTGTCGGCCGTGGCCGAGTCGGCGAATTTCTTCGAGAAGTCCATCATGTAGTTAATGGTTACCGGCTTGTTGGCCGAGGTCCATAGAGACGTAGGCATGGTGAATTGCAACGCATTCTGATCGTTGCTGGAGCCCAACTGGGTGAGGTTGAAGGTGCTGCTCACCAGGCTAGCCGCGGTCGTATAGCTGGAAATGTTGTTTTTGACGCTGAGGATGGCCAGGCCAATGGGGTGGAAGTTGAGATCGCCGCCGATCAAGGCCCAGCGCGCCGAACTGGTGGCCGTGGTGGTCGACCAGGCCGTGTCTGGGTTGAGCCCATCGTAGCGGGGATTGAGGTCAAGGCGGGGGGCCAGGAAATCGTCTGTCTGGCTGCTGATGACGTAGCTGACGAACACGCGCCCGGTAGGGTAAAAGGTGAAGCGCTTGACCAAGGTAGAGGTCCCCGCCGTGCCGGAAAGCGAAATGGCGCTCAAGGTTAGGGACAGACGCGTGGAAGAGCTGTCCACCAGGGAGTAGGAAAGGGCCGCGGGGGAGAGGTATCCCTTGCCTCCAGTGAACACCTCGTTTGTTCTCGCATCCAGCTTCATGTACGACAAAGCCCGGCCCGTCTTGTACGAGAATCCGACCATCTGGTACGCCGAAGAGATGGCCACATTGGGGCTCACGGCCGCCGCCTTCCAGGCCTTAATTTCGCCGAAGGAAGAATCTTTGGTGATCGATGCCGTTGCGAGCGGGTCGGTCCATCCTTTCAAACCGAGCTCCATGTACCACTGCCCGCTGGCCGCCCCGCCGAACACGGTGTCGGAGAAGTTCTTGACTACGATCTTATCGCTGGCCGTGGCCGTGATGGTCAGAGACTTCATAGCCGAGGCCGTACCCATGAAGCCGGTGGAATCGTCATCGTCGATGAACAGGGTTTGATCCGCGCCGGTGAGGATCTTGTTCAATTGGAAGGTCAGATAACTCCCGAAGGGTGCGTGTGATACCGAATCGACCACGTAATCGACGTTGGGCGTGAGCTTGGATCCGTTGAGGAAAACGTACTTGGGATTGCGCGGCCCGAACCAATTGGAGATGAAGAAGGCCGGCTGGACGCGGGTTTGGGCCGCGCCCCCGTTGATCAACGCTACCACGCGGTTGTTGTTGTCTGCGCGCACGGCGTACTGCCCATACCGCGAGGAGAAGCCGAAGTCGTAGATGGATTGGACATCGTTGCCCGGCAGTTCGCGTCCGTAAATGCGCACGTCGTCGAGCGTGCCCTTGAATTTGGCATTCGCTATGGATCCGGAAGCATAACCGAAAACCAAGTTGGCGGTATTGCTGGTCGCCGTCGCGGACGCGGTGGAGGCGGCTGCCTGGACGCCGTTGATGTACATCTCCAGCTGCTGATTGTTTCCCGCATCGGCCACCACGGCGATATGCGTCCAAACGGCATCCGTCAAGGTGGGGCTCGTGACCGTGGCCGCGCCCATGGTGAATTGCACCTTGTTGACGGCGGTGACTTTGCGGCAATACCAACCGTTGGCGTTGGAGAGGCCCTTGCTGAGGATCAGGGCCGTATCGCCCATGTTCGCAAAATCGGGCTTGAGCCAGAACATCACCGTGAAGGCGTTGGCCGGATTCAGCACGCTGGCGCTGGCCACGTACGCCGAGTCGGTGGTGGTGAGGTAGAGGCCTCCGCCCACCTTGCCCGTTACCCATTTGTAATTGGCCCCGCCCACGGTGGCGTTGTTCAGGTTATTCACCGATTTATCCCGCGCGGTCGTTCCGGCCCCGTCGTCCATGGTCCAATGTCCTTGCAAGATTTCTTGCCAGGAGCGCTCGCCGATCAAAGACCCTGCGCTCATGGAGAGCGCGCTGGGCGTATAGGCATCGGCGTTGATGGCCGCGACCTTGTCGAAGGTAAGAGAATTATCCCCGACGTAGAGCAGGAAATCGTGCCGGCGGACGGTGTTCTGCGAAAGGTTGGCGAGGTCGGTGGTGTTGAAGACCACGGTGCCGGGCGAGCCGGATGCGGCCGTGGAGGTCGCCCAAGTTTCGGCCCCCGAAGCGCCGCCATCCAAATTGCGGGTCACCGAGAGCACGGCGCCGCGAGACGAAGTGGTCAGGTAGCCGAAGCCGTTCTTGGTTCCCGCCGATGTGTAGGCCGCCGTGGTCGTACCCAGTTTCAAGGTGTAGTCCACCGTGCCCACCGCCGTGCTCGAGGCGGCGAGATTGGAAAGCTCCGATTCGATATAGACATGGCCGGAGGAATACACGCTGTAATAGATGTTGAGATCGAGTGAGGCGGAGACGGGCAGGCGTTGGCGCACGACCGCCCGGGCGCGGGTGTTCTCGATCAAGGAAAGTATCGGTCCGGTGGTGGTCTGCGACGAAGCCGTATAGGAATCGATCTTGGCGTCGAAAAGAAGGCTGTTGCTCGCCAACAGGTTGGCCGAGCTGGTGACCTTGTCGTAGAACTGGGTGATACCCGCGCCACGGGCCTGGTCCCAGACCAGCTTCCATTTGGAATTCTGCACCGTGACCGTGGTGGCAGTGCTGGAGACCGTGAGGGTATCGAACTCGCCGGAAGGATTGGGCGTATAGCCCGTGCCCTCGTAGAGGCCGATGTCGGGCGCGGACCCGATGGTGCGGCTGTTACCGAAATAATCGGCGGAGGCAAAATGGTTGTTGGAATAGCTGGTGGTCAGCACCGTGGACGTGCCCGCATCAATGGCGGGCGAGCCTGGCAGCAACTTGAAGGCGTTCGGGTTCCCGATGGTCGTATTCGCGAACAAGGGGTCCTTCAGGATCTTGTTGGCATCCGTTTCCTTTACCACCTCCTGGCCCGTGGTGACCAGCCAGAACAGGTTGTTGCTGACATTGCCGACTTCGTTATCCGCATCCACGGTCTCGATGCCCGTTGACCAGTTGTAGAAGATGTTGTTGGTCAGGTTGTACCAGCCGGCATCCCATGATGCATTTGTCAGGTAGAGGCCCTTGGTGGTCCCGCTCCCCGGGCCGATGAACACGTTATGCATGACGTTGGTATTGTCATCGGTGCCCAGACGCACCCCGTATTTGTTGGGCTTATAGATGAGGTTGTTTGCGACCAGCATGCGCTCGCAATTGGTGCTGGGAATGGTAATGGAGGTATCGAAGGCGTAGCTTCCCGACCCATAGATCCGGTTCCCCACGATATCGATGGTATCGGCGTCCGAACGTACGTAGATGCCGATATGCTTGTCGGTTGTGGCATTGGCCCGCACGTCCATGTTCCGCAAGATCATGTCCGTGCTCAGGGATACCGCGTAGTTCCAGGTCAGCGAGTTCTCCGCCACCGAGCCGTTCCCGGCCAATACCGCGCGGGTCGTATTGTCGAACGAGGTCACGATTGACGGCTTCGTGGTGATCGCGAATGCATTGTCGCTGGCGTAAGTTCCGGGCATAACGCGCACGACCAACGTATCCGAGGCGCTGCCTCCGCAGGTCAAAGCACTGGTGACGGTGAGTCTCGGCGTCGCTGGGCTCTGCGCCTGCGCGCAGGTGTTGCTGTTGTTGCCGATGGCCGAATCCACGTAAACGGTATCGGGCATGGTGACGCCGCTCAAAGTGGCCGAATCCGAAGACGAGGAGGTGAAGGGGCTCCACTGGCCGGATGTATTGCGCACCGCCAGGGCGAAGTAATAGGTAGTGGGATAGGTGGCGGGATAGGAGTAGGCGGTGTCGGTCTTGGCGAGCTTGGCCACGAAGGTGCCCCCGCCGGTACCCACGCTGTCGGGGTAGGCGGAATACTTCACCCAGATGCCCACCGAATCGGCGTTGGAGGAATCGGAGACGGTCGAAGACCAGGACAGCGCGATATTGCTCGATGACGTGGCGGTGGCGGTGAGGGTGGCCTTGTTGTTGGGGCCGGAGCGGCTGTTCCAGAATAGGTTGCCGGTGCGGCGCTGGGTCTCGTAGTCGAGCTTGATGACATCGTTGCTCAATTCGGAATGCGCGATGCGAACCTCGTCGATCGTCCCGTTGAAAAAGGAACTGGTGACCGAACCCGAGCTGGTCCATCCGCCGGTATTGTCGTAGCCTGCGCGCCAGTATCCGGTAATGTTGTCAACATTGGTATTGGATAAATAGCCTGCCTGGGCCCCGTCTATGAACAGATACATGCCCGAATACGTGCCATTGGACAACCGCACCGCGGCCTGGTGCCAATTGCCGTCGTTGTATGCCGAGGAGGAGGTGATTTCATAGCCGGTTAAACTATAGTAGACCCCGAAAACCAGTTTGCCATTATTCAGCATCCAGATATGGCGATCATGGCCAAAACTGGAACCCGTTTGCGAACTCCCGAAGTTCAGGATGCTCCCGCCCGACCCGTAAGCGTTCGCGGTCTTGAACCAAACGGAATTGGTAAGGGTGGTGGGATTGACAAACGAGGTGGTCGTCGACAGATACTTTGTGGAGCCGTTGAGGTTGAATCCCTTGCCGCTATTGGCGGAAACCTGGTCTCCGGCTACGCCCGCCTGCGCGGTTCCGCTGTTGGCGTTCCCCGTCGAATCCCCGAATTGCGGCGCCCCGTTTCCCGGGCTTTCGCTCAGGTGGTACACCATCTTGTAGTTCCCGAACACGCAGGACGTGCAATGCCCATCGGGCACGGTCACCCCGCTGGCCTGTGCGTAATACATGGTGATGAAATCGTGGTCGCTGTTGCCGTCCACCTGCGGGACCATCACCCATACCTCGGCCGAGTCCACCGTCTTGTCCCAGCGCTCGACCACGTAGTTGAGCCAAGTGGTGCCGTCGCCGTCCAGGAAACGGATGTCCGGGGCATTGTTCTGCACCGAGTCGATGAATCCGCCGTTCGCGGCCGACAGCCGCACTAGCAGCGGGTAATTGGTCACGTTGTTGGATACATTGGCGCCGGTCTTGGTGGTATTGAAGACGAGCTTGCGCGTCGAGCGGAAATCGGCGGGTGAAGGATTGAACAAAGGCGAGGCATCATTACGTTGGTTCTGATAGCAGAGTTTGATCCAATTGGAATCGCGCGTGGTATTGGCGAAGGCCACCTCGTCGAACTTGCCCTGGAAATAGGGATCCCCCCAATTGGACCTGCCCAGGAAGTTACTGGTGCGTGTGATGACTTTCAATGACTGGGATGATGTCCCGCTTTGGACTAACGCGCCGTTCTTGTACATCTTGACGGCGGTGCCATTAACCGTAACCGCAAAGTGGGCCCAGGCGCCCGTGGCAAGGGCGGTCGCGGCGCTCGTATATCCGCCGGATGTCGTTCCATTCCACAGTTCCGTCGTCCATGTGGTGGTGGTGGTGTTGCGTCCGGTCCAGATGTTCTCCGAATGGATACCGGTTCCAAAATCGATCAGTCTTGAGAAGGATGACGTGCTGGCCCAATAGGCCCAACCGGTGTAGGTGAGGCCGGTTGACCAATCTGAAAAACCCGAGGGGGCTTGGAGATATTGGTTCGTTCCATTCAGGCTGTCCGCCCCCGCGATGACACCGCCTTTCAGCTCGCTGCCCGCATAGTTGCCCGTGGTCAGCGAAAGTGCGTTGCTCGTCGCGTCCGGACGCGAGCCCGTCCCGCTGGTGTTGAAATGCCAATCGGCTACGAAATTGTTGGAAGTCTGGAACACGCAACTGGCGCATTGACCGTCCACCAAGGTCACGCCAGACGCCTGCTTATAATACATCGTAATCGTGTGTCCGTTGTAATTGCCTTCGATGGTCGGCACGCGCACCCAGACCTCGGCAGAATCCAGGCTGCGGTCCCAGCGCTCCACCTGGTAATCGAGCCAGGTCACGCCGTCCCCGTCCAGGAAGCGGATGTCGGCCGGAGCGTTGGTGCCGGTGCCCTGTACGGCCGCAGTGATACCTCCGCCGGTAATGCGCAGGAGCAATGGGAAATTGGTGACGTTGGCCGCGATGTTGGCGCCCGAGGCGGTGGTATTGAGCTTGAAAACCTTGGTGTTCTGGAAGGAGGCCGTGGTGAAGGCCGTCAGGAAGGTGCTGTTCGCTATCTGGGTCTTGTACGAAAGCTTGATGAAATCCGAAGAGAGTGCAGCGGCGGTATTGCCGATACGCACTTCGCTGATATCCCCGTTGAAGACGGTACCCGTATTCCCCGCGTTCTCTCCGATGTACACGTCGGAATTATTGACGTCGATGCTGCCAGTCAACGCCGTCGAGGCACCATCCTGCGCACTGTCTACGTACAGCTTCACGTTGCTGCCGTCGTAGGTGCCCACCACGAGATGCCAGTTCCCATCGTTGACACTCACCGAACCCCCTACCTGGAAGGTTGAGGCGGATTTGGTGCAGGAGAAAAACAGGAAGTTGGTGTTATTGTGGCGCAGCAGGCGGAAGGTGTTGTTCCCCTTGGCCACGATGGCTTGGTAGTTCGAAGTGAAACTGCCCACCTTGATCCAGGCCCACACCGATATGTTGGTCGTCAGATCGTAATTCGATTCGTTGGGGATATCGATATAACTGTTCGCGCTTCCGTCGAAGACAGCCGCGTTCTTGCTAACGATGCCGCCATTAGCCAGATTGGGAAGGTTGGAAACGAAAGTGCCGTGATTGGCGAGGGTGGTCGCATCGTACGCCTTCGCTTCGGGCGCATTCAGGTGGAATACGCTCTTGAAGACACCGAATACCGAATCCGAACGGGCATAGGAATTGGTGGTGCAGGAATCGCAGCCGTAATACAGGGTGATATAGTCGGTGGTGGAATTGCCGTCCACCTGGGGCACCCGCACCCATACCTTGCCGGTTTGGTTCGCCTTATCCCACTCCACCACTTGGTGATTCAGTGTGGTCCCGTCCTTGTCCACGAAGATGAGGTCCGAACCGCTATCGCTGGTGGCGCTGAAGGTCAGGTTGGAGGACGTGAAGCGGAGGAAAAGGGGGAAATTGGTCACGTTCCCCGATACGTTGGCTCCTCCGCCGCTATTGGTCGTATTGAAATTGAGCCGCACCGATTTGGTGAGGTTGGAAAGCGTGGCCGGAACGCTGAACAGCCAATTGGTATTGCTTTTCGCGTTGTAACTATGCGTTGCCACGCCCATCGAACCCCCGGATGCATTGCTACCATAAATAGTGGCGTAATCGGCGGTGAGTGTGCCGGCGACCGTGATGGTCCAGGCTCCCTGGTTCAGGTTCACAAGGTTTCCAGCAGAGCCCGTGAAACTGGCATTTCCGCCAATGGTAAGGGTACGTCCCGTCAAATTGTTGAATGAAGATGCCGTGCCGCTGGTAAGCGTGAAATTTCCCGTGGTGGTGACGTTCTGGGAATTGAAATCCACCGTGCCCGCGCTCTGGGAGTAGGATAGGCAATTCAAGGTATTGGTGGAAAGCTGCATGATCCCGGCGCCACTTTTGGCAACGGAGGGAAGCGAGATGCCCGACGGCGGCGTGAGCACCTGGGTCCCCGAGGTTCCCGTTAACGCCAGGGTGCCGGTTCCCGGGACCACCGTGCCCAGGCTGGAGAGATTGGCGTTTCCCGAGGTAACCTGTACGGTACTGGAGTCGAAGTTCATGGTTCCGGCGGAGGTCGAAATGGAAGTGACGGAATGCGTCAGTCCCGTACCCCAATCCCATTCGCCGGAAGTCAGGGTGTAGGCCCCGGCAGTAAGCGCGTTGGTGGCTACGGCGACGATACCGGATGCTCCCGACTTGGTGATGGCGGGGAAGGTGGCGCCGCTCTTGGGGGTGAAGGTCTGTGTGCCGGAATTGCCGGTGAAGGCCAAAGTGCCCGTCCCGGCCGTGACGGTCATTCCCGAGACGAAGGTGGCGTCGCCGGTATTGAGGGTCAGGGTGTAGGAACCGAAGTTGAAGGTGCCGGTGTATCCGGTGAAGTCTACGGAAGCGGCGGATTGATTGGCCGACAGGGTGGCATTCGCATCGGCATTGGAGCCCGTGCCGCCGAAGGAAAGGGCCTGGCCCGAGGAGAGGGTGGAACCCCCTTGGAATTCGTCGAACACCACGGTGGATACGGGGCCCGTTGTGGCGGTATGCGCCGTAACGAACAGGCCGATTTGCGAATTCCCTCCTGACGAAAGGTTCATAATCCCCGTTTGCGCGCTCCCGATCTGGCCCCACGCATTGTTTGAGGCGGTCTTGTACCAGGCCGTAACCGATGTTCCGCTTTTCACCAGGCGCAGCCAGCAGGGATAGGTAGTCGATCCGGCTTCGTTGCCGCCGTTGAGCTGGCCCTGGGTGCCGCTGGTATTGTACTGGAAATTGAAATTGTGTGTCGGCGTCACGAATACGGTGGCGAAGCCCCCGTTGGTCAAGGTGCCGATATTGTTCGCCATCATGATGCCAGTCTTCGCCGACTGGTCCGTATTGGTCTGGGACAGGATCTTGACTTGCACGTCGAAATCGCCCGTGATATCGGTGCGGTAAGCGGCCACGAACTGATTGTTGGGTCCGTACACGTCGGCTCCCGCCGCCCGGAGGGTGAATTTATCGATGCTGTCCGTCAGGCTGTAATAGGGATTAGGCGAATCCGTGTACCCATCGGCATCGTACATCGTCCAAGCCGCGTCCTTGGTGTCGGACGTGAAATCGTCGTCGGCGGAGGACACCGGCATGCGACCGGTGCTGTCGGCATTGGTGGTCCAGTTGAATGCCTTGCTGAAATCGGTGCTGGAGGATACTTGGGCGTTCCGGTTCCAGTAGTAGGTGTTGGACACCGTGGGCCCATAACTGGTGCAGGTGGCGCCGGACTTCTGCGTCTGGTAGTTGAGGGTGATCCAATCAGCGCCGCGATCCACGTTGGAAATCTCCACCTCGTCCAGCGTCCCGAGGAATCCTTCCGTACCCACTACACTCGGATATCCGAAGCGCAGATTGGTTGTGCTATTGTTCACTGTGTTGGTTACGCTGGTTTTGGTGGTTATCAGACTGCCATTGACGTAAAGCTTCTGGGTCCCGCCCGTATAAGTCAGGGTAGCGTAGGCGAAGCTGTTTACCGTGTAGGCGTTCGATGCCTTCGCATCGGATTGGGTGCCTTCGCTGCCCACCCGGTTCCAAATCTCATTATTCGGGGTGTCGGTCGCCCTCCGGATCTTCAGGTTCCATCCTGAGGTTCCCGTCGCGGGCAGCTTATCAACCGGGGTCTGGTAGAGGGTGCCGTCGGTCGTTTTGTACCAAAAAGATACCGTTTGGATGGCTGACGATCCGGGCGTGGTCCCGAAGTCGATATAGCTCGTATTGGTATTCGCGAAGGAGGTGCCCGATCCAATCGCGCCCGTCACCGATCCCGGCGCCGAGGAGCCGCTGGTGCCGTTGTAACCGTTGGCGGTCGCGTCCTTATAGTTGCTGGCGCTGGTGCTGCTGGCATCGTTCAGATGCCATACGCCGACGAAGCTGTTTGAGGTCGCGAAAACCGTGGAAGCGCTGGAGGCATCCGATTGTCCGGCTTTTTTCCAGTACACCCGCAAGCCGGGGGTGGAATTTCCCGTCATGCTTGGCACGAGCACCCAGATGTCGGCTTCCGTTGCGGACCAGTATTCGATTTGGTAGGAGTATGCGGTAGCTCCATCCGAGCTGGTGAAGCGGACGTCGGCCCCGCTGGCCAAGGCTTCTCCCAAAATATCGTCGGCGTTGGCTGTTGTGAGCCGGACCAGGAGCGGATAATTGGTGAGCGTACTTGAGATGTTGGCTGCACCCGTCGCGCTGGTCGTATTGACGGTGAGGGTCTTGTACTTGGCCCAGGTGTCGTAGGGCCCGGCGTAGGCTACATGCGCCGATAACAACAAGCCCAGGCAACAACCAAACCATATTCGGTTCAGCCGCCCCGGTAACATTCCCGTTACGGTACGGATTTCGGTCGAAAGTTTGTTTTTTCCCGTCATCATTTTCATACCGAAAATACCCGTCGCATGCCTATGACAAAAAAGCGGAAGATGCCT
>JADGQO010000173.1 GCA_017881725.1 Fibrobacteria bacterium
GCGCCAAGGCGGGGGCATGGTGTTAATCCGGACCGTACAGGACCTGGACGAATATTGCTATTACGTTGCCGGCACTGTGGGAAATATGCTGTGCGGCTTGTTCAACTTACACTCTCCATTAATTGGAAAGCGTCGGATGGAAAGCCTGCGAAAGTTGGCCGTATCCTTCGGATTGGGATTGCAACTCACCAATATTCTCAAGGACGTTCACGAGGACCGCGGACGCAATGTCAGCTTCATTCCCACTGAAATGCTGTTGGAAGAAAATCTCTCGGCGGACGCGTTCCTGAATGAATTCGGATCGCCGGCCACGGCCAAGGTGATGACCCGCTTGTTACGGAAAGCGCAGGATCATTTACGCGACGCGTTGGAATATACCTGTCTGCTACCGCGCATGGAGCCGAGATTACGCCTCTTCTGCCTCTGGCCGCTTTTCATGGCCGCCGAAACGCTGGTGCTCATCGCAAAGCATCGGAGCGACGCCTCCCAGGATGACAAACTCAAAATTTCCCGCGCCCAAGTCCAAGCCATTGTCCGCAAAACCGCTATGGCATGCTGGTCCAACACTTGGTTGCGCGCCATGTTCCGAAACACCATGCAAGAATTGGATCGCGCATTGGTCCCTTTAGTCCCGTTAGTCCCTTTATCCGCTCTGCCGGACACGCGGATCGTTTTTACCTCAAACGCACCAGGACATCCATGACCGAATCGATTGCAACGAAAGAATCCTCGTCCCGTTCCCTGGGCGACCTTTGGCGCGTCCTGGTCTTCGGACTAGGCATTATCGCCGATCAAGTGACCAAGCACATGGCACGGGCCAATTTTTCCTTTCCGGGCGGAGAGCCGGATTATTTCCGCGTAAAGCCCATCCTGGGTGAATGGTTGCAATTCCGCCTGGTGTACAATACCGGAGCGGCTTTCGGAATGCGGCCGCAAGGCGTCGTCCCGTTCCTCAACCCCACCGTTTTTTATGTGCTCTTTTCAACCGTAGCCATCGCGGTGCTGGCCTTATACTACCGAAAATTAAACGCCGGCGACATCTGGCAAAAGTTCGGCGTGGCGCTGATTCTTTCCGGCGCTTTCGGCAACCTCGTCGACCGCTTGCGCTTCCACAAAGTGACGGACTTCATCGACGTGGGCATACCTTCCCTTCCCACTCGTTGGCCCACCTTTAACGTCGCGGATAGTTGCGTGTGTGTTGGCGTAGCTCTCATTCTGCTAGCGCCCATGTGGGCGCGCAAAGTTTCCGCCAACGACCATGGCCACGCGGTTTGAACCGCGTACCGATGGAAACCGGTTTGACCTGGACATGTACCCCCGAGGAGTCGGGAATCCGCCTGGACAAATTCCTCAGCGACCGGATGCCGGAACAAAGCCGAAGCCGATTGCAAAAATGGATTGAACAAGGATGCTTTTTGCATAACGGCGAACCCGTGGGCAAAAAGGAAAAGCTGGCCGCCGGCGATGTCATCACCTTGATATTGCTTCCTGATGAACCGGAATCCGGATTGGTTCCGGAAGAGATCCCCTTGAATGTCGTCTACGAGGACGAAAGCCTATTGGTGGTGGATAAACCCAAAGGCATGGTGACCCACCCGGGCAATGGAGTCCACAGCGGCACGCTCGCGAACGCCCTCGCTTTCAGATACAAATCGTTATCGGACGTGAATGGCCCGTTGCGGCCCGGCATCCTGCATCGCCTGGACAAGGATACTTCGGGCCTCTTGGTGGTGGCCAAGGACAATACCGCCCACATTAATCTCGCGCGCCAATTGGAAGCCCGCGACATCAGCCGCGTCTACCACGCCATCGTCTGGCGGGAGCCGGGGAAACGCGAAGGCATCATCGACGCGCCCATTGCGCGCAACCCGCGCGACCCCCTGAAAATGGGCGTGCACCAAGGCGGCAAACGGGCGGTAACGCATTACCGAGTCCTCGCGTATTATCAATTCGCCTCCTATCTGGAAATGACTTTGGATACCGGCCGTACGCACCAAATCCGCGTCCATCTCGCCTATATCAATCATCCCGTGGTCGGCGATCCAACCTATGGGGGACGGCAAAACTTGCTGGGACGCATTCAGCCCATCCATCAACCCTTCGCGGCCAAGCTGCTCTCGCATTTTGAATCACAGGCTTTGCACGCGCATCAATTGTCCTTCAATCACCCCGTAACCGGCGTGCGACTGGCCTTCACCAGCCCGCTGCCACCGGAAATGCTCGCGGCGCTGGAATTCCTGGAACGGTTCAAGCATGAGTAAATCCAAAATCGATTTTGAAAAAGCCTTTCTGAAAGGCCATAAATCCTATGATACCGCCGTCGGGGATTGGTGGGAGCGCCAGGCCGCCAACGGGTCGCATCAAAAAGCCTACGCGAATGTCGCGAAATTCGTCGCGGCGCAATTCAAAAAAAGGGGCGTCAAGCAGCCGAAAGTGTTAGTGGACTACGCATGCGGCAGCGGGTATTTTTTAGCCGCCTTGGCGAAAGAGTTTCCTTCCGCGCGCATCGTGGCCTTGGACGGATCGAAAAAAATGCTGGAGCGTGCCGAAGCGCGTTTGGCTCAAGCGGGCATGGACTCGGGCGTCATGGACAAGTCCGAGTGTTTCGGCGCGAAAGGCCCGCGCATCCGCTTGGCGCAAACGTCCTTGCCGAATTTTTCCCTTCCCAAAGGCAAAGCCGACGCCGTGCTTTTCGTGTTTCCCAACCTGACTCCCGCGCCGGGCGATCAACCCTACTATGATCGACATGGCTACAAGCAAAAACCGGATACCAGCGTCGGCCGCGTCTTGGCGCGACTTCGCGAGATGGATCCGGAAGACGAAGTCTCCACCGTTCCGCCGCAGGAAATGTACGATGGCTTGATGACCGATCGAGTCATCTCCCGGAATCTCAGGCATTTGCTCCGTCGTAGCGGCGCTATGTTCAAGGTGGACTATGCGAACGCGCATCGGGACGAACTGAGCCGCCTGACGCATATCCGTTCCTTATTCACTGAAGGAGCTCTGGAGGAGGCAGTGAAGGAAGAGAAAAGCGAAGTTTTCTTCAAATACCTTCGCAACCAATTTCACCGCTCTCAGGTGATACTGGACGTGTTTCATCAAACCCGAGATCCGTCCGACAAAACAGGCGGATATTTCATCTCCCAATTCGTCGCCGTGTAATTTTTAGCCGGATGCTGCCGGTTCTTAACCGTCCGGTTCCTAACCGGCTGGTTCCTAACCGGCTGGTTCC
>JADGQO010000174.1 GCA_017881725.1 Fibrobacteria bacterium
GGGCCTTCGAGGACCAGCGCATGCCCCTGCGCGCCCCATCGCGAAAGGATGAGCGCTTGCGAAGCGGATAGCCGGGCTCCCGCGCGCGCCGGCACCACAAGCATATTCAAATCCTCCGGGACATTCAAAAGGCGTTCCACCCGCAGCGTGTCGAAGTCCAGTCCGATGGCTTGCAAGGCGCGTGACCAAGCCTCCTGGCTGGGCGGGAAGGCCCGGGGCCGCCTGGCGCGATTGACCCCGGTGGTGTCGCTGAAAACACCGGTGTCCCCTTCGTTGAGCCATAGCAGCCCCGGACGCATGGAATTGCCGGCCGCCAAACGCAAGGGCGGTGGCGTGAACAGCTTCTCCCAACTCTTGCCGACGCTCCCGAATCCGATCCAGGCCGGCCGCCGGTACCATTTCGGCTTTCCCTCCACGGTTTCCGCCACGAAGCTCCATCCGGGGGGGCAATGCGCTTCCTGGGCGTAGGGCAAGGTCAACGGCGTTTCCGAGTACCACTCCTTGCGCATGCGTCCGCGCTCGTCGAGGAAGAAGGTGTGCAGGAATTTGCCGTCCGTCTTCAAGGCAGCTTCCTGGCTCCCGGTAACCTGCGTGATACCCGTAGCGTTCATGCGCAGGGGAATGTCGCGGAGGTCGGAGAAGGAATAACCCAGGTCGCGGATGCCTTCCACGAGGGCTTGGAGCACTTTGCGGTCGATCCAGGGGTGAAAAAAGAAGGACGCGAAGCCGTCGCGCACTACCAGGTTGTTTTTCGCGAAGCGCAAGAGCGGTGTCGCGTCCTGGCGGGCGTTCGGCACGTAGCCCAGGTTCTCGGGGATGATGGCGTTTCCGGACGGATGGCGGGAGATGAAATAGGGCACCAATTGGTCGAATCCGGTTTTGTCGATCACCTGGCGGCGTCCGTACTCGGCGGAGAAGAATTGGTTGATGACGGAATAGTCCAGTTGCGAGCAGGCATAATGCGGCGTTTCGAACGCGATGGGGTAAATCCCGTTTTTGCGCATCTCGTCAATCCCGCGCTGCAAGCGGGCGCGCACATATTCCTTGGAGTCCTCGAAGATCGGCCCGTCGCGCAGTTTGTCCCACAGCTCGTAATCGAAAGTCGATCGGCCCCGGTATTGGTGCGTGCTGCCGTGCATGACGATGGTCGCGCCGTGTTCCACGGCATAATGCAGGGCCTCGACGAATTGGGGCCGCTCGGACATGGTCATGACGATATTGTCTTCCGGATCCACGTAGAAGGGGACCAAGGCGATGGAGAAGGGCACGCCTTCCCGATGCAGCAAATCGGCGATGGCCTTGATGGACGCGGGGTCGGTCATGGGGCACACGTCCTCGATGCGCACCAGGGCCGTGCGCTTTTCGGGATGACTGTCGCCGATGAAATCATGCAGAATGTCCGCGAACGCCAGGTCCCGGCCGCCCTCGACGATGTAATCGGTGGGGCAATCCGCCACGAACCAGAAGTTTCCGCTCTGGACGATGTATGGTGAACGTTCGCCGTCACGGGCCCGCACCCAGGCATGCACGCGGGTCCGCGTCGAATCCAATATCTGCACGCGGTTGAGCATGGAATCGGTCTTAAATAATTCCTGCCCCTTGTAAAGCACGGTATTGTAGTCCGCGGATTTGTGCAGATACATGAAGCGCAGGCCCAGGTGGGCGAAGACGCCGTTGCTGGGCGGCGTTTGCGCGGGCTTCCCGGCGATGAGCGAGTCCTTGAACGTGTTGGTGTCGCCGCGACCGTTGATGACGGGGCGATCGAGCTGCCAAAGGTTGAAGTCGCACCAGAAAATCTTGGTGGTCGGCCTGGCCGCGTATTCCAGAAACTTGGCCGGAAGCGGATAATTCTCTTTGTTGCCGACATAGGTCAACAAATCGTTAGGGGCCAGCATGCTTTCGCTGAAGGAGTCGACGACCGCGACCACGGAGGCGATTCCGAAATGGCCATACAAGGCGGCGACTTGCTTGGCGGCGCCTTCTCCTTTGGGATCATGCAACACGATGGCGCGTCTGTCGCTGCGGGCACTCCAGCCCTTTTCCAGTGCTGTCCAGGCTCCTAGGCTGTCGGCCAGATGTGTATCGTAAAACTCGACTCCTTGCGCCCCGCCCCGGCGTGCCGCCGCGATGCTTTCCACCAGATCGTCCGGGGAAACCTCCACCGGTCCCAAGTGGGTGATTTCCACATGCGCGATCAAGGTGGCCCGGTGGCGCACTCCCGCCACGCATTGTTCCACCGCCTTGCGGGTCCAATCGGGACGGAAGGCTGCGGGATTGTCATAGGTGTCGGCCCATTGCTGCCATAGCAACTCTATGGACAGCCATTGCGGGCGATCGGGAGAATCCAGGAGCGCGTCCACGTCGAGGCCGGACAATTGCTTCTGGCGCGCGAAAGGCAGTAAATCGGATGATGGGGCGGCGGTGGCTATCCAGGTGACGCACGGTATGCGGTGGGCTGCGGCGATGATTCGGGAATCGGCCAACAGGGCCTCGGTGAGGCCGCGCGCGCGCGCGGAGTCGGCGGCGGGAGAATGTGCCAATTTTCCTTCTCCGAACTCCTTGCGGCAAACGGGACAGGCGCAAACCGCTCCGCCTTTCCAAACGGAGGCGGGTTCGGCCAAGTCCACGCCGTCCAAATCCGGATGCCTATCCAGCATGTCTTGCAGGAATCCCCGCCACCAGACCAAGAAGCCCGGTTGGCGCACGCACAGCATGTGGCGGCCCGGCACGGGGTCCGCGTCGGATCCGTCCGCGGCCTTGACGCGCCACTCCGGATGGGCAAGCCAGGCGCCTTTATGCTCATAGGCCGGGACCCAGGCGATGACGCGCAGGCCGCGGGCATGGCAGGCTTTGAGGAATAATCCCAGCAAATCCTTTTTCCCGTAATCCGTCAGCGCGTTGCCGGGGTAACTCGTGCGGTACACCGCGCCGTATTCGGGGTCGTAGGCCTTGAAGAAAACCGTATTGATGCCGTGGGTCCGCCAAGCTTCGACGGCCGAGTCCACGAACGCGCCCAGCGGCTGCTTGAGGTCATAATAATAGGAGGGGTCGAAACGGACGCCTTGGACGCTGTTGGAAGAAAAGTCCAACGCCGGGCCGGGCTGGGGCCGACACGCGGAAAGCAGGGCGAGCGCCGCCAAGCCCAGGGCCGCGGCTGCGGAGAATGCCTTACGGGAGAAACGCGTTTTCGATTCAGTCATCAAGGATTCCTACGTAACGTTTGTGTTACCCATGAAAATGGGCCGGACGCCGAGGATAAGCGAAATCCAGGAACTTCGGCGCCAAAGTTAAGATTATCAAGATTAGAATACCTGAAAGGCTCTGCTAATGCGAACGAAAATTAAAATTAACGGAGCGGAAAACCGAATTTTTTTCATAAGGCTTGCTTTGGGGTCCATGGACAACATCGCGCTCAAACCCTAACGAAAGAAGGCGTTGATGATGCCTCCAGTAACTTCTCGGTTACGCATGGGGTGCCTTGACCCCAAGATCCGCGGTCACTCCGACGGCCGTGGTCGCCGATCTCTCCGGATTGGGGCGAACTTTCGATTGGCCCAGCCTTTGCGTTGACATCCGTCCGCCGACATCGCGGATGAAAATTCCGAATCACACGACGCGAGGGGCGAAAGGAAATAACTATGCGAGCATTGATAACCGCCCTGGGTTTGGGCTTGGCGATGGTATCCTCCGCCCTGGCGCAGGCAAAGCCTGCCGCTCCCGCCGCACCCGCTCCGCGCGACAGCGTGGCCAAATCAACCTCATCGACGCATTATAGCGATGCTTTGAAATCGCTGCCTGCGGGCGTGGCGGAGAAAATCGCCGCGGCCCGAGACGCCGCCAAAGCAGCCAAAGCGGACGTCGATGCCATGAAAGCCAAGGGCAAGACCCCCGCCGATATCGAGGCCATGATCGCGGAAAAGAAGGCCTCCGCTTTGTTGAATCTGCAAAAAGCCTTGGACGCCCTGAACGATCTTCCCGATGTTTCCAAGCAGCGCGTCACCACGGCGGAAGCGAACATTTCCAAACGCCTGGATGAACGCAAGGCGGACGCCAAGCCGGCTCCCTGATCCGGATTCTTTACATTGATTTTTTGCGATGGGATACTTCGGTCATCCCAGCCGGAGATAAGAAAGCCAGCATGAAGCTTTTCAAGACCGCCCCGATTTGTTTGCTTAAGCCGGCGCGCGCATGGCTCGGGTCGGCGTTCGCGGTCGCGCTGTTCGTTCCCATCTGCGCCGGAGCGCATGTCCCGGAAGGCTCGGGCAGCGCCTTGCAGCTTTACAGCTACCGGCTCTCTTCAGCGGCGAACAAGCCCGTGATCAACGGCACGATACTTTCCAAAGTGGTGGGCAGCTCGTCGGGCACGGAAGCGCCCGACGAATGGAAGGATGCCTATACCCGATCCTTGACGCTCAACGACGGGACCACGGCCACGCTTTTCCTGGCCAATGACGACGATTCCCTTTACATCGCCATGCTGCGCCCGGACAACAACAACGGCGACGGCATCGGCACCTTCTTCTATTTCGATCAAGGTGTGGGCGGATCCGGGAATGGTGACAATAGCTTGACGGGAAGTTCTTCGACTGTGCGTAATGAGCCGGGCTATGGCGTGGTCCGGGTGTCGGGAAATTTCGTCAAGCAGGATTTGTCCTGGGACGGGACGCAATGGTCGGCCGATGCCGACGGGGCCACGGATTTCAATGGCGCGGCTTCCATCCTGGGCAGTGCCACCAAGGTGCAGGCTTTCGAGTTCGCCATCCCGCTCAAGAACAACAAGGGTTTCAATTCCGGCAACGCCGATTTGCAGGTCAACTCGCTGCAGCAGGAGCTGGGCATGTACATCCGCGTTTCGCGCGGCGGCTCCGATTGTGATTCCTGCTACTGGGACAAGACCAACGGCAAGGCCGGCGATCCGGCCAGCGGCGTGGGCTGGGCCGACGTGCGCCTGAATGTCAGCCATAGCTTCACCACTTTTTTCAGCTCTTATGCCCGCAACGGCAACCCCACCGTGGACGGCGTGGTGAGCGAGGACGCCTGGCGCGGCAGCTACCGGCGCGACATCGTGCTGACCAATTTTAATGGTAAGGCGATTCCGGCCACCTTGTATTCCGTCCAAGACCCCACGGCCAAGGACATTTACGTCGGTTTGAAGATCAAGGACAGCGTCGGCAACGCTGCGGATTCCGTGCAGGTTTATTTCGAGGAAAAAGCCGGGGACACCACTTCGCCGCGCGACTACTTGCTCGAAACCGGCGCCGAGGACGCCACCAGCGTCAAGGGCGCGGTATTCGGCGATATGTTCTGGAACGGCACGAATTGGACCAAGGATACCGAAGCCGCGGACAGCCATTCCGGCCAAGGCACGTTCGCCGCGTCCCTGCATCAATATGAAATGCGCATTCCCTACCAAGCGGGCGCGCAGGACATCGGTGTCACCGATGTGGGCTTGCCGGGATTCCTGATCCGTTATCACGATGCGGATCAACCCGTGGGCAGCCAGGAATTCTACTGGGAATACGCCGCCAATTCCGACGCCATCCGCGTGAACCTGCAATCGACACCCGGAATTTACATCACGGCCGGCTGGGCCAATTTTCAATTGGGCGCGCCCTATTCGCAAGTGCTTTTCCCGCAGGACAGCGCCGTTTTGGAAGGCTCCGTGAACCTGCGCGTCTATGCCGAGGATCAAACCGGCGTTGGCGGCATCGACTCTGTCAAATATTTCCGCGCCGCCGATACATCCTCTAAAACCAAGCTGACGCGCATCGCCAATACCGGCGAATGGGACGGGGCCTGGAACGTGGGCGGCTTGCCGAACGGCATCGACACCTTGGTGTTCCGCACCTACGACAACAACGGGATCTTTCTGGAACGGCTGGTGGTGCTGACCATCGCCAATGGCGGCGCCACGGCGGCTCCCCCGACCATCGCATTGACCTCGCCCTCCCCGGGATCGGCAATTTCCGGCACCGCGTCCATTCAGTTCACCGCCGGCGCGGGCGGCGGCGTCATTCGGAAAACCTACATCGTCATCGATGGCGGCGATACCGTAGCCACCACTTCGGGCAGCGCGCATAACCTGAACACCGTGGCTCTCAAGGACGGCAGCCATACCGTGCAATTGCAAGTGTACAACACCAATGGTGCCATGGCGAAAACGCCGGTAATCACTTTCGTCGTTGCGAACAATCCGAAGGCGGTCTGGACGGCTCCCGCGGGCGGCTCCACGGTGGGCGGCAAGCTCATCCTCGACTACACCGCCACGCCCCTGGGCCAGGCCACCATCGCCTCCGACTCCCTGTGGGTGGACGGCAAAACCTTCTCCGTGCTCAAATCGCCCAACGGCCCCGACACCCTCGCCATTAACACCCTGTCCGACGGCACGCATACCTTCCAAGTCAAAACCACCGACAGCAACGGCAAA
>JADGQO010000175.1 GCA_017881725.1 Fibrobacteria bacterium
CCGGCGCGCTCAGTCTTTGGCTAGGCGCCGGAATCGCATCCGGCCGGAGGCGAATCTGGCCGGATATTAATCCGGACAGGGTAATATAACTAATCAGGGCATCACCTCTACGGCCCGGGCGGCATCGGGAGGACCGGCTGATTGGAAAATTTGTTCTATTTTAGCTCGGCGATGCCCTCGGAAACCAAGCGTCCTAATAAAACCCTGATCCTCGACCGCGGCTTATGCATCGCTTGCGCCGGCTGCGTGGGGACTTGTCCGGATTTGGCCCTGGATATGTTCGGCGTGGACCTGCAAGTCTTCCAGGACAAATGCACCTATTGCACCATCTGCGTCCGCTTTTGTCCGGTCGGCGCGCTCTCGATTGAAAAAAATAAAACTTGAAGAACACGAAGTACGATGTCGTAGTGATTGGCGCAGGCCCTGCAGGTAGCCTTTGCGCCCGGAACCTGGCGTCCCAAGGGTTCCAGGTGTTGTTGGCCGAGAAACGCCCGGTCGTTGGCGTGCCCGTGCGTTGCGGCGAAGCCACGGGTCGTCGCGTGCGCTTGGCGCAATTCATGGATGTGAACGAGGATTATATCGAGACGGATTTGCACGGAGTCATCCTGCATGGACCCGGCGGAGTCAGCGTACGCCACGATAAGCCCGATATCGGCCTGATGATCGACAGGCGTCTCTTCGATCAGGATTTGGCCCGGCAGGCCGAGCGCGCGGGAGCGGAACTTTGCGTCCATACCCGCGTATCCGGAATTTCTCCCGTCAAGGACGGCGTTCGTGAACTGATTTTGGTTGATGAGGCCAACGGTAAGGAATCCCTCATTACCGCGCGCATGGTTGTCGGCGCGGACGGCGTGGAATCCTTGAGCGGCCGCTGGGTGGGCCTCAAGACGCGTCTATTGCCTCCGCATACCTGCTCGGCCATCGAGTTGCGCGTCGACGCGATGGACGCCAATCCCAACCACCTCACTTTCTGGCAGGGCCACGAGTCTGTCAACAAAGGCTATGTGTGGATTTTCCCCAAGGTGAAAAGCCGCGTGGTAAATCTCGGATCCGGCGTGTTGACTCCCAAGCAGGGCGAGAAGAACATGTACGACCTGAGCATGGAATACAAAAAGCGGCTCTTCCCGGACGCGAAGGTTTTGGAAGTGCACGGCGGGGCCGTTCCCGTCAGCGGTAACCTGCCGGCCTACACGGAAGATCGTTTTCTTTTATGCGGTGACGCGGCCCATCATACCAATCCGTTAACCGGCGGGGGCATCATCAGCGGCATCCTGGGCGCGGACATCGCCAGCCGTTGGGTGCATCAGGCCTTTAAAACCGGAAATTTTTCCAAATCTTTTTTGCAAGGCTATGAACAGGATTGCTTCCGGCAGTTCGGGAAAGACCATCATCGCCAAATGCGCATCCGGGATTTCGTGGTGGATCTTTCGCCGCCGGAGCAGATCAAGTTTTACCGCATCTTCCGATCTATGGCGAAGGCGGATTTATCCCTGCCGTCAAAGGCCGTGGGGTATGCCCGGCTACTGGCATTGGCCGCCCGTAACTGGCAAGTTACGAAGAAGGCGTTAAAATCCTGAGGGATTTTTTTTGGGGGAAACTCGGGTTTCCTCACACGGCTTGATGGGGCCCAAGTTTAAGCTGGCGCGCACGTATTGCCGCCCCAATACGGAGCGCAAGGGCATCATCCAATCAGGTAACTCCTCCGTTACCTGGGCATTTTCACAAACCCCGCTGCCGCCATGGCAAACCACCTCGCAGCCGCACAGCAACGCTTCCATCACCGCGCGTCCATAGGGCTCCGGTTCCCGCGTGCAATGCAAGAGCAAATCCGTCCGTTCCAACAAGGCCTGGACGGCGCTTCCGCCTTCCACCTTGCCCAGGAAATGGACCTGCGTGGTCAAATTGAGTTTCGCTGCCAAGGCGTGGATTTTTTCCCTGTAACGCGCGTAGGCGGCGGCGGGATAAATCACGTCTCCCACCACCCAGAATTCCGCGTTGAGGCCGGAATCCAACAGCGCGCGGGCGCAGCGTAAAAACAAATCCTGTCCCTTATAGGGCGCGAAGTAAGCCAAATGGGTGATGATTTTCTTGCCGTTGCTTTCACGGATAGGCGATGCGGGCCGCCGTAACTCCACTTTTGGATAAACGACTTCAGCGCCGGGGAAATCGGCCGCTACGGCACGGCTGTTGGCCCGCATGCGGCAGCCAAAGCGCCGCGTCCAGGCGATGGCATAACGGACCAGTTTAGGTCGGAGGAAATCTCGGACATCGAAAAGCAAAGCGGGTCCAAAAAATGGCGCCAGCAGCACGCAGGCGGCATGACTTTTGAAACCACTCGACCAAAGTAGGGACGTGCCTCGGGCGGCCTTGAGGATTCGGAGAAGATAGGGTATCAGGCCGGGAAGGGCGATGGGCAGTGCCAGCCAATTCATTTGTGTCAACCGTGACAGGCACGCAGGCCAAGCTAAAACCTGAAAAGCCAACGCCCGTCGCTTTAATTCATTCGACAATGGCCCTTCCCCGGGAATCAAGAACAACGGTTGAATTCCGGAAATGAGAACCTCGTTCAGAAGGCTGATTTCAGCGCCACCGAGTTGGGCGGTCGAAGTATGGATGATGATTTTTCGCGACGGCCCGCAAGCCATGGCGGTGGAATTCACACGATTTCCCGGGATATTCCGTGGGCTATGCCGTTCTTCCAGATATTGTTGATTCGCATGAGCCATTCGCGTTCTTCTTCGGATATTTCTTCATAACGCGCATCGGCATACAACGCCTCCACCTTTTTCATGATGTCCCGACCGACTATGGTTCGGTTCAGCAACATATTCAGGACAATGCAGAAATAATAGGTCCGCACCAGAACTCGCCGCGGAGAATCCTTGTGCTTGAGTTGGTTTTCGCAACACATCAACGCTTCACGGAAATTTTTTTCAGCGGTGGTAGTTTGCAATGCGCCTAACAGCGTGGTGTAAACCCCCGCTTGGCAATAAGCGCCCGACTTCCCGGCGAGGATTAAGCCGTTGCAGCATTTTTCCGCCAAAACCAAGGAGACAATCACGGCTTCCCGATCTCGATGCGGGTGGTTGAACCGGGTGTCGATGTCCAAGGCTTCGGGGACCAGGCGTTTCCGGTTGGAAATCGAACGCGCCAGGATTTTTTTGGACTCTTCGCTGTACGGGTAGGCGTCGTCCTTTTTTTCGGCGAAATCGGCGGAATCGCTGGAAGCGAAAAAACAATAAGGGCAAACCGCGACCAAGGTTTTTATTCCATCCCAGTCCTCGAAACCGGCTGAGCTCTTGTAAGTCGGGTATGGCCCATGTCCCCAATCCTCGTTGGTGGCGCCTGGAACGGGGGTGAAAACGTGAACCTTTTCGTATCCGCAAATGAAGCAGCATTTGTTGGACATGTGAAAAGGATATTTCTTGCCGTTCGCCCTGTTGATATACGGCTCTTCCATTTTGGGAGCGAGGATTTTCGACGTGGCCTGGCGCAAAAGATCCTGAAGCAAGGCGAAGTCCAGCGGCTTGGAAAGGATGGCCTCAACGCCTAACTCCTTGGCATCGCTTTCAACGGCATGGCGCGGCTTAGCGGTGATGATGACCACGGGAGTCTGTTTATTTTTCCGACGCAAGGCGCGCAGCACTTCAAAACCGTCGACTTTGGGCAACACTAAATCCAATACCAAAGCCGCGTAGACCGTATCGCTTTCAATAAGCCGGATAGCGTCTTCGCCGTCATGCGCAGTCTCAACCCGAAATGCGATGGATAGACGTTGTTCGATGACCTTGGCCAAGACTCGCGAATCTTCGACGACGAGTATGGAGGGTTTTTCGGAATAATTCATTTCCAGTATACCTTGGCGAATCAAGCGGCACGGCGCAGCCCTAGGTGCTCGAACATTTTATGATAGCTACGATCCGCGATCAAAGAATGAATCGTTTTTTTTGCTAACATTTGCAATGAAATGCTCGTTGGCCGAAAAAAAAATTCCATTTTGATTGCTTTCCGGCGTGAAATGACGCCATTTTTAATGGCGCGCCATCTTTATTGGCGTTGTGCGTCAAAATAGACTAGAATAGCGGTACGGCCTCGAAACTATGCCCATCCTGGTAAACAATAAATCCCGGTATCCCTTGAAAGCCGGGATGAATCTCGTGGGCCGGGACCAGAGCTGCGATATTTTCGTA
>JADGQO010000176.1 GCA_017881725.1 Fibrobacteria bacterium
TAATCACTTGGGTCAATTCCCCACAGCTTGCTGCGGCTTTAGATTAGGTATTTGCATGCAATTCTCGACTTTTGCATTTCCCCTGGTTTCAATACCCCGTGGCTTGCCGCGGGGTTCTTTATTCGGAGGGGGCCGATACGCCTCTCCATTTTTATTGCGTCTAGATACAAGTCTTAACATCAAGTTCACGAGTTGGTACTACGATTCTACTAGAACCAAAAAATATTTGTCTCAAAGTGCCACCACCAACGGCTTATACGAATCCGCTCACGGAAAAATCATTACTGTTGCTGGAGACGTCTTCCCTACCAACCAAGGACAGAACCTCAACAACTACGCAGCCTACTTGGAATTCGATTCTCTCGGAGTTGAAAAACGCGTCAACGAATGGTCGAACACCACCGGTTACAATATCAGTGGCTGGAACCTAGCCTCCGATGAAATCACCGGTCTCATGCTGGGCGGGAACGAATCGGTATTCTATGTCGATACTATGGGCGTGCTTAAAGTCAAAAACAATTACACCTTCTCCCTCCCCGGGGTCGGCACGGAAAACAACCGGGTGATGCGGATCCGCCGCCTTCGCAATGGGATGGTCCTCGCGGTGGGCCAAGCCTATGAGGAGGATTGCTGGACGCGTTGGCAGCGTCTTTCTTACGATGGCTGGTGGGCGCCGCTTTCCATCGGCGGGGCGTCGAATGGGCGTTACACGACCGGTGAAAGTGGGCAGGATGACATCCTCTATGACGCGACCCAATTGGTCGACGGCAAGATTGTGCTGGTGGGATACATGAGAAGCCTAGATCAAATCGGCGGGATTTGGGTGATTGTGACGGATTCTACGAGCAAAAACATCTTATGGGAAAAGCAAGTCCCAATTCATTATCGCGGTGATAAAGGGAAGGACATGTACCCTTTCGCCGTAGTTGCGACTCCAGATAGTGGATTTACCGTAGTGGGCCTCGATGTGCTTGTGGATTCTTTAGGTGGAACCAACGCCTTCGCGGCGCATTTTGTTCCGAAACAATCAGTTGCGACCCTTAACCGTTCTACCGGTAAGATTCAAGTTTCTTCAAGTCAACCATGGCTCGTTGAATATCAGTTTCAACAGGCAGGAGAAGCGATCTTGCAAGTGGTAAATGTGGAGGGAAAGGTACAGGCCCGGTATCGACAGAAGATGGAGAGTGCCGGGACGGGAGTCTTCCGCGTGAATCGCAGGGGGTGGCGAAGGGAATTTATCTTTGGCAGCTGCGTATCAATGGAAGCTCCGTCCAGGGCAAGTTCACATTGGTGGATTAATCAAAATACCTGCAATGGGCACGGTTGCCGAAGCGTCGGTTTTACCTATGCACGAAAAAATAGTCAACCCTGGTTGGGGCCCAGGGTGACATGAAGCGAGCGGCTTAGGGGAATGAAATCTTTCCTGTTCAAGGTCCATACTTCCGCGCCAATGCTTCGGGCGCATACACAAATCAAGGCGTCATTAGCATGTTTTGAGGCTTGAAGTCCCGCCTCAGCCAGTATCTGCCCGGCCTTCCGATAATCTTCCCGCTTCGGCACAATGACGCATTTATGTCGGCTGAAGGGCGATAACAGGGTTTCCAAGAGCCGCAGGTTTCGGGTGGTGTGGATCCCGGCATAAAGTTCCATTTCCACGGGAGAGGCCATGAACATCGGCCGATCCCTGGATAGGTCCACGAGATCCCATCTCCGTCCATGCAACCACTCGATCCACACGGAGGTGTCGACCACTAGGGGATTCATGCGATTAGGATAACCTGAAATCCGGCATGGATCCGAAAGCGGCCGCTATCGCGGTCCCGATTTCCTGGTTCGCAATGACAATATCCAAAGCCCGGTCGACCGTCTGTGTATCCGAATCGGATCCCAGGATTCGCCTGGCCTTTGCCAGCTTTCCTTGGTCAATCTCCATGGTCTTCCGAATCCGGGATGTTCCAGCCAAACCCGATTTGTTTCCCAGCTTGGTGATTGCAAGTCCTGCCGATTTAACCGTGGATCCTGATTTCGCGACCATATACCCTCACAATGCATGCAGTATGCATAAAGATGCATTTTATATGCATAACCGGATTTTCGCCAAGCAGGAATTTATGAAAGGCATTGCCTTTAAGCTACCTTTCCAAAACCCATGTGTATGGGATCTCCAACCTCAGGAACTCGACGCATGCACTCGTTTTCAAAATTTCCGTACCTTTCTAAAATTCCGCACCCTTTGATCCTGCTGGCGGCGCTGGCTGCCTTTAGCAACGTCCGCAACGTCGCGGCCCAGTGCGACAATTGCCCCAAACGTCAGGTCGTGCTTTACGATTTTAACGTGACCGTGCCCCGGCCGGACAGCACCGGAAATTTGGGCGCATGGTATTCGCTGTTCTTCGCCGGACCCGGAGCCGGGGCCGCTCTTTTCAATCCCGATTGCCTGCGCTTCATCGATGCCGCTTTTTATCGCGACACCACCGGCGTGCCGTCGAAGTCGTTCAGCCTGGGGATCGATCATCCGTTCACCGCGCCGTCGGGCAGCATGAAGGGGATGGATTATCTCCTGACCGGCACCGTCAGCACGGACGGGTCGGGATATAAATTGGACATGTCCCTGGAAGCCGCTTGCAGCCGGAAACAAGTAGCTTCGGCCTCGGGCCATTTCGACAGGCCCGAACAGGCGTCGACCTTGGGCGCGGACTTGGCGCGGAGCCATTTCATGCCGCTGCCGACCTTGATCCGGGATTTCGAGAAAGGGGAGCGCGCGGCCGACACGAAAGTTTCCATCGGCGGTTGGAGTTCCAAGTTGGTCGTCGAACCCGGGAAACACAAAGCCGCTTTCGGCGAAACGGTCCCCGTCACCTTGACCCTGACCGACTGCGACGGCGAGCCGTTGGCGGGCCGCAAGATTTCGCTTACCGGTAATGGCGACAAGCGCGCCAAGCCGTCCACCAACGGGGCCTTCACGATGGCCGAAGCCGTGACCGGGAGTAACGGCAGTGTTACCGTGGATTTCAAGGTGGGTTCGGTCAAGGGCACGGCCCAGGCGCGCGCCTATTTCATCCATCAAACCCCTTTTGGATGCGAAGCCATCGCCATGGACGCCGCCGCGATCGCGGTGGAAGCGACGGCTCCGTTCTATGGTATCAAGTACACCTACATCGAGACGCGGACCATGGACGGCGGCACCGAGGAACGGCCGTTACCGGGTTGGCTCAAAACCTCCCGCAAGGCCCAATCCATGAGCCTGGTTCTGGTGGGACGGGCCATATTGCAGAATTCGAGTAACGCGGCGGGCGCGGGCCGCATCGAATTGGACGGCGCGCCGTTGGAAGGCGGATCAGCGACCGGCGCTTATGTGGAGTCGATCCATTCCGTAGCGAATTCCGATTACGTCGATCAGAACGCGACCGAACGCGAAGGCAACTATGAAGATCGCATCACCACCGGAGGCCCATCCGATCCGGACGCTTTGCCTTCCGCTTACTTCGCTTCCTGCGACCCGGCGCATTTGGACTCGTCCTCGCAATTCAGCTTTACCGTCCCGTACAACCTGCAGGGCACGGTTACGGGCCATGGTTTCCAGATGATTGCCGGGAGCGGGTACGTGTCCGACAGTACCACCTCGGTCTCGACCAGTGATTCTTCCACCACCAACATCAGCACGAGTTTGGCCATGACGTTCAAGTACCAGGATTCGGTCGTCCACGTCACCGCCTTCAAGGACACGTCCTGGAGCGCGGACGGTTACGATAGCCGCTGGGTGAGGAGCCTGGACGCGACGCTTGCACCCATTACCCTGGCGGTTAAACCCAACGGGATCGAAGGGCCGAAGGCGCAGGCCATGATCCCCGGAAACCGGCTTAGCTGGTTGCCGGACGGAAGCCAGTTCGTTTGCAGGCTGTCGGACGTTTCCGCCGACGCCCCGGTGTTCGTGGGGCTTTATTCGCTGACAGGCACGCTGATGTCCGTACTACATGACGGCGCGCGCGGAGTGTTTCCGGAGCTCAGCCTGAAGCTTCCCGGCCGGGAAGGCCCGGGCGTATTTTTGGTATTGCTCAAGGCGGGTAAAATCCGTCAGTCCCAGTTGGTCTATGTGAATGCCGCTGCCATGTGAAATGCGGGAAGCCTGAACGCCAAAGGTGCGGAAGGCGCGGGAAAATAACCGGACCCTACCGTAACCGCCAGGTTACTCCAGGAGTTTCCAAATGTCCAAGGCCATTCCGACCGTGGTCCAGTAACCGCTATAGGCCGGATCATCCGGCGCGTCATTGCGGATCAAACTGAACGACATTGAAAAAGGCAGGGATTTTAAACTGAGGTTCAGCCCCACTCCCGGGCCGGACGTGACTTCGGACCAAAGCGCATAGGTGCCCCAGACGCAAAACGGCGTGATGTCCACGTAAGCGGGTTTGAACCGATACCCGATCATGCCGCGTAATCCGCCCTCAACGAAAAGGAAGGTCGAGAACTCGCCGCCGATTATCACGTTGTGGATATCCGCATGATAGGAAAGGAAAAGATTCAGAAGGTCCGCATCAGTTCTATCGGGATGGCGGATCTTGTCAACGGAAATGCCCAACGCCAAACCTTCATCGGTGGCGTGCGTCGGAAAGGCTATAAAGGACGGGATAAGCGTAATGAAAAGGATGAAGTACAAACGTCTTTTCATGCCAAGCATTTTTCGGACTGTGAATTCGCGCGTTAGAAAAAAGCGGAGGCTTAACCTCCGCATACGACATACAGAAATCAATCGTTAAAACGGGAGATCATCTTCTACCTGCGGAGGCATGCTGGACGGGCTCGGACCGCCGCCCATTCCACCTCCGCCACCGCCGCCCATTCCACCACTGGCGCCGCCGTTGCCCCCATTGCCATAGCGCGGGCTGCTGACGGGCTCTTGTTGGCGTTGGAAGCCTTCGTTGCCGCCGGAAGCGCCTTCGGAGCGGCCGCCGCCTTGGCCGGGACGTCCCAGCATCACCATGTTATCGGCCACGATTTCCGTGGTGTAACGCTTCTGTCCGTTTTGGTCGTCCCACGACCGCGTTTGCAGGCGCCCTTCGATATAGACCTGCGATCCCTTGCGGAGATATTTCTCCGCCACTTCCGCCAGGCCGCGCCACATGACGATGTTGTGCCATTCGGTTTTGTCGACCTTGTTGCCGTCCTTGCCGGTGTAGCTTTCCGTGGTGGCGATGGAAAAATTCGCGACCTTGGCGCCGGAGGCGATGGCGCGCACTTCCGGGTCCTTGCCCAAGTTGCCGATCAAGATGGCTTTATTCAGAGATCCCATTTTATCCTCGCTTCTCCCGGAGAGGGTAAGTCACCGGGGCACAATTGTGGTGTATATAACGCATGAGTAAGGTTCCACTCCGCCCGCCGTGAATTACTTTTTAGGGATTCACGGATGACTTCGGGACAGCATGAAAGCTAACAAAAACAAGGTTACGATTCCGCTCGATCGATTACCCGCGTTGTGGCCGCAGGCCCTGAAAAACGCGGCTGTGGGGGCGGTTCTGCATCCGGCCTCGGTTTCGGCGGATTTGACGCATGCGTCGGACGTGTTGAAATCCCACGATGGGAACTTATTCCGGTTGAAGGCCTTGTTCGGGCCCCAGCATGGCTATCTCGGGCAAACGCAGGACAATATGATTGAGTGGCAAAGCTTCAATCATCCGCAATGGGGCATTCCGATTTACAGCTTGTATGGAGCGAACCGCGAACCGACGGCAGAAATGCTGAAAGGCTTGGATGTCTTGCTGGTGGACATGCAGGACGTGGGCGCGCGGTATTACACCTTCATTTGGACTTTGTACCTGTGCATGCGCGCGTGCGAAAAAGCGGGCGTGCACGTGGTGGTTTTGGAACGGCCCAACCCCATCGATTCCGTGACGACGGAAGGGCCGGTGCTGGATCTGGAGTACAAGTCCTTCGTGGGCCTGCATCCGATCCAAGTCAGGCACGGCAAAACCATCGGACAGTTGGCTGAACAGTTCAAACGCGAAGCGTTCCCGAGTTGCGCCCTCACCGTGCTACCGATGGAAGGACATGATCCCCGCGATTATTTCGAGGCCACGGGCTTGCCCTGGGTCCTGCCTTCGCCCAACATGCCCACGGTGGACACGACCGTGGTGTATCCCGGCATGTGCCTGTTGGAAGCCACCAATCTGTCCGAGGGCCGCGGCACCACCAAGCCTTTCGAGATTTTCGGCGCGGCGTACATCGATGCGCGCGACCTGTGCGGCAAGCTCAACCGTCTGGGCCTGCCCGGCGCGCATTTCCGCGAAGCGCATTTCCAGCCCACCTTCCACAAGTTCCACGGGCAATTGTGCGGCGGCGCGCAAATCCACGTTCTTGATCGCAAGGCCTTCCTGCCTTGGCGCACGGCGCTGGAAATCCTCAAGCTTATCCGCGCGGACTATCCGGACTTCCGCTGGAAAGAACCGCCTTACGAATACGAGGCGAAGAAGCTGCCCATCGAGGTGCTCATCGGAGGACCCGTAACGGGCGTGTTTCCGTAACCTGCACATGACCCATGGCCCATTATCTAATGCGAAAATGACTTAATATGGAAAAGACCCTCTCCGCTTATTTCCTGTGCGCCGGCTACGGCCAGCGCCTCAAGCCACTGACCGATCGAATTCCCAAGCCGGCCATCACCTTCCAGGGCCGTACCGCCCTAGAAATCAATTTCCGGCGCGTGCAGCCGCTGTACCCCAACCGCATCCTGTGCAATACCCATCACCTTTACGCCGAGATGGAAAAGCCCGCGCAGCGCCTGGGCATGCAGGTCCTCTACGAGAATGAAATCCTGGGCACCGGCGGCCCCTTGTGGAACGCGCGCCACATCCTGGAAACCACGGATCGCTTCCTGGTGCATAACGGGGATTTGATCCATACCATCGACTTGAAGGATTTGTTTCAGCGCCATCGCGACTCGGGGTGCTTGGCCACGCTGGCGGGGATTTTCCGGTCCAGCCACAACACCTTGTCCTGCGACGCCGAGGGACGGCTGTTGGGCGTGCATGGCTTCGACGGCTACGTGGGCGGCAGCGTGCGCGGACCCGTGGAGCGCGGGGCTCCGGGCCCCCAAGAGGCCACGCGCCTGACCTTCGCGGGCATCGCCATTTACGAAAAGGCTTTTTTGCAAATCCTGAAACCGGGCCCGGCGGACATCAAGCCGTATTGGATCGCGGCTTTGCGCGCGGGTGGAACCATCGGCGTGGTCAACTGCAGCCATGAGGCATCCTGGTACGATTTCGGGACACCACAGGGTTTGTGGGAAGCGGCCAAGTTCCATATGGAGACGACCAAGGATTTCAGCTATCGGTACGCGCCGCCCATCCGCGAGCCGCGTCCCTATGTGGCCAACGAAGCGGGCGTGGACCATTTGCCCGAAGGCTTGCGCAACGTGTTGGTTTTCGAGGAGCCGGTCGCATCCATACCCGCCAATACCAGCCACGCCATCATCGGCCGCGATTTCCGCTGGCCCATCCAACCCTGAGGCCCCGGCGCAGTGCCTAAGCCCCGGCTATCCTATTACTCCTTCGACAGCGTGGGAAACCCCTGGGTCTCCGGCGGCGGCGCCCAGCGCGACGCGCAGGTGCTCAGCCGGTTTTCCCGTAACTGGGAGGTTACCCTGTACGTCGGACGCTACCCGGGTTTCCGTATTGCGCCCATCGAAGGCGTGCGTATACGGCCCTTAGGATTCGGCGGATCCAACGCCATGTGCCGCCTGGCTTTTTCCCTGTTGGCCAACCTGCGCATCCTGTTCGATTCCGCCGACGCCATCGGCAACAGCCTGTCGGCCTTCGCGCCCTTGCCCGCCGCCCTCTTGCGGCGCAAGCGCTGTTATGCCGTGCTCCACCATAAGGTCGGCGGCGAAGCCGTGAAAAAATACGGCTGGGCGGGTTTCCTGCCCCGGGGGCTGGAATCCCTCATGCTGCGGGGCCTGCGCCATTTCATCGTCTCCAACCGCGCTACGGCCGAAAAAATCCGCGCCGTGAATCCCCAGGGTAACATCTTGGTTACCTCGAACAGCATCGACGGGGCCTTGTTGGAATCGGTTCCCCGTGAGGCAGACCCGCCCTATATCCTTTTCCTGGGCCGCTTCGACATCCACATGAAGGGCATCGATATCCTGCTGGAGGCTTATGCGCGCGCCACTGCAGGAGCTTCCCCGACTACGGCCACCGCTGCCCCGGCGCCGGACAAGCGTCTCGGCCACGCGCTGGAATCCGGTTCGCGACCGGAACCGGGTGCTCTGCCGGAATCCGGTTCATTACCTAAACCCGGTGCGTCTCTGCGTCCGGATTTAATCCTCGCCGGCGCGGCTTCGCTCCCGGCGCAGGAATCCGTCCGTGCCTTGATCCCAGCGGCCTTGTCCGCCCGCGTGCGGTTGCGGCCGAATATCACCGAGGCGGAGAAACGGAATCTGTTGTCGGAATGCCTTTTTTTCTGCGGTCCCTCGCGCTTCGAGGGTTTCGGCATCGCGGCCTTGGAGGCCAATGCGTCCGGCAAAGCGGCGTTGGTGACGGATGCGGACGGCTTTCGCGACAGCGTCAAAGCCCCGGAGACGGCCATGATGGTCTCCTGCGGCGACGCCGAGGAGTTGGCCCAGGGCCTTGCGGCGTTGACGCGCGATGCGGGGCGCCGGGCAGCCATGGGCGCGGCTGGGCGGGAATGGGCGCGGGGATTTTCCTGGGCGGCGGTGGCCGAGAAGGAAATGCTCTTTGTGTCGGCCATGTTGGATAGGGGGAAAAATCGCCATCCTTAACGCGGATTCCGCCCGAATCCTTGAATTCCATGCTTAAATTCCATGAAAATGGAAATCTTGGGCCTGAGATCCCCGGAAAATGTGAATGTCATTTCATCGCCGGGAAACTATAATTTGGACTCTAGGTCGGATTCGCGCCGTACAAAGGACATACTCATGCCGAAGATGAACCGAAACGTAATTTTGGCTTCCGGATTTTTTTACGCAGGCCTCTTGGTATCCGGCCTCGCGATGCCGCGCTTCGCGTCCGCCAAGGATTTGTTGTACCTGGATTTCAACGATACCGTCGCCTTGGGCAAGCAACCCGCGCCCCTGCCCGCCGCCCATCGTAACGGAGACGTTACCCCGTCCCGGGATTTCCCCGGTTCTGCCGATTTGAAATCCTCAGGTTTTTTTTCGGTCGATTCCTTTCCCAGCCCGCGCGGGCCCTTCAGCGTGGAAGCGCGCTTCCTCATCCGCAATTACGCTCCGGAAAGTTCCCGCTTCATCAATGACATCCTGAATACCTCCACCTGGGACATCGGGCCCACGCAAGGCTTCGTGATCCGCAACGGGGGTAGTTATCTGTATCCTCCCTTGCCGCGCAACGCCTTCGCCACGGATGCGGAATACCAAGCCTCCATGAACGGGTATTCCTATATCGAGCGCGCGGTCTTGTCCAAATGCGTGGGCGAGTTTGTGATGGCTGATTATAACGACGACCGCAATTGGAAGAACGTATACACCGATCGATGCCTGCAACTGAACGCGTGGACGCACATGGTGGGCGTGTGGGACGGCAAGGACATGCGCATTTACCTGAATGGCTGGGAGGCCACGGACGTCTGGCGCGTGCAGGGGGCGGACGTCCCGACGCGCATGGACAGCTTGGTGACCGCGTATGTGGGCGCGCGCACCTCGGGCAGCTTCGACTCCAGGCACACCGACGGGCTCCTCGATTTCGTGCGCGTGGTGGACTACGCCATGACGCCGGAGGAAATCAACCAACGCTACCGGACCACCTCCACGGCCGTGGACCAGGTCAAGATTTGCGACGGCTCCATCCTGCCCATCAACCCCAAGGCGGGCGAATGCGCCAAGAAGGAAACGGAATTCCGATTCCAGGTGAAGGCCAACGACGGCTGCACCCTCCCGCCGAACAAGGGCTACCATAAAGGCGACACCGTTGAGGTGGAGTTTTCCAAAGACGCGGAATTCTCGAAAGTGTTCATGCATAAGGATGTGGTCGACACGGCCTTCCATTTCGATGTGGATAAGCTGCCGGATTCGGATAAGGTTTTTGTGGGAGGCAATTACTGGCGCGCACGCCTCAAACATTCGTCGGACGCGTCGGGCCTGACCAAGCGCGCGGCTACGGCGGATCTGCCTACGGCCAGTCCCGGCCCATGGAGCAACTCCCGACCTATCGTTTTGGATCTTGCTTCTGGCACAACGGCTTTGCGCCGCGCAGGAAGCCAAGGCTCCGACCTCTCCGCGGCGGCTGCTTTCCGGATGCGGCAAATGCGCGTCCTGGTCATTCCCCAGGACGGACTTTTCCTTCCCGGTCCTTCCGACCTCGCGCCTACCTTGTACTCGCTCTCCGGCGAGAAGCTGTCCCTGCCGTGGCAAAAACGGGCAGGCGGCTGGTGGTTGCCCACCGGAGTCGTCCGCTCCGGTCTGCTCCTCGCGCGTTAAGCGTTAAGTATATTTTCCCGCTTTCCAGTCGTGACCGGTACGGATACGGAAGGGTGTCCTTCCCGTACGCCGTTTCCGTCGCGCCCTTGAAAGCGAATTCATGCGTATAGGTCCCCGCCAAAAATTCCTCCTCAAGCTGGCGGTGAGCGCGGGCTTGGTGGCTTATCTCGCCATCCATATTTCCTGGCGGCAGGTGGGCGACTCCCTGAGGCATTCCCGCCTCGATTGGATCGCCCTCGGTTATGTCCAAGGCGTGGGCATCCTTCTGCTACAGGCCTGGCGTTGGAAAGTCCTGATGCGGAGCGAGGAAATTTCCTGGATCAAATACCTGCACTTCATTTACGTGGGTATCTTCTACCGCGTCATCCTGCCCGGCAGCCTAAGCGCCGACATGCTCAAGGTGGTCCTGTTCGGCAGGAAATACAACAAACCGTTGCACCAGTCGAGCCTCATCTTCCTGTCGCAACTCCTCGGCATGCTGATGCAATGGGCCATCGGCTTGGTGGGCCTTTTTTATTTCGGCGCGCCCATGCTGAAAGCCCTGGCCGACGCGGAATTATCCTGGCGCAAACTGGCCCTGATGGGCGGAGCGGCGCTGGTGGCGCTCGTGGTCGTTCCGTTCATTCCCGCCGTGCGGGCTTTCGCCCTGCGCATGCTCGACTCCGTGCGGGAAGCGCTGGGAACCCCGGGTGTCGTACGTCGTGTGATTTTAATCACGCTGGGCATCCAATGTCTCATGATCGGATCGGCCTATTGCATTTTCTGGAGCGTGGGCGTGAGGATTCCCCTGCTTTTCCTGTGCTTCCAAATGGCCCTGGCCAACGCCTTCGTCGCCTTGCCGATCAGCATCAGCGGCATCGGCATAGTGGAGTACCTGAACCTGTTATTGTTGCAGCGCACCTTGGGGACGACGGCCGGGAGCATCATCGCCGTGAGCGTGGTGAGTTATTCCCTGCTCATCGTCAACGCCTTGATCGGCGGGGCCTGGATGCTGTCCCGGAATTTCACCAAGGACTCGGACGCGCCGGCCGTTCCGCAAGCATGAAAGTGTGAGCGCCCCAGTCGGGACGCTTACGCGCGTTTCGTCCCGCCGCCCTGCGCTTCACCGCCCGGCGCCTCGCCGGCCGGGAGCTTGGCGGCCAAAACCTTGAGGCCCGCCACGAACGCGATCAGAGCCAAGCAGCTGAAGATGGCCACCTTGAATCCCAGGGCGCGCCAGGGCGAGTAATAGCTGTAGTTCACATGATGCGTGCCCGGCTCCAATTGCACGCCGCGGAAGGCATAGTCGGTCCGGAGCAGCGCTGCGGGCTTACCGTCCACCTTAACTTGCCAATGTGGAAACCATAATTCGGAGAGGATGAATATCCCCCGGCTCGGCGCGGTGACGGTCCAGTCCGAGGAATTATAGCCGTTGCCGTCCCTGCGAATCACGGCGGCCGTTTCCGTGCCGGAGATCCCGGCGGCGGTGGCTGATGCCGCTGCTGTAGGCGCAGTCGCGGAGGGGGTTCCCGAGGTTGGCCCGGAGGTAGCGGCGGTGTTACCGGAACGCGCCGTATCGGCTGCGACTGCGGGGGCGGCCGGTAAAAGCGGCGAAACTCCCGGCGTCGAAATCCAAGCCAGGCGGCGGGGGTTGAAATCCGGTTGCTTCATGCGCTCCAGCGCCAGGCTGTCGGGCAAGGTGTCCCAGGCGGACACGAACCAGGCGCGCGGCAAAACCGAGGCGTTGGGAACCAGGCGCAGGACCCCGTCACCCGGTTGTTTGAAGGCCAGGTATTTCACGTTGAGCATGTCCAGGAAGGGGCTGCCGGAAACCGATCCGTCCGCGTTTTGCTTGAGGCCCGCCATGAAATTCGGATTGCTTTGGTAATCCTTTCCGCGGTAATTGCGGTAGACGACGTATTCGTTGTCGGTCCAGCCGTCCACGGTCTCGATATCGTGAAAATGCATGACCCACGAATCGTAGGCTCCGGGCAATCCGAACACGCGGTAGGTCGAAGTGTCCGCTTTCAGATAATTCACCGCCTGTTGGGGCGCGAGGAACCGCTCCGGATCGTAGGTCCGGATGAAGTTGGAATCGACCCACACCAGGTCCACGCAGGTCACGGCCAAAAGGACCAGCCCGAAACGCAGGGGCTCGACTTCCTCCAGCAACCACTTGCGCGTGGCCAGGACCAGGACGCCCAACAAGAGTCCGCTGCGGATGGCGCCCAAGGCGAAGGCTCCTTGCGCCGCCGAACGGTTCGCCACGTTGGACGCGACCTCGCTGCTGAACACAATGTCCCATACGGTGAAGACCGCGCCGGGAACCAGTCCGGCAACGATTAAAAGGCCCGCAGCCGCGAGTCCCACCCGCAAGAGGCGTTTGGACCAGGCCTTGCGCACATCGGGCGGAATGGGCTTACGTCCCCCGACCGTAGTCGTTTGCGTCAGTCTTGACAGGGTGTCGGCGCTCATGATGAGCAGCGCAGTAGCGAGCCAGAACAGCATCATGCTCGGGGCGCGGAAAGTTTTGATTCCCGGGATGAAAGAATAGAACAGCCGGAACACCGGCGTGTGCGCCCCCAGTCCGAAAATCACCGATAATAATCCCACGCCGCCCCACAGCCAGAACCACTTGCGCTTTTCCTTGCGGAACAACGCCAGGCCCAGCGCGCCGAGAAACAACACCGACAAGCCCGGGTACTCGGAATTCAATTTGAAGGGATTGCGCCCCCAATATTTTTCGTTCAACCCGCCGAACTCGGGCACCAAAAGCGAGGCCGTCTCTTCCGGATGCATCGACCACGAAGTGGCATGCTCATAGGTGGTCTTCTCCCCGCTGCCGCGCACGCCGAACTGCTTGGTCCATTGCATCGGCGGATAGAAAAGGAAAAAAACCATTCCGATGCCCAGGAGCACCGGGGCCCAAAACCGCGCGGCCGTAAGGGCGGCCCGCGGATATTGCTTTTCCTTCAGCAGCCAGAAGGTCTGGAAGGCCCAGACCAGGAAGAATCCCATCAGCATGTAATAGGCGAATTGCGGATGGAAGGTGGAAAGGATCAGCGAGAGGGACAACGCGAAGCCCAGCGCATGATACCAGCGCGCCGCTTTGGACAGGCAGCGCAGCAGGAGGTATAGGCAAATCGGCAGCCAGGCCATGATGTAGAACTTGCCGGTATGGCCCGCGTGGATGTGGGAGATGAAATTCGTGTTCAGCATGTAGGCCGACGCCAAAGCGACGGACAAGATCTTGTCCAATCCGAAATAGCGGCGCACCAGGTAATAGGCCCCTTTGCCGGCGAGCAGCACGTGGAAGACGAAGCACCACGAGATGAAGGTCTTGATGGGCATGATCATGCCGATGAAAAGGAAAAGCGGATACGCGCCGTCACCGAACCCCGCGTCGAAGGTAGGCATGCCGCCCAAATTGTTGGTCTGCCATTGCGGAATGACCCCGTGCTTAATGGATTCGAGATAGAACCGCCAGGAGGGCGCGGCCAGTTGATCGGAGGCGAACAGGGCTTTGCCGGGAGAAAAAAGGAAAGGCCCTTCGGAATCGGTGGGCAGCAGGAAAGGGATCAAACCGATCACGAAGACGGCCAGCAAAGCCTTCCAATTCTCCGCCGTCCATTGCCGTTTCGCCTTCAGGAATTCCGTCATCGTTTGCCTCTTTGGGGAGGGTGCAGAAAGCGTTTCAAGGTAGCAATTTGCGGAAATCCGCCTTCTTGTGAACCGGCTGGATCCCCCGTGGAGCGATGGCTTCGCCGAAACGAAACGTCTTACCCCGTGGGTCGGCGCGCAGGATGGTCGACCGGAAATCGAGTCCTTAGGTGGGCAACGCGGAATTGAGCGCGGGCCAGTCCACGCGTTTTAAGATCCAGGCCAACCGTTGTTCTCCCGGTTCGATATGTTCTCGGAACGCCGGCAAGCCTTTCACGCGCGAGAGGAAACAGTAAGCGCCCAGGGCCTGCATGATGCGCTGCGCCGCGGCCAGCAGGAACTCATGGCGCATGGCGTCGAAAGCCAGCGGATTGAGCGAGGTCGCATGGTAATAACGGAGCAGTTCCTCGATGTCGGAGTCGCTAAGCATCACGTAAGGATCCAAAAGCAGGGAGGCGAGATCATAATAGATCGAGCCGAGCCGGCTGCCCTGATAATCAATCACGCGCACCGTGCCGTCGAATTGGATCATGAGGTTCTGCGATTGGAAGTCGCGGTGCATGATCGACTTGGGCTGCGCGTTCACGCGGCGCGCCAGTTCCTGGAACACGGCGTTCAGTTCCGTTTGAGCCGCCGGCGCGAAATCGATGCCGCGATGGCCCCGCAAATATTGGGTCGCGTAATAGTCCGTCTCCCACAGCAAATCATGCTCGTCGAAATGCCGCGAGCTGATGTCGGGGCATTCGCGGTGCCATTGGAAACAGCGCGTTTGCAAATCCACCAATTGATGGATGACTTTCCGATACAAGGCGAGCGTCGTTTCCCCACCGGAAACCGCCGCAGGGGCCCCTGCGGGCGCGTGAACGCGATCATAAAGGCGCGTATCGCCCAAGTCCTCCAGCAGCACTTGCTGCGCCGCGTCGTCGATGCAGTACACCATGGGCACCGGAAAATGCATGAACCGGTAGAATTGCGTGATGCGCAAAAACCGTCCGAAGTCCGCGTCATCGGATGGAGACACCAACAGGATGAAGGTGCGCAAGCCTTGCGCCAGCCGGAAATAAACGCGCCGCGATCCGGCCGTGCCGGCCAAGGTGACGGGCGTATCCGGACCGAACCCGTAGCGCTCCAGGAATTTCACCAGAACGGGAGAGATTTGCGAATAGTCGAGTTGCAGCGTGTCGGATACCATGCTTAAAAAAACGTCGCTTGCGGTGTAAGGGTTGGCGGTGGCGAAGGTGTCGGTGTCGGCAGGGTTGGTGAAAGCTTCGGCTTACGCTTCCGGCTTTTTCGGCGCGGTCAATTCCGGCGCCAGGAAAATTCCAATTCCAGAATAGCGCTCCGGCCACACGGGCGGAACGATCTTTTGGGATGCGGGCGCCGCGACGACGGCAGGCCGCTTACGCCGCCAGGTGATCCGCAAAGCCTGTCGGACCAATCCCGCCGGATGACGCATGAAGCGAGTCAGCATGTGAATCCTCCCCGAAGCGACGTAGTGTAAGATTGCCCGACAACGACGGAAAAATTTTACATCTGGAAAATACCTTCATACGAGCCTAAAGCGATAAAAATTTCAAAAAAAGCGATAGTGACAGGTTACCGATCCTCAAATTGGTATTGGCACGGTTCTTTCTTATGGTAATCTGCGAGGGTCCGCTCACAGCGACTTGCGGACACCACACGAGGGAAGGCAGGATCCGCATGGGTCCTGCCTTTTTTGCTTTATCCGGATTATGATCTTCCATCCAATGCCGTCCCCCGGATGTATCCCCTGGACGCGTCCCGGCGAACTCAATGTCCACCCCGGAAATCCTCCGGGCAGGGCTCGCCGCCGGCACCGCCGCGCGGGATTCTCTGCGTTTGGCTTCCGTCGGACGAATTGTAATTTTCGGCGTTATCGATATCGATCGCGACAGGAGCATCCCATGTACGAAAAACGGACCCCCGCAACTTCCAAACGCAAGCGCCATGTGACGGCTTGGCTCATCTCGAAGGAAATGATGGACCATGCCTTGCGGTCCATCCGCAATCGCATCCACCTCGAGCGCAATTATGATATCCCCTACTTGGCCGGGTACAGCTTAGAGGGGCATCAGATCTTCATCGATCGGCATATGCCGAAAAGTTTCGTCTATCGCGGCAGGCGCGTGCAAACGGATCGTTTTTTGGTGGTGCATGAAGCGGTCGAAAAATCCTTGATCCAATTGTTGGGCATGCATTACCTGCACGCGCATCAAATCGCCCTGCACGCGGAACAGGCCGCCGTGCGCGCGGAGGGCATCGAATGGGCCGCCTACGATGATTTCATGCAGGACAATATCAAGGTCATCGGGGATGAACGCTTAACGCAGGTGCCGGAAAACCTGGATCTGACGCCTTATCGGGATTTTCACGACACGGCGGAAATTCGCGAGATGCGAAAAAATATGGTTCCCGTGCCCGTGGTGCAAGCCAAGCATAAGATCCATATCGCGGGATTATAGTCGGAAAGCTTATCCGCTAGGCGAACATATCAAGCAAGGTGCCGACCATTTGATCCTTGGTCTTGATCACCTTGGTTTGCGCCCCCGCATTATCGGCGTCGGAGGGCAGTTCGGCCAAATCTTTTTCGAGCAGAGGATCGGTCTCGGCGTTGGCCAGGCGTTTGGCCTTGGCGTCAGTGGCCATGAAGGAGTTTTGCAGCGCCTGAACGGAGGCGGAGGTTCCTATGGACGTCGATCGAATTTCCATCGGTTTGTCCTTCCTTTATCGTCACCCTAACTTGGGATGACGCGGAATTACTCTACTTCCATTGTAACGCGGACCCTGCCCGGCCGCAAGTCCGGCCGACGTTGGGATGACGGGGATCACATCGCAAGGCTAAACCTTCGCTAATGGAAACTTCGCGAATTGGAACAGGGGATTTTGAGTCCGCTCCAGGGCATGGCATAAATCGCTTAGAACGGATCCTTGGTCATGCGCGCCATGGGTCCGCCGTGGCGGCCGATGTCGTTGGCGCTGCCGTCCCTATCCCGGAACTCACGTCCGGAATGCCCCGCGTCGATGAGGCGGGAATATTTCGAAAGCAGCTGCTCCCCTTTGCCCATCGGCTGGAAACGCTTCCGCTTTTCGCTTTGCTTGCGCGCGTCGGCTTCGAGCTTGGCGAGCTTCGCATCCTTGACCAGATGATCCGGCGTGTCGGTGTTGACGTCGGCCTGCTGCGCCGAGTCGAACGAGGCCGATCCCATGAACACAGGATCGGCCCGCAGGTTTTGGAACGCATCGCAACTGTCCTTATTCCCGTTCACGCCGTTCAGGTCCAGCACCTGGTAGGGGCATTTATAACAATCCTCCTCGCGATTGCGCCAGAAGGCGTTGTTCATGATTTGGATGACCGGACGTCCGTCGGCCCAGACGCCGTAGCCGTGGTTGTCGGCGAAAATATTGTTGGCCAGGCGCGGACCGGCTTTGCGGATGACGATGCCGGCGGTGTGGTTGCCGATGAAGTCGCAATTGACCACGGACAAATCGCCCCGGAACCCCAGCAGGATGGCGGTGTTATTGCCCTGGAAGAGGGTATGATGCACGAAAAAATCCGTCCGCTCGGCGACGATGGCGTTGTTGGCTCCGCTGAAAACCGCGAAGCCGATTTCCGCCCCGTTCGCGTTCTGGCCCGTGAAACGCAAGCCGTCCCAGCCCACGCCGTCCTTACTGCCGTCCACGGCGGAAGCGAAGACCACGGGCTTGTCTTCCGTGCCGATGCAATAAAACGTGCCTTCCACTTTGATGGAGGTATAGGCCGAGTCCGACCAATCCACTTGCGGCTGGGGATGTTTGTCCGACGGGCAGGGACGGGGTTTGACGAAACGCACTTCCACGCCGGGGCCGATGCGCAGGCGCGATGTGGTGGGAATAAAAATATCGCCCGTCACGAGATACGGGGATTCGGCGGCGGTCCATTCGGTGGCCAAGCTGAAAGTGCCGCACACTTCGGTGACGGCCAGGGCGCGGGGCGCGAGGGCGAAGCCCGCCGCCAGGGTCAGCAAGGGAAGGATGGCGCGATGAAACGAGGGATTGCCCACGCCGCTGATTGTACGAAACGGCGGTGTGGAAACGCAAGGTTCTCAAATCGCGGATGCATGGAACCGCGACTCTTTCACCGCTTGGTTAGGTTTTGCGCCGGGCCGCCCCGGCCCGCTGCGCCAAGCGCAACATTTGGGCCGCAGCGAAGCCCGCGCCGAAACCATTGTCGATATTGACCACGGTCAGGCCGGAGGCGCAGGAATTCAGCATACCCAGCAGCGCGGACAAGCCGCCTAAGGACGCGCCATAACCGATGCTGGTGGGGACGCCGATGACGGGTTTGTCGACCAAACCGGCCACGACGCTGGGCAACGCCCCCTCCATGCCCGCCACGGTCACGATCACGGAGGCTTTTTTAAGACGCGGCAATTGCGCCAACAGGCGATGCAGCCCGGCCACGCCCACGTCGTAAATCGTCTCCACCTTGCAGCCCAATAGCCGGGCCGTCAACGCCGCTTCCTCGGCCACGGGGATGTCGCCGGTGCCGGCGGTGAGGATCAGGACATGCCCGCGCATCAGGCTCTCACGAGTCGAGGGCTCGCTTGTTTGAACCCCGCTGGGCATACCCTCGGAGGACTTACTCCCTGTGGGTCGACGGCCGTTGGCCCTGCGCCCTGCGGGCTGGCGGCCAGTGGTCTGGGGGGCTGCAAGCTTGCGGGCCGAAGTGTTACGGTCTGGCGCGGGACGGGCGGATTGGAAAACCGCGCGCGCCACGGCATGATATTCAAGCGTCGGGAATTCCTTTAACAACATGGCCGCAGCTACAGCGTCGACGCGCGTGATGAGGATGCGGCCCGATCGATTCAGGATCCGACGGGTGATGGCCAGTAATTGTCCGGGCGTTTTTCCGGGCCCGAACACCACTTCCGGAAAACCCTTGCGCGTCTCGCGTGCATGGTCGATGCGGGCGAATCCGATATCCTCGCTGGCGGATGCTTTTAAGGCTTTTCCCAGCGCGGAGAGAAGTTTCGCTTTGGCCGGCTCTTGCGGTGGTGTGCGTCGGGATCGGGGACTGGAGGGTGCGGACGGCGTGGGGCGGGACTTCATGTTGGGTGATTCGATTTCCAACCTGAATATACAATGAATGCCAAACCACCATCCTGCAAATACAGATGAACCGCACTCCGCTCACCGCAACCGTCGAAAACACCTTCGGAACGTGACCTCCGTCACAAGCCCGTTACTCCTAAATATTATCTTTTGGACATCATGGCTGAATTCCAAGGACAGACCGACAACATACTGAAGATCCAGGTCAAATCGACTTTGGTTTACTGCCGTTGGGGCGCTGCGGAAGTGTCTACGGGCGGCAATGCCAGCCTCGAAGTGTTGACCGCATTGGTCGGCGAAGGGGCGAATATCAAAATCGCCATCAAGGATTTGGAAGGCAACGCCGTCGACAACCTAACTGGTAAAATATTGTCCAACCAGTTCCGCCTGCCGTATAAGACCAAAGCCAACAAGACCGGAGCCATCTACGCCGAAGTGGAATTGCCGGACCACAACCTCAAGGGTAAAACTTCGAAGCTCGGAGTGACGCCCCCCGTTACCTTCGAGAACTTGAAGTGGCTCGACGCCAAGGACAAAGCCATCACCGAGGTCACCGAGCGCGATCAAGTCAAGTTGACGGCCGATGTCAAAGGCCTTCGCGACGGAGCCATGGTCGACTTCCAAGTCATTGTCGACTTCGGCCACCATACCGGCGGCGAGAAGATGGGCATGGTATGCAGCTCCGCCGTGAAGGGAAACAAGGCCGAAGTAATCTGGAAGGCCGACGCAAAGAAAAACCCGGAGAATATTCTTACCCATGCGGATTTGGCGAAGGACGGTCTGGAGTATGTCCAGCCCACGCTAACCTTCGAGGTCTCCAGCATGGGCGTCAAAGCCGTGTCCAAGGAAGTGAAGCTCATTCACAACATGGTTCTGCTTTACCAGGTTTCCGAAGACAATGCCGGGGTTTTCGAAGGGAAGAAAATATCCGTTGTCGGACCGGACGGGAAGAAGGCGGACTACACCATTCCGGCTAACGGCAGGATTGAAATCGAGAAATCGTTGCCGGGCCTTTATCAAGTGGACAATACCGAAATTCGGGATATGCTTTAACACCCGTTATGGGTTATCGCGCTTCGAACAGTCCTGATTGCCTGGCTGGCATTTCACCTTGAGGAGAAATTCGCTGACTGCATTTGATTGCGTGGCATCGCAGATCCGATTTTCATTCAAGTCCAAAAATCCCAGGCTGCGCGCTTCCAACAAACCTTTGGGAATAGTGGCGAGTTGATTGCTCGACAAATCGACCTGCCGCAGCTTGGGAAGTTTCCAGAAGCCTTCCGGAATAGATTCGATTTTGTTGCCTCGGAATTTTGCCTGATCCAAGGAAGACAGCTTGGTCAATGGCGTGGGAAATTTTGACAGTCGATTCTGTTCCAAATTGATGCTGCCCAAATGCATGAGTTGCGTCACGGCTGCCGGTAAGAATTCCAATAGGTTCCAACCGGCATCGAGCGTCTTGAGGGCAATCATTTTTCCCATCGCTTCCGGCAGGGAGATCAATTTATTATTCGACACGTTCAGAGTTTCCAACCGGATCAATTCGCCCATGGAAGGAGGGAGCGAAGCAAATTGGTTGAATTGGAGATCCAGCCTTAACAAAGCATGAAGTTTTCCCAAGGAGGCAGGAAGACCCGTCAGCTTGTTTCTGGAAAGAATGAGAACTTCCAACCTGGAAAGGTTTCCAATCTGTTCCGGAATCGCGGACAAGGCGTTGCTTTCAAGATTCAGACTCGTCAATCGCGCGCAGGCGCCCAGGCCCGGCGGGAGGCCGGTCAGGGCGTTATAGGAGACATCCAGCGATAACAGGTTCGGAACATTTTCCCAACCTTGCGGCAAACGACTGATGTGGTTTCTGGAGAGGTTGATTTCGGTAAGTAAAGGCAACGTTTCCGAAAAGTCCGGAATTTCCTCCAGGTTTCCCTCAACGTCCTGGGACGGCATCGAAAAATCCATCCGCTTGATATGGGAGGGATAACGCATGCCTTTTTGGAAAGCCCCTGATTGCACGCCTTGCAGAACCAGTATTTCCAGGTGGGACATTTTGGACCAATCAGAAGGCAGTTTGGAAATGGTTGAAGAAATTTCCAGCCTTTGCAAGCGCGCCAGTTGGGTTAACGCTTCGGGAATCTCAAGGGTTCCCTGAACCGAAAGGATTAGGGTGTCCAGACTCTGCAGGGAAAGAATATCCTGTGGAAACGCCTCCAGGTAGGAGCCGGAAAGATCCAGAACGCGCAGATTCTTGAGGCGGTCAAAACCTTTTGGGAGGGCCGTGAATAAATGGCCCGGCAAGCGAAGCACCTCCAGATATTCCAGATCGAGAATAGCTTGAGGGAGTTTCATGATCCGGTGATCGTGACCCTGTTTGTTGCTCAGTTCCTGGAGCGTGAAATTGTATATCCGCCCGCCGCTTTTATAAACACCCTCCAACTCGATGGAGATGACATGGCCATCGCGGGTTTTCACGAATTTATCCGCGTCCTCCCGGGTCCAATGGGCGGCTTTGACCAAGTCCGCAACCACCGCCATTTCCTTGTCCTTGTGAAACGACATGAATCCCTCCACTCGCAAAGGGAGCGAGAACAAGAAATAGCCTATGAGAACCCAAAAAAGTCTTTTCAAGAGGGGGCGATCCCATGGGGCACAACCCCTTTTTCCAGGTAGTTTGCCAGTTCCTGGACTCTGAAATTCAGTTTCACCTCTGCGACGTTGTTTAAGGTCCAGGAAACATCCCATGGCGCAGGGTGTTTGCATAATGCGATGCGTAGCATGACTGCGAAAATGAAATTCGAGTTTTTATGCTTGAGAATGCATTTGATGTGGGATTCCGGGAGGAAAGTTTCGGATAGGCTGCCATATCCTCCCTCAACAGTCCCATCCATGCCTTTGTGTTTAATGGAGGATTCCTCCCAAAAGAAAATCCCATCCGGGTTATAGATATTGAGTTCCCAAGCCAACCAGGCCTTTTGATCGGGAAGATTGGGCAGTACGGTTTTAAAACCGATTTCAAGTCGAGTGTAGGAGGTTCCCGCGTCATTGTCGAAATTAACCACCCATTTCCTGACGGGGATGATCCGGCATTCCTTCAACTCTTTCGGTAAATTCGAAACGATGCATTCCGAAGGTTTATACTTCTTGCAAAAGTCTTCGAAAAAGCGGGTCCTTTTCTTATTGCTCGTATATTCTTGGCTAGCCGCTTCCCAAAATTTCCTTCCAGCTTTAAGGGGATCGTCCAGCGCCGCTTCGCCGACCTGCAGATGCGATGCCCAAAGCTTTTTCCTGAATTTCTTGATATTGTCGGACTTGGGTTCGAACACAACCGCGCTCAACTCCGTGTCCGGTCGATCCTCCCGCAGCACTCCAGTCAGGGAAATACCGCCGCCATTTGCCGAACCGACCATGATCCATTGATCGTCCACGATCAACATTTTGGAGTGGACATAGACCTGATTTTCCCATATGGAGTCCTCATGAAGTTTCCAGCGGCCTTGTTCCTCACGGTGGGCATTGGACGTGTCCGGCATCACCCAATCCGACTTCATGCAGAAAACCCCGAAAAGTTTCTCGTCATCGATTTCTTTCCGCGCCTCCGGATCCATCTCCAAGATTCCGGGGATTTCTTTTTTCTTCAGCTTCGTTTTGTATTCGTGGAAAACATCCAATATGTCGCTGATATGTCCACCGAGGAATAAAGTCTGATCGGCTCCCAGTCCCGCGGCGACCAGGGGTTCAGCGGGAAGCATAAGGATGATTTTAAAATTCGGGCTAAAAATGGTTTCTCCCGACAGCAAACTGGCGGTGGCGGTTTTCGCGGCCTGGAGCAACGCTTTCCAGATCTGCTTATCCGCTATCCATTGATTTTCCAGATAGATGTATTTCCTGGCCGCCCCAATGCCGTTGATGTAAGACTCCCGGCACGATTTTTCGAAATCGTCTTTGCTCTCATTCCACGGTGGCTTTTGGTATCCAAAGGCTTTGTTCGGCATGGAGCGCACGATTTGCACATGAGTTTCTTCATAAATCTTTGCGTTCACGCTTGCCATGGGTTTGCCGTAATAGTTCTTCTCCGTAAAGGGATTGGGAAGCGGACCTACCAGGGCGGGAAAATCCGTCTTGGACTTGTCCACGGGATCGGCGACAATACGGTAAGAGTTATCGCCGCGTTTTCCTTCCTCCCTAAGTCGATGCAAATTGCCGGCATTCCACCGGGCCTGAAAATTGTTGACCATGACGGTCAGAGCGTCGCTGCCCACAATCCGCAGGTGGATGTCATGCCAAAATTTCTGATCCAGGAATTTACCGCTCCTGTCGACATAGTTGCGGTAGCCGCCATGGGCGCGGGTATCGATTTCATTGTGAAGATCATCCCAACGATCCCCGTCGATGTAAGTGAGGTCAATTCCTCCCAAGTACGCCGTTTTATGATCGATGACAATGGTTTTCTGGTGGTTGGAATGCATGATCCATCCAGGATGGATATCGGTGAGGCAATGGATCTTATCCGGATGCTTACCGAGAATCTTGAACAACTGCATGGTTTCGAAAAGGTAAAGCCCCAGTGAGCCCTTTTCAGAAATCACCTTGCGGATTCCCTGCTTGACAAAAGAGTCTTCGCCCCAGACAAACGTGTCGCCGAGCGGACTTAGCAGGAAACTCCAGTCAGGCTTTGGCAACACCCACTTTCCATTCACATGCTCGAATTCATTCATCCAAAACTGATTTACCAGCAAAAAGACCTCTACACCGCGCTGAGCCGCGTCCGTTAATACCGTCGCGATCCGGGACTCCTTTTTGCCCCGCACCAACTCGAAATCCCACATGAAGTGCAGGCCGGTCAGATAGATCGAGTCCTGGGCACGGCTTAGGTCGTCAAACAAACTTGCGCAGTATTCTTTGCCTTTGATGAAGAAGTCCACCTTGTTTCCCTTGGTCACCGGGAGATAATTCACAAACCAATTTCTGGGAATGTAGCGGGCGACTTTATTGGAAGCGACCTTGGGTTTTTGTTGCGGGGTCGGCATGACCGGCATGGGTATGGGCATTCCGGGAAAACCGTATGGGCTGGATGCTGACATGAGGAGGTTCCTTTATCTGACGCCGGATTCAGTTTTCCCGGGTTACCCCAAAAGAAATTGGCTTCCCATTGACCAGGAATTCCATCGGCAGGGAAGGATCCAAACCCTTCACCACGATCAGATGAAAAGGATGATCCATAACCGCCCCCACGTCGTCGCCCGGGTCAGGCGCGACGCCTTTCAAAAAGAAGCGCGCCTTTTCAGTTACGGTTATTTTTTCGAGGCGGATCGAGTAACCGGAGCTCCCCACTAATCCATTGGTGAAAATCCAGATTTTTTCCCGGGTGAAGTCGAGCTTGGAAAGATTTTGAAAATCAGTTGCGGACGAATCCGAAATCCTCATGGGGAAAAGACGGGAAAGTTTTTCCCACCCGGCTTGTGATTCAATGATCAACACCTGGGGACCAAAAGATCCTTGGGAAGGCCGCCACGTCGCGCTCCCCTGGCCGATACCGGTGAAAGCGGCGGATGATTCGCTGCGGGGATTCATGTTTTTATCCTCCTTGGGATTCGCGTGCTTTGCCGACGAGCATTGCGAGGCCGTCAGCAATACGAGGAACACACCCGTTAACGTTTTTAAGGACATCGGATTTCCATCAAGATATGTTTATGGGACTGCTGTCGGTGTGGATGGTTCCGGACGAAGCCCGCAGCAGGAGGCTGCCCACGCCTGTGGCCCGGAGATCAAAGGTGAATTGGCCGTTGTCGGCCGCTCCAAAAACCTGCGCGATGAGATTGGGCGCCGCCGCCGGACCGGAAACCCGGGCTAAAGTCACATTGCCCGCGAAGCTGGGGATCAGATTTCCTTCCACGTCCAGGGCTCTCACGGTCACGGGGAAAAGCAAGCCGCTTCTCTGGGCGTTGTGTACCGTGAAGGCGAAGCTGTTCAAAGCCGCTGCGCCTTCGGCGGCGATTTGCGGCGTGTCCGACGTGACGGCTCCGGATACCGCGCGGATTTGGAAATTGCCCGCCGTATACGGCGTAACCGGAATGGTATGCGCCCCATGATCCGTGGCGGAAAAAACATAGTGATCATCCGTCAATGATTCGGTCTCCAGGATATAGACGCCCGTGCGGCTGCCGGCCGCGTTGCCGGCGGTCATCGCGCCCGGTTGGGCGGTGAAGTCCACTTGACCGGCGAAATCCTCGATGATGTTGTCGAAGTGATCGCGGGCGCTCACGTCCAGGTCCAGCCGGTTTCCCACGCGGGCGCTGGGGGGATGGCTGAAGTTGAAATGATCCAGAGGCCCGCCCTTGATGGTAAGGCGGGGGGAATCGCCCGTGTTACCCCCCGATCCGGCTTGGATCACTACGGGTCCCGTGCTGTAATGGAAAACCGAGAATTCGAATTTTCCATGATCGCCGGCGACAAAATCGTGGGCGAAGCGAGCCGCGCTGAAGGCGTCGGCGGTCGCATCGGATACGTGCACGCCTCTTTTGAAGGGCGCTACGCCGCCGGCCACATCGGAGCCCATGGTCCCTTCCGTAACCTGCAATTCCACGCGGCCGATGAAGTCGGTTTTAGTCCGTCCCTCGCCATCCAGCGCCGTGACCGTGTATTTCAGGCGCTCGGCGGTGCGGGGAGGATTGGCGTCGACGCTCCGGTTGTCGAAATGCGAAACCTCAACGCGGAAAGATGCGGTCGCTCCCGGCGGACCCACATGGATTTCCGGTCCCGTGCCGTCGTCATTGTGTCCGGCCCCATCGGTGGCGCTGATGCGGAAATTCTCCACCGTATGGTTGCGGAGGGTAAAGGTCGCCCGTCCGTTGACCAGGTTGATGGGCGTGGACGCGCCGGCCGGATTGCCGTTGATGAACAGGCCGCGGGCGGCGGGCGGCGGACTGACGCCGTTGGTTCCGGTGTGGCGGATATTGACCGTGGTGGCGGGAAGATCGGATTTGAAGTTTCCCAACGGATCCACGGCGAAAATCCTCACCGTGATGTCCTCTTGCGCGTTGGCGGCGCCGGGATGGACCAGGATGAAAGCCTGCAAGGCTTGCGGACGCACGGTCCAATGAAAGACGAAATTGCTGAAGACCTCCACATGCGCTGCGATGCGGGCCAGGGCGGGTGTGCCCGCGATTTCGGGAGGCGTGATGGCGGTCGGCGCGCGCATCCGGTTTATTTGCGCCAGGTCCAGGACGCTCAGGGCGGGGACATTGGCGGCGGAAGCGGGATCCACATCGCCGGGATAAACCCTGATCTCGGCGAAGCGGGCCAACTCTTCACGCATGACGCTGACTTGAGCAAGAAACCAGGGAGCGGCGGGGAAAGGGAAAGCCGGCAAAACGAATCCGCGGAATCCCACGTTGGCATGGGTGACCGGCGCGGTCAAATCCTGGGCTTTGCGCCAAGTCATGCCGAGGGTCTGATCCCCCGGAAGCGCGGCGCCACCGTCTTCGATAGGTCGGAAAGTCCCGTCCGCGCGTTTGAACCATAGCCGGGCGCCTGGCAGGGCCACGCGCACCTCGAACCCGTACCAAACGGTGGCGGCGTGATCCCGGGGAAGCAGGAAGGTGAAATGGGGATGGTTGGCGGCTCCGGGCGGCATGGTCTCGGCCGGCAGGCCTTCGTTGAGCGCGGCCAGAATGGCCTTCCAAAAATGAATGCGCCGATAACCACGCAGGTCAGCGGCCGCCAACTGCGGATCAGCCGGCGCCATGCCGGGAAGGAAAGGTCCTTGTTGCGCCGCCGTGCCCGCGGCCAAGTCCGGAAGCGCATCGGCCGTGGCTTCCAACATTTCCAGGACCTGGACGATGTTCGCGTTCTGTTGCAAGCGGGGATTGACCATCATCATTTCCGCCGCGACGCCGGCCGTCATGGGCGTGGCGAAAGACGTTCCGCTCCAGTTCTGGATGGCGACATTATCGACCACCTGGCTCGCGCCGGCGGGGAAAGCGGCGTTGGGAAGCGTGGGACCGTTGACTTGCGGCAGAACCAAACGGATATCCTCTCCCGGCGCGGCCATGGAGACTTCGTCGCCCAGATAAGTGAAATTGGTGGGCAGTTCCGGATCGCCGGGCGTGGCGACATGCGACGTGGCGCCCACGGAAGCCACCCGCTGACGGAAGGCTTGCGCGCCGGTATTCGTGCTGCGCGGATTATTCCGGTTGGGTCCGAAGAAGCCGCCTTCGGTGCGGGCCACGTCGCGTTGGACCGCGACACCGGCGTTGCCTGCGGCCAGGAAAAAAATCTTCCCGCTGTTGACCAAGGCCTGGATGCGGAGCATGAGCTGGTTCTGCTGGACGGCGCTGTTGCCGGGGATGTTGGTGCCCAGAAATGACGTCGAAACGATTTTCACGTCCCTATCGGCGGTCAGGATCTCATAACCCCGGATTTTTTCCGTGAAACTTCCACCGCGGGTGATGGGCCGGATTTTCACGTCCTTGCCGGTGCCGAGCACCACCTGCTGTGCGTTTCGCGCCCCGCCCACCTCATTACCGACGCCGTCCCCGGTCATGCTCGTCATGACGCCGCTGCCGTGGGTCAGCCCGGTTCCCAAGGGGCCCACGTCATCGCTGAGCAAACGCAAATCCCCGTCGGTGAACACCTGATCGTTTACGGCCGCCGCCCCCAGCTTGGTCGGCCGGACGATTCTCCGGCCTTTGATGAACAGGCGGTTTTGCGCGTTGAGGGCGGTATTGCGGAAATCGTCCCCGCGCCCGAAACCGGAATCCCAGCAACCCAAAGTGAAAGGCGGATTGTCCTCCGTGTGCGCCGCGGCTTCCGCTTCCGGACTGATCCATTGGCGGTAGGGAACGGCGGCGCCCTGGACCCCGAGCACGATGGGAACGGGCTCGGTGATGCGTAACACAAAGGTTACCCTGCGGTTTTGGCCGTTGGCGGGATCGGAAGCGATGAGGGGAAACGCCTTGCCGCAGCCCCACAAAGCGGTTTGGCCCGCCCCGTCGCGGAAAAAATCTCCCGCCACCAGGGCCGTGGGCAGCAGGTGATCCATGTAAGCCGCGATCAACCGCCTGCGGGCGGCGCGATCCAAGCTGCCATCTGCGGTGACGGGCAAAGGCGTGGTCCCCAGCCAGGCTTTCGCCGCCGTGCGGGTGGCGGGATTATAGACGCCGTCGATGTTCCCGTTGTAATGCCCCAGGGACTTGAGCATGAATTGGATTTCCCGGTTGCCCCAGGGCGATTCGGTGACGACGGGCGTCCCATCGAGACGCCGCAGCCAGACATCGGGATCCTTCAGGAGCAGCGCGTGCGCCGTCTGGGCGCGGAATTGCGTCAAGGCGTTGTTATGGGCATCGCTGCCCGTCGCATCCGCATGGCCGAACACGGCCAGCTTGCGCTGCGGAAAATCCTGCCGGCCCTGGAAAACCGCCATGACGCTGGCGCGGCCGGTAGGTAGCAGGAAGGATTTGTTGGTTTCGAAATGCGAGCCTTCCAGGGACACCGAAGGCGGATCCGCTTCCGGAAAACGGATCCGGTCGATGAGGCGGTGGGCCGCGAAGGTGTGCATGTAGAAGTGATGGAAATAGTCGTTGAGGGCGTTGGTGAATGTGCCGGTGACCGCGTTGAATTCCGCGCCGGTCCGAAAGGCCGGAGGGAGTCTTTCCAGAACCGTACTCGGCGAAGCCGACTCGGTATCCAGAAAGTCCAAGTCCACGCTATCCAAGTCGGGAAGATGTTGATCGGTGATGGCTTGTGCCAAATCTTTCAGACCTGCTCCGCTCCGGCTGGGATAAACATGCGCCTGCACGAGTTTGATGTGCGGGGAATATCCCCGGGGCCGAAGCCCGAAAGCGTGCAGCGCGGCGGACATGCCGGGACCGGTGGCACTGTCCTTGAAGGTCAGCAGCATGGCGTCCTTGGCCACCTTGTGCTCACCGCCGCCACCCTCTAAACCCTCCACGGTGGACTCTCCGGCGAGAGTTCCCGGCACGGTGTCCTCGTCGCTTGCATACAGGAAAAAGGACGCGACCATCACCACGGAACCGGAATATGCGTCTTTGATGGTGATCCGGTTTTCTCCCAGCAGGAAAAGCGCCAGGGTAAGCCCCGGCTCCGGAGGAACGCGCAATTCCCGGCTGCGCAAGGCATCGGGACTCCAATCCGCGATCACCCTGGCGTCATCGGGAGCGATGGCGAGAGGCAGTTGCACATCGGTCACATCACCAGACGGATTCGCGAGAGCGGTGATATTGATTCGGTCATCCGTTTGGTCGCTGCCGTCGTCGAGAAAAACCTGGATATTGTTGGCGCCGATGCGGGGGCAGACGAGTTTCGCTTCCGGCGTGCGGGCTTTAAAGATTCCGTAACGGGCGGTCCGATATTTTCCATCCGCGGGATCCTTGATCAAAACGTCGATCAGGCCGAGCTTGCGTTTGTCCGGGCCAGCCTCGAATTCCACCGTGGTCTCAAAGCCCTCCGGCCCTGATTTGGTCACGTCCACGACCTGGATGCCGGGAAAATCTTTTTCGCCCACCGAGCCCTCGCCATAGACAAAGAGCAGCATATCCTTCGAACCGACGCCGTCTTCGGTTTTTTCCAAATCAAATGCAACGGTCTTCGATCCCGCCTTGAGCTTGGCTTTGGGCTCCGTGACAACGCCGGGATCCACGACGATGCGGATGAGGTTGCTTTCCGACGGAGTAATCCCGGTCTTTTTCCAAAGTTCGGCTACCGCCTTGGGGACGGGAGAAACCACGGGCGAATCGTATTCCAACCGCAGAGGCTCGACGCCGTATGCGGATAGCACCGTCTGGGGGTTGGAACCGCGGATGAAATGGATTTTCGGTTTGCCCCGGAGAACGATCGTGGAGGGCTCGCCGGTTTTCAGGGCGGGCTTATCCCCGGCGCTGATCCACATTTCTTTTTGAGCGCTCATGGATAGGTTCCGTTACTTATCATCTTCGGCCGCTTCGTCTTGCAGCGGCTTCAGAATGGGTTTCACATAGGCTTCCCATTCCGCGTCCGCGAACTTGGCTAGCGGCGAGGAAAGGTCCTGGAGCGCCGGATCGGCTTGCTTCGCATACCGTTCCAAATCGTCCGCGTCCATGGGAAGCATTCCCCGGATGGCATACTTCTTCGCGCCCGCATGCAGAATGTATTTCAGCACGTAAGGATCTAAGCCGTCCTGAGCGATGGAGTAAAAGAAACCAGTTTCCGCTGAGCCATCTCCGTCCACGTCCGCCACTTTTATCGTCGCGGTGTCCAGAGCCACCCAAGTAAGCGGTTGGTCGGAGAAATCGTTGATGCGCCAATCCTGCTTGAAGCCCGATGTCCGCATCGAAAACACGGCAGCATGCAGTTCGGAACGTTTCCGGTTTTCGGAACCACTCTTGTTGTTGCGGCCCCAAGCCACGAAGCAATGCTCCCCGCTTTTGTCGGTCCAACACCGCGCGTCCAAAACGTCCCCTTGGACCTCGGGCATGGCTCGGATCAAAACCGAATCGGGTTTGGTAACCGGAAATTCGCGCGCTGGAGTTTGACTCGGGGACGCAGCCCAGCCGGCGCCGGCCCTGCCAACCACTGCCAGGATCAACAAGGCCTCAACGAGTCGCCGCATAACTCGTCCCCTTTGCGTGCTTGATTTCCGAGAGGTCGAAATTCGGCGGAGTATAGCCTTGCGGAACCACATAGGCGATTATTTTGTCTTTGGGAAAAGACGAGTAGCCCACGGCGTCGCTTTGGTTGCCGCCCAAAAGCACGATCCGGTTTTTCTTCTTGCCCATCACAAACCCAACATGGCCGCCTTTATCCTTGCCCCAGTCGATTACGGCGATGGCATACATGGCCGGCTGGTCGAGCTTTTTGCCCCAATCCTTCCAATCCTTGGCCCACGAACTATCGGTACCGGGATAGCCGGCCTGCGTCATCACCCAATTCACGAAGGAAGAGCACCAAGCCACTTCGTCGGTTTTGGGTTTACGCTTGTTGGACGCGTGGTATTCCAGGATGCGGGGATTGTTTTCTTTGCCTTTGATTTCCTTCTCGCCCAATTCACCCTTGGCTACGGTAATCCACTTCGGCTCGTCGCCCGCTGCGAGGCTTGGCTGCGATTCCGGGTCCGCCGTGATCACGATTTCCGGCAGCACGATCACGTAGGCCCCGGCCGGGACATTGTCCTCCTTGGCTTTCCCGTCCTTATCCACCTTGCCCTTGCGTACCGTCCCATCGGATAAATGCATTTCATAAGCGGCATTGGCGAGAGGCTTGTCATCCTCGTCCATCAGTTTAATCTCGGCCGAGTCCGTAAAGGTGGCCCGGTCGCTCAGGGCTATCGATCCTTGCACCTCCACGAAAAAGAAATACTCCGTCGGCCCGGCGGGAAGCGGATCACCCTGCGGCGCCGATTGCGGATCCGGGGGCTTGGGCGCTTCCGTGGAAAGGTCGGCGATTTCCAGGGACCAATGGGCTTCGACTTTTTTGCCCGACACCTTGGTTTCGAGATGCGCGAGCATGCGTTGTTGGGCCCCGCCGTTTTTTTCCTCGAAGACGAGAATAGCCGCGGGCGTCCCGTCCGCATAGCCTTCCACGTCGGCCTTGAGGGTCAGCTTCTCACCGGGCTTGCCTTTGGTTTTCGACCACTTGGCATTGGACGCGCCGCACAGTTCAACCTTGATAGAGCCGGAGGACGCGTAGCCATCGTGACGGATTTTCCCTTCCGGCGAGGTCGAGCCGAGAATGATGTTGCCGTCGGGATCGGTGAGCTTGTACCGCTGGGCCACCAGGGGCAGGCCCGCCGGATCCGTCACCAGGCACTCCACCCAGTGGATTTCCGATTTTTCCGGCGGCTCGGCCACGGGGTAGGGTTTGATTTGCTTGGGGCTTTTCACGGATGCGGAAGCCGCCGCCGCCGCCGTTGCCGCGCTGCTGGCTTGCGAGGCGCTGCCGACCTCGCCGATGAGCACGGTCATGCAACCCATGGCCGGCATGGAAGGCGGTCCCGCGCATACCGTGATATCGGAAACGCGCGCCGCCGGAACCTTGCACACCAGGACGCCCGTGCTTCCCAGGGTGATGGGTCCGCCCACATGGGGTACCACGCCCGTTACCATGGGGCAAACATGGGTATCGCCCATGGTCGAGGCGGGCATCTTGCCCATCAAGACCGTGGGCTTCCCAAGCATTACCGTGCCTCCGTGGGCCGTCATATCCCCCATCCGGGCCGCAGGCTTTCCCATCGTTCCTCCTAGCTCCTGACTTCGTACGCGAGGCGGGTGAACTTCTGGATGGATTCGATGCCGCCATAATAGGCCGAACCCCTCCAAATCATGGCCAGCTGGTTGGTGTTCTTGTAGACCACCACCGATTGCAACACCATCTTCATCTCTTCCTTGCCATCGCCCACATCGAGCCAAGCCCTGGGACGCTCCCCGGGCAAGTTGAAGGTGAACTGCGGATTTTCCCGATCGAGGTGCGCCAGCTTGATGGATTCGTTGCCGACCAGATAGGGGAAGCACAATCCCTTCGACGCGCCGTTGAAGAATTGGGCGTTCAAAATGGGGGAGGGCGGCGGTGGCTGACTTGCGGGGCCAACCCCTACCGCCGGCATTTTCTGGATGGCCCGTTGCCGTTCCATCTCGGCTCCGGCCTGCTGATCCGGCGCCATGCCCGCCAACTCGAAGCGCGGCGAAGATCCCTTGGAGACATAACCCAGGGACATCGGTTCGGGATACTCCATCCAGCGTTCGAATTTCTGCAGCACCAGGTTTTGCGGCGTCAACAGTTTCACGGGATCTTCGAGATTGGGAAGGACCATGTCCTGCAAGGCCTTGATGTTGTTCTTGACCACGAACCCCTTGCCGACGGGATTCTTCATATAGGTATAGGCGAAGCCTTCCTCGGATTTGTCGTCCTTGCCGCCGTAGGCCTGTCCATAATCGAGCGGCATGCGCTCGAAGGGCGCGGGCTGGGTGAAGGCCAGTCCCGTGCCGGTGACAAATACCTTGCGGTCGCCGAACACGCGGAAAATTTTGCGCGAGGGACCGACCTGGACACCCACGTCCAGGGTGGTCACGGGCCTGCCCTTGGGTGCATGCGCGTGCGCGATGAAGACCACGTCGGTCATGGGCTTGTAGGCCACCAGATCCGATTCCAGCTTCACGGCATCGACGGCGGGATTTCCCTGGCCCCAATATTCATCCGCCTCGGTGAAGGGGATTTGCTCATCCCGGTCCGGGACGGCCGTCTGGCCGTTGGCGAAGCGATAGGTTTTCTTACCGAGCACCGAGAGGATGGGGGCGCCATCCGGCGCGTTGCCGGGAATAAAGTGGGTGAGCCATTCCATCAGTTGAGCATCACCATTCCGCCTTTGATCTGGCTCATGGCGCTGCCTTCCACATTGACCATGAGGCCAGTGGACTTGTTGTTCAAGCCGGCTTTGGATTCGACGTTCATCTGTCCTTCGATTTTGACGTTCATTCCTTTCAGGGAGGCGTCCATGGTGGCTTCCAGCGCTATCTTTTGTTGGGCCTTCACGTTGACGTTCATGCCCTCGATCTTGATGTCTTCCTTGCCTTTGACGCTGATGCCCGCCTTGGCCTCCATGATGATTTCCTGCGCCAGGATGTTGAGCTTGCCCTTGGCGGAGAAGGCCATGTCGCCGGCGGTTTGGATGGTGATGAGTCCGCCATCCGCATCGATTTGAAAAACGTGTTTCCCCTTGCCATCCTGCACGGTGATCATTTTCTTGTCGTCATCGAGCATCAGGATGTGGCCGTCCTTGGTTTGCAGCGCGATTTTCTTCGCCTGGTCGTCCATGGTCAGCTTATGGCCGTACTTGGTTTCCGCGGACAAAACCTTTTTGTCGTAGTCGAGCTTCACCAGGTGGGCGCCGTCCGGAGTCATGATGCGGATGTTCTTCAGCTTGTCGTCCATCACCAATTCGTTCTTGTCCGTAGTGGTGAGGTGGATTTCCTTGTGATCGGCGTCATCGTTCATGGAAAGCTTGTGCAGGCCCTTGGTGGTCACGTCGATGGCGGTTTTGTCTTCCTTATCGTCCATGCGGATGATGTGGCCGGAGGCCGTTTTGATCACGCTTTCCGATTTGTTGTTTTTGTTGACCGGCGAAGCGGTGGCGGGATTGGGGATGGATCCCAGGGCGATGGGCCTGTCCACGTCGCCGTCGATGAAGGCCAACACCAGATCATTGCCGCCATGCAGCGGGAAGTGGGTGCCGTAATTGGGGCCCGCGTACGGCTGGCTGAGACGCACCGGCAAACTGGCCTGGCCGTCTTTCTTATCGCCCAGATCGAAAGGGAGCTTGGCGTGGTAGCGGCCCTCCTCGTCCAGGTAGGCGTATTTGTCTTCCGGACCGTCCACGCGCGCGGTGATGACGCCGTGGATGCGGGGCTTGGGCGTGGAAAGTTGCGGGCGGAAAATCTGGTCGCCGGGCATGCAGGTGAAACTGTTGAGGTAAATGAGTTTGTCCTGGTCGCCCTCGAAGCCTTCGCGCTGATCGCCGTGATGCATGACGCGCGTCAATATGTACTCGCCCAGGAACGGCGCTCCGGGATCCCCCACCAAAGCGAAGCGGAAGCCGGGGCGGAAGTCGCGGCAAATCCCTTCGCCGTCCAATTGAATCTTGCCGGTGCCGAGCATTTCCGAAACCCGCGTGGCCATTTTTTCCGCTTCGCTCGCGCTGCCCACTGAGGGGCTGAACCGGTACATCTCCCCTTGTCCGGGCTTGGTGGCGCGCCCGATGACATTCACCTGGGGCGTGTTGGGGTTGTAATCCTTGATGGTGACCTTGCCGGTCACCAGGCGTTGCGTGCGCCGCATTTTGGTGATGTGATCCTCGTGCATGTGGGAAAGGCCGCTTTCCGATACGAACTTCACGGCGGCGCCCTGGGTCAAGGCCTTGATATGCGCGACCTTGTTGCCCATGACCAGGACATCCTTATCACCCTCGTGCCGGAAAAAATAAAAGATGCCTTCCTCTTCCATCAACCGGCTGACGAAATTGAAATCGCTCTCATTGTACTGCACCGTGTATTCGCGCACAGCGGTTACGTCTTCGGCGTCGAACTTAAAATCCTGCCCGTCGTTCAGCTTCTGTCCAGTCAGTACTTCGGAGATGATGGCCTGGACGGAAAGCTTTTGGAAAATGCGGTTCTGGGTATTGTAAGCCAGCAGCTTGAAGCGGGGCTCGATCACCAAATCGTAGAGATAGCTGGCCTGCCCATGGGTTTCCGCCGTGTCCGGATACTCATTGA
>JADGQO010000177.1 GCA_017881725.1 Fibrobacteria bacterium
GCGGGCTGATCGAGGTATACGTGCAAGGCTTGTTGGGAGACGATGGCGTCGCCGAGAGACGGTTTCATCGCGGTTAAACCCGGCTTGGCATCCGGTCGATCCCCGGACCCGGCCAAACCCTTGGTCTCAGCGTCGCTGGATTGGATGAGAATCGGCTCCGACTGGGCCGAAACTTCGGTCACGGGCAAATTACCGGCATCGGAAATGACCGGCAAGGTGACGCGGGATTCCGGCGCGGTTTTTTTCACGGCGGTTTTGACTTCAGTTTTGACTTCAGTAGAGGGCGCGCCCGTTTTAGTTTCCGAGACGCCCGACGCATTCGGCAAGACTGCGGAAGCGGCTACGGTCACGGCGGAGCCGGCCCAAACGGACATGACCATTCCCATGCCTATGGAAAGGGCAACCAAACCTGAACGTATGGACAAACGGCGATTCATCCCGGAAATTATCCCCTATTTTCATCCTTAAAGCTAGCTTCGTCTCGGCGATTTTTGTAAGGGTTTGGAAAGCAAAGTCCTAGCCCCCGGTTTTCTTAGCGAAGATCCCCCGAAGCAACGCCCCCGCATTTTGGGCGAAAAACGAAAAATCATGCTCCCCGTCGGGAAAATAGTGGAGGTGGGCGTTCGCATAGGATTTTTCCCAGGCCTGTAATACGGGTAAAACCTGGGAAACCGGGAAGAGTCGGTCGTGGCCGCCTTGAAAAAAGTCCCAGGTGCCGGTTTTAAAGCGTTCTTGCCCGGCAAGATTTTGAGGTTCGATCACGATTTGCGGAAAAGTGGAAATCAGGACGCGGCGATTGGGGGAATATTTGCCTTGGAGGCTATAGGCGATGACGCCCAAACTGCCGTCGGAAACGCCGACCAAGTTGATGTCCCGGACGTCGATGGGATAGTGGGCCAGCATATAAGTGATGATCCCTTCCACATGGGCCAGGCCGGAAGGGGTGAGCCATTCCTGCCCGGAGAATGCCGATGGGCTGCACACGTAATAGCGGGCGGGATCGATGAAAGGCAATATCGCAGTGTGCGCCGCAGCGCCTTTTTCCCGGTTTTGGCTGCGCATGCCCCCGTGCAGCCAAACGATGAGTCCGAGTTTACGGCCGGTTTTTTTACCCGTGGAGCCCGCGCGGGACGGCGGGACGGTGATTCCGCAAACGTTGCTGTCAGGACCCAGGAGGATCCGTAACGGAGCGGTTACCTGGGCGGCAGGGCCTGCGGAGGCCGCAGGGGTGGCGGCAGTGGCGGCCCCTAGGGCTGCGGAGGCGGTAACCGCGGCAGAGGCCGTAGTAACCGGAGCCATGGGTTGCGCGGCCGTTCGAACCGGGCACAAAAATAAAGCAGCTGAAAATAAAGCGGTGGTGATCGACGCGGCCAAGGCCATTGCGAAGGAAGCTTGCGCAGTAGGTGGATATCGTTTCAGGTAGAACATGGGAAAAAGATAATCGCTGCCTCCTTCTCCCACACCGCGCAGGTTTAATTTCCCCTGGGACCCGGTCCCTGATCCGGGGTCAGGTTCAAATATCCAATTCACCCAAATCGGCCTGCCAGGCTAACAATTCCGTATCGTCATCATCGTAGACCGGAGCGACTTCATCGTCGATTGGAGATGCGTCGTCGTCGTTGAGGGAAGACGCAGTTTCAAAATCCGCAAGCGTGACCGGCAGCCGGATGAATAGGTCTTGTACGACGTCTTCCGCCTGCTCGCGGGAGAGAAGGATGCGGTAACACTGGTTTAAAAGCCGGTCCACGAATTTTCCGTAATTGGCACGGTTTCCGGGTCTTGGAGCCGGAATCGCGGCAACGGGCCTTGGAAAATTTAACGCTGATTAGTGGGAGGAAATCACGGCGGGCGGACCGGCGGTTTCATTCGCCGCGTGCACGGCCTTGGTCACCAGGTGACGGATGATGAGCACGGCGGTAGTCGTCGTGATCACCGCAGTGCCGAGTATCACCCAATTCCAGACGCTCAATTTTGAATTCGCATCCAGCCAACCGCGACCCAATCGTCCGATATAGAGATAAAACAGGATATCCGGGCTCATGCCCAAAAACGAGCTCAGCACGTATTTCCGGAATTCCAATTTGGGGATGGTGAACAAATAATTGAGCAAGGAATAGGGCAGTAAAGGATTGAGCCGGATGAGGAACACGAGGAAATTCCCATGCCGGGAAATGGCTTCGAAAATCGATTCGAAGCGGGGATTATCGGCGCGCAATTGTTCGACTTTTTTGCGCCACAATTTTTTTCCCAGCGCATAAGTAACCACCACTGCGGCGACGCCGGACGAGGCCACCAAGGCATATCCGAGCCAAAAGCCGTACAGAGTTCCCGCCAGCATGATGAGCGGCGCTACCGGGATGAAAAACACCACACAGGCGACGAAAAGCAGAAAGTAAAGGATGGCCGCCCAGGATCCTTGGCGCTGGGACCAGTCCATGGCTGCTTGCAAGTAGTCTCGGAACGGAAAGAACGCGTTGAAAGCGAACAGGCCGATGATGAGGATGACGATGACGAATATCTTGGTTTTCATGCTTCCCGGCGCGGGACAACCTGCCCACGGACCAGTGAATTTAGAAATTCGCCAACGGGGCGTTTCCCCAAGCGCGGACCAACCGCTGAAAATGCCGCGGGCGCGCCTACGGACGCATTGCTACACTATGGAAATGGAAATCCAATTGGTCCAGATGGCGATTACGAGGCTCAAACCCGGCTTGAACCGGGCCAAGGCGCAAGCTTTGACCTCCGCCTTGAAACCCGGTAAGCCCGGCCTGGTGATTTTTCCGGAATTGTTCAGCACGGGTTTCGTCGATGAGGCCGCCATCGAGTCCTCGGGCCGGACCTCCGGCCGGAATTCCGGCCGGACCGATCCCGACGCCTGGTCCCGCATTTTGGCGGACGATCTGGAGTTTTTCGCGAATCTGGCCCGGCGCTGCGGCCGATGGATATTCGGATCCAGCCTGCAACCCGACACTGTCGGCGACGGACAGGCCTTCCGATTATTCAACTTGAGCATCGCGTTCGATCCCGGGGGAACGGAACGCGCGCGCTACCGTAAAATCCATCCCTTCAGCTACGGCGGGGAGGATCGCGTGTTCGGACGAGGTAACGCCACAGTTACCCTGGAGGTCGATGCCGGGGAAGACGAAGCCGGCCCCTGGCGCGTGCAACCGACGATTTGCTACGATCTCCGCTTTCCGGAATTGTTCCGGGCCGGATCTTCTGCCGGGGCCCATCTCATCACCGTGCAGGCCAATTGGCCCGAAGCCCGGCAGCTGCATTGGGACACTTTGCTGCGCGCGCGCGCGATAGAAAACCAGGCCTTCGTGGCGGGCGTCAATTGCTGCGGCGCGCAGGAGACTTTGCGTTTCGCGGGCGGCTCGGCGATCATTTCACCCAAGGGGGAGATAGTCGCCCAAGGCGGAGCGGATGAATGCCTGGTCGGCGGCGCGATCCAATTATCAAACGTGCTGGGATGGCGAAAGCAATTCCCCGCCTTGCGCGATCGGATGCCCTGGGAATTTTTCGCCGACGGGTCCTAATCGCGGAATTCTGTCTGTTTTTATGCTCCTCCGGATGGATTTGGCTATTTTACCGGAGAGATGAAAGTCGCCACTGAAATCCCCTTGGCCATCAAGCCGGAAAAAATTTGGCAATGCCTGATTGAGTTTTCCGCCTACCCCGACTGGAACCGATTCGTAAAATCCATCCAAGTCGCCGGTATGCCGTCCGGATTGGGTACGGCGCCGACTCCGGATACGGCGATGGATATCCAATTGCATTTTTACGGGAGACAGGTCGAAAAAATCCAAGCCCGGCTTTCCGGTTTCATCGCACCGAAATACCTGAGTTGGACCTGGAAGCATCGCTTGGGCGGATGGTTTATGGCCATGGAGCATGTTTTCCGCATCCGGGAGCGGGAAGACGGCCGGGTCATATTTCACCAGGAACTTTATTACACCGGGCTGGGCTTGAAATTCCGGCGGCGCGACGTGGAGCATACCGCGCGGCTTTCGCTGGGCAAGCTGAACGACGATTTGACCGAACGGTTGGGGCTGCAACCGGATTGAATTTTCATGGCCCCACGGCATTCCGGGAGTTCCACCTGAATTCGATGGGAGCGGGAGAATGGAGCCGAAGCCTTGAAACCCATGATCCTGGTCGTTGAAGACGATGACGGCGTACGTAACCTGCTGGTTACCTTGCTGAAATTATCCGAATACGAACCCTTACCTTGCGCTGAAGCGGGCGAGGCCGAGCGGCTTCTCCGCGCCAACCTGGAACGCGTGGGAATGGCGATCACCGACGTGCAATTGGGCCCCGGCCAGGACGGGGTGGAATTGGCCGCGACGCTCCGGGAGATGAAGCCCGGAATGCCCATCCTGTATCTTTCCGGACGCGATGATCATGAGGGGATGAATCGCGACGTGGCCGCCGGACTGGGCCATTTCCTGATGAAACCCTTCACGCCCAAGATCCTGGCGGAAAAAATCGCCTCCCTGTTGGCCGTCCAGTCCAGCGCTCCCGTTCGCACCTTGCGCGCCGATCCTTAAATACCACGAGGGCCTTGCTCGCGCCGCTCCCTAAACCGGTTTGGCCCTGCCGACTTTTTTCCCATCAGGCTTTTTCTTTTTCCCGGGTTGCTTGGCTTTCCCGGCTTTCTCGACCTGGGTAACCCGCACGTTACCTTGCCTGGTCTTGGACCCCCGGTTGGGATATTCCCACAGGAACTCCGCCGCGCCTGCCCGTTTGGCCGCGAAACGCGACATCACGAAAAAATAATCGCTGAGCCGGTTCATGTATTTGATCAGCCGCGCATCGACGGCCTCTTCGCGGGACAACCGGAGTATCTCCCGCTCCGCGCGACGGCATACGGCGCGACAAATGTGCAGCGCCGCGTTCACCGTGCTTCCGCCGGGAAGCACGAAGGAGTCCAAAGCGGGCAATCCCGCCTGCATGGAATCCATGGCCTTTTCCAGGTCCACGGAATCGGCGTCGGCAAGCGCAGGCATGCCCGCATAGACATGCCCTGCGGGCGTAGCGAGAATGCTGCCCACGTCGAATAATTTATTCTGGACCCGCTGCAACTCCGCGTCCAAACGGATTCGATCCGGCGCCTTTAAACCTCCGGCTTTCGCCCCCACGGCCATCCGGGCTTGGCCCACGAAGCAAAGCAGCTCGTCCACCGTACCGTAACTTTCCAGTTTCCGGCTGTCTTTGGGTACACGCGCTCCGCCCACCAGCGAGGTTTCGCCTTGATCGCCACCGCGGGTATAAACTTTATTGATGCGAATCGCCATGAATTTCCTTTGCACGGCCTGCTTCGGCCTGCGTTGAAAATAGCTCGTTCCTACCTGAATTGGAACGAATGCGCCAAGGTTTGGATATACGAGGCCGCCCGCGCTATTTTGGAATCCACCCGGTACCGAAACTCCTGTTTTCCGAGTGAAAAAGCAGGCTACAATTCTTATCGCGGTTGCGTAATATTGATAGGTTCGGAAAGTTATTGGAGACCACTGAATGCTTAAACATCTGTTCACGTCCAGCCTAGTGGTCGCGGCTTTTGGCCTCACCGGCCCTCAGGCTCAAATAAAATTCAAGAATGCCTTTCCGGGAATAACCTTCAGCAAACCCGTTTATTTCGGCCAGATGCCGGGGAGAGCCGGCAAAACCTTCGTGGTCTTGGAGCAGCATGACGGGCGGGTCAACGTTCTAACCCAGAACAACGGAACTTGGACCAAATCCACCCTGTTTGAAATGGCCGTCAACCAAGCCAATGAAATGGGTTTGCTCGGCATCGCGTTCCATCCCGACTATAAAAACAACCATAAGTATTATATCACTTATAACACGCCCACGGATTTCAATGACGTGCTCGAGGAGCGCATCGCGGACAGCTCCCTGATCAAGGATTCGGGAACCAAGGGCCGCGTCCTGCTCAGCCTGGTCGACAAATACGAAAATCATAACGGCGGCACCATCGCCTTCGGTCCGAAGGACCATTATTTGTACTACGGCATGGGCGACGGCGGATCCGGAGGAGATCCGGACGGCAACGGCCAGAATAAAAACGTGCTTTTCGCCAAGATGATGCGCCTGGACGTCGATACCAAGGCGACGGGAAAAGCCTATGGGATCCCTTCGGACAATCCGTTCGCCGGTGGCGGAGGCTCGCCGGAAATTTACGCCTACGGTTTGCGCAATCCCTGGAAATGGAGTTTCGACGATTTGACCGGAACGCTTTGGGTCGGGGACGTGGGCCAGGACGCGACCGAGGAAGTCGATACCCTGACGAAGGGCGGCAATTACGGATGGAATAAAATGGAGGGGCCCTCTGGTACGAACGACGGTTCCATGATCCTGCCGCTCTTTTCCTACCCGCATACCACGGGACATTGCGTCATCGGCGGAAGGGTCTACCGCGGCAATCCGGCCTCGAAATATTACGGCACTTACTTTTTGGCGGAATTCACCGATCAGAAATTTTGGATGATGCAGAAAGACAATACGGGGAAGTTCGTGACTACCGATTTGGGCGCCACGCCGACGCAATTTTCTTCTTTCGGCGTCGACGATGCCGGGCAAATTTACGTGACGGGCTTGTATACCGGCATCATTTATGTGCTGGACGATCCGGATCTAGGCCCTTCGCCAGCGGGCTTGCGGTCGGAATGGACTCCGGAAAAGCGCCATGGTTACGTGACGGTGAACCGGTCCGAACCTTTACCCGCCTTCCTATTCGAACAAGCGGATGGACTGGATCTTATGTCGCCCGAGGGCCGTACCCTTTTGACCATCACCCGGAAAACCCCCGTCTTACCCGGTTCCTTCCCGGCCGGAATCTATCTGGCCAAACACACCGGCTCCAAGTCGGCGCCGAGAATGCTGTTATTGAAGTAACCGCAGTGATGAAGTATTCGCGGAAACTGGGGTGATGCGGATGGGGGAATACGAAAGTGGATTCGACAAACGGCCTAGGTAACCTGCGGGTTACCCTGGCTGGTGGGTTACTCTGGCTCGATTATAAAATCAAAACTTACGGCGGGCGGCGAGAAGCCCCATGAGTCCCAGGCCCATCAATGCCAAGGTCGTGGGTTCGGGGACAGCTGCGGGTGAAGGCGCGGGCGCGCCGAAGTCCAAACGGATGAAGCCTCCGGCGGTTTCGGAGCCGCCTAACAGGGATTGCGAAGTCACGGTATAATCCAAGGAATAGGTTCCGACCCCCAATATTCCGGTAAGGCTGCCGGTTAAGGTGTTGGAGTGGTCTCCGCCCATTTCACCCATGGTAAAGTTTTCGTTCATGGTGGCGTTGCTGCTTTGGTAATTCTCGAACAATACCGATTTGCCGGTGCGGAGTCCGGTTTCGATGGAAGCATAGGGCGATCCGCTTACGCCAAAATCCCCGCTCAGGAAATACGTCACCGGTGCGCCGGTGACCGTGAAGTCGATGTGACCCTGGTTATGGGGTTCACCGTATTGCCCGTCCACGGCAGCGGCGGAATGATCAAAGGTCGTGAGCAGGTAACCCGCGCTTCCACTTACGGAATAATCGTAGGTGGTATTGTTGACGACGCCGTTATACATGGCCGTGGCCGTGGTCGACAAGGATCCCGTGGGAGTATTGGTCTTTTGTTCAAAGGCGGCCGGCGCGCTGGAATAAATTCCCGCCGCCGTGGTATTGAGCCAACCGCCGGAGATGATGACGTCGGCCTGGGCCAAGGCGGACAGGGACGCGAACAGGATGCAAAATAGGCAGCCGATTCTTTTCATGATCATGGGGGTTCCTTTCCCGACGCTTAAAGCGACAGTCGCGCCAGCTGTGTTCGCGCACAGCGGGGAAATTTTCACGGTTTCGGGTAGTTAATCCCATCAACCGTAAAAAAGACCGACGATGGACGTGGGGAATTTACAGTCTCAAAAAACGCTGATGTTGGGGCCAGGGTTTGAGCCGGCGTTACTCGCTAAAAAAAACCCTTGGAAGCATAGCCCCGACACGCCTACCGGGTTTCCGCTTCCGGAAGCGCGGTCTTTCCCGCGCGGGGTTCCACGGGATTTCCGTGTAGAAAAGGTTTCGACGGCGGCGCCATTCTGCCATCCACCGAATAGTTTTTTTCTGAACCAACCAGAAAAGCAGATTCTCCGGATCCACTTTTAAGCTTGGATTCCCTGGCCCGGTACTCCGGCTTGGAAATGGAAACCGGAACCGTGAGCGCGCGGTAAATCACCTGCGCCAGGGTATCCTGCCCTTTGGCGTTGGGATGCACGCCGTCGACCACGTAGCTTTTCCAATCCTGCATGGGCGTATTGAGATCGATGGTCGCGATACCTTTCTCCGCCGCCACTTTTTTCATGGCCGGTAGGACGGAGTCGCGGATCAAATCATTGCTGATGCCGTTCCCGGCGGTTCCATTATCGAATTGCCAGGCTCCATTCACCATCCAGGACGGCATCGGCAGGCACATGTAAAGCGTCGGCGTGGGGGAAATGGATTTTTTCAGCGTGTCGATGAACGCGCGGTAATCGGTCAAGAAACGCACGGTATTCCAGTTGGTGGCGCGCGCGTCATTGGTCCCCAGCGAGATGGTGATCACGTTTGGTTTAAACGCGAAAACCTGGGGCAATCTTCCATTGGTCCAATAAGGCAAAGGGCTTTGCTTTTGCATGAACGTCCCGGATATGCCGTAATTTTGCGTCACATAGGTTTTGCCCAGCAACATGTTCAATTGCGAGGGGTACGAATCCGCGCCTTGGGATCCGCTTACGGTCCCGACATATTGCGTGATGCTGTTTCCGATGCAAGCGACGCGCGTCGTCTTGTCGTTAAAAATAAAAGTGCGGTAAAAAATCGCAGCGAGGGAATCGGAACCCGCCGCCGTGGGATGCACGCCGTCGGAAAACAGGTTGGCGTGACTGCGCAAGGGCGTGTTGACGTCGATGATATTCAAGCGTTTGGCCGCGGCCACTTGCTGGATGTCGGGAATGATGTACTTGGTCAGGATGGAATCGGCGATGCCATAGGTATTGGCGAAAATGGGACATGGCAGGCACAGCCAAATTTGCGGATGGGAAGGCATCGCCGCTAACGTATCCACCAACTTGCTCAAGTCGGCGACAAATTCGGAACCGTGCGCCCAATTGTAGGACTTGGTGTCGTTGGTGCCGAGCTTGATGGAGATGATGTCGGGCTTGAAGGCGAAGACACTGTCCAACTTCCCTTTCGTCCAATAAGGCAAATCACCCTTCTTGAGCAAGGTGGTGGCGCTGACGCCGTCGTTTTGGATCGAGAATTGCGGTCCGAGCAAAGCGGCGAGCCGGGGCGCATAGGCCAGGTTCACGTCCGGATAGCCGGCGGTGATGCTGTTGCCGATGCAGGCCCATTTGATGGGTTTGGCGACCTGGGCGTTCACACCGATCAGAGATCCCCAAAGCACCCCCATGACGGAGGCACGAAACCTTCTCCACATAACCTGACCTCGCTTCATGACTTTCAATTAAACCTTCCGCCCCAAAAAAAACCGCCGGAAATTGAATTTGGCCCCCAATAGAACGAAATAAGTCCCGGAAGTTCCGGCCTCGCGCATCGATTAATAACCCACGAGGAATTCCCGTTCCGGCAGGTCGCGCGCGAGCCCGCCACCTGCACAGCCCGCTTACTTGCGGTTGAGCCCTTTGAACGCGCCCAAACGGCTCAACGCCAAGGCCAGGGTTTCCTCTTTTTTGCAGAAACAGAAGCGCAGTTTATGCGTCCCGGAAATTGTCTTATCATGGCCGCCCCGGTAAAAGGACGCCCCCGGAACCGCCGCCACCTTGACCTCGGAGACCAGGTAACGCGCAAGTTCCGTATCGTCCCGGAAACGCCCGCTTCCCTTGACGAGATGGGAAACGTCGGCCATGACGTAATAGGCGCCTTTAGGCACATGGCAAGGAAACCCCGCCGCTTCCAATCCGCCGATCAGGAAGTCGCGCCGGCGGCGGTAATGATCGGCGAGGTCGCGGTAGAACTCCGGGCCCAGGCCCAGGGCGCCGCGCACGGCTTCCTGCAAAGGCGTGGCGGCGCAGACGGTCATAAAATCATGCACCTTGCGGATGCCTTCCGTGATGCGCGCGGGAGCGATGGCCCACCCCACGCGCCAGCCCGTGATGCCGTAAGTCTTGGACGCGCTGCTGATGGTGACGGTCAAGTCTTCGAGTCCCGGAACCGACGCGGGGCTCACGTGCGTCGCCCCGTCATACAGGATATGCTCGTAAATCTCGTCCGCGAAAACCAAGGTTCCCCACCGCGAACAATGTTTGGCGATGATCTCCAGTTCGGCCCGGGTAAAGACCTTACCGGTGGGATTATGCGGGGTGTTGATGACGATGGCCGCCGTGCGCCGGTTGAAGGCCCGCGCCAACTCCTTTTCGTCGATGGACCAATCCGGTTCGCGCAGGGTGACGTACACGGGTTTGGCCCCGCACAGGTAGGCGTCCGGATGGTAGTTCTCGTAAAAGGGCTGGAAAAAGATGACTTCCTTGCCCGGGTCCAAAGTGGACATGAAGGCGCAAATCATCGCTTCGGTGGCGCCGCAGGTAACCGTCACGTTACGATCGGGATCGGCCGTAATCCCGTTATACGCGCCCGCTTTTTTGGCGATGGCCGCGCGCAGGGCCGGCATGCCCCAGGTGACGGAATACTGATTGAAGTCATGCGCCACGGCCCCGGCCGCCAGTTCCTTGAGGACTGGTTCGCAGGGAAAATCCGGGAAGCCCTGGGCCAGATTGACGGCGCCATGCAAAGCCGCGAGGCGCGTTTGTTCACGGATGACGGATTCGCTGAAGTCCTTAAGGCGCAGGGCGGGATGGAAGTCGACCGCCACGGGTTCGGCCCGGGAAGCGTTTTTCGAAAGGCGTTTGGTTTTGGATTTAGGCCCAGATGGTGGGGCCGCTCGTTTTCCGGATCCGGATTTTTTAACGGCCTTCGCTTTTTTCTTTTTAACTGGTTTGGACGGCATGGGTAAAATTTAGATAGACCCAGGGGAAAAATCGCCCCGAATTTCCCGGAAGGATTTAGCGGGTTTTGATAAACCCGATCGCGGCAATCGCCGGTTTCGCCTTGTACTTAACCTACCGAAGCGATACATTGTCAAAATCATGATTGTCTCCCGGATCACAACTCGAATCGTCTGCTTGGCCATGGCTCTGTCTCATGTCGACCCGGCAACGGCCCTGCCTCAGGTCGGCCTGGCCTTGACTCCGCCCCATGTCGGCCTGGACACTTTCGGCATCGCGCAACTCCATCCTTCCCAAAGCGGGTTCCGAGAATGGAACTCTGCCCATTGGTCCAACGGCGTGGCGAGGTTGATCGCCTACTCCGGCGACGCGTACGACCCCACGGGCTGGACGGACAACCACAGCTCCAGCAGCGGGGACAGCCTGTTCGTGAACGGCAAGGGCGTACTGCTCATCAAGGGCGGAGGGCCACGCTTTCATATCAACTCCACCGAGCTTTACGCCGGATCCAATCCCACTCCGAAAGTCGCTCCGCAAGCGTTCGTCAATGTCGAGGCCACGGGATATTGCCGGCGGCTTACCACGGGCGGATCCAATTGGGACGGCATCGAGATTCAGGCGCGCACTGGCCCCTTGGCGCATGCCAGCGCGGGCGGGAATGATTGTGACGCCACCGGCTACGCCGCGCGTTTCCGCGACGACGGAACCTGGGATTGGGAGAAGGAATTGAAACATCCCGACAGTAAGGTGTATTCGACGCGGGCGGGGTTCGACGCTCCGTTATTCGGCGGCAAGACCATACCGCTCAACCGTTGGATCGGCATGAAATTCCTGGCCTACAACGTGGATGGCGGAATCCATGTTCGGCTGGAAACTTATATCGATTCGGTTTCCGACGTGAGCGCCACCGCACCCGCGGACGGCGGCCACTGGGAGCTGGTGGGAGCCATGACCGACGATGGAACGAATTTTCCCAGCGGCGATATTTCCGGTTGTCCGGACCTGGCCGCGAACATGGCGGTGACCAAGGGGAACGGCACCTTGCTCCTGCGCACGGACAATGAGGCCTGCGAATGGAAAATGGTTTCGGTGCGGGAAATCGATGCGGCGTCGACGGCATTCCTTTTGGATCCCCGAGACGTCCGTCGGGGCGAGGTGAATAGGAGCGAGGTAAACCGGGGCCTCCGGGGCGACGGGTACTGGGTTCCCTACCGTGCATTCCGCTCCTGGGAAGGCGGAGTGGGCTTCATTAAACCTGGGGAAACAACACCCGGCGGGATTTGGAATGTCCGGGGCCGACGGTTTCCGAACGCCCAGGGCCGGCTTCTCCCGGACGATGTTCCGTTCCACCGGGATCCTTAAGCGACGCCTCGGTAACCGGTATGTTACCTGGGGGCGTCCATGCGTTGCGCCCACAGGCTCAGCGCCAGGCGGCTCTGCAGGGAGTCGACCTCACGCACCGCGTCGGCATAGTCCCAAAGCCCCAGACGGATATGCTCATGCTCTTCGGCGTTGCCGGTGAGACGTCCTTCCAGGGCATGGAAATGCTCATCGCTCAGCGCAATCTCGCAACCATAGAGATGGATGGCTTCGTCGTCCAAGCCCGGCGAACTGTACAGGGGTTTGTCCGATAAAGGAAACAAATCCCTTGCGGAAATCTCCAAACCCGTTTCTTCGCGCACCTCGCGCACGGCAACGGACGCCGGATCGGTCACCTCCGCGTCGAGCATCCCTGCCGGAAACTCCGGGCTTTCCATTCCATGCCCGATGCGGCGTTGACGCAGCATGAGCAGCTTCCGTTGGCCCGTGGCCGTATTGACGACGGAGGTGGCCACCAGTACGGCCGCGCCGCGAATCAAGGCGTAGGCCGGCAACACTCGACCTTGCGGATCCAAGACGCGCGTCCGCAACAGGGCGAAAAGCAAGGAGCCGTCTGGCTTGTGCAATTCGCAAAGCGGTTCCACCGAAGCGATACGGCAACCGGCGGCTTCGACGGTGCGACGCCAGACGCGGAATTTCGGAGCCTTATCAAGACTCTCGAGGCTTTCGCTCATCCGCCAACCCGGTACTGGACTCCCAATCCCACGCGGAAAAGAACCTGCGAGTTTTCACCGATGAAAAAGGATGGGATCAGCGAACCGTACAGATGTAACACGGGTGTTACTTCGAATTGGACGATGCCGTCCGCGCCCACGTCGCCGTACCAGGTGCGGATTTTGGAGAGGCCTATATGCGGGCCGACGCGCACGGTGAAGATTTGCTCGATCTGCGGCAGGTAATACCAGGTTAGATATCCACCGAATTCGTTGACGGGAGTGAATGATTCGGTTTTGTTGTCGAAGCGGGTGTAATTGAGATGCACACCGAAATCCGAGTTCGTCGACGCCCCATGGATGGCGCCGAATTCAAGGCCCAGGCCTTTTTTGTAGTTGTCATCATAAATCGAAACCCGGAATCCCCCATCCAATTCCAAACCGCCCGCAGCGCTTAAGCCCAACCCCAAAAACAATATGACCGCCGCCGGCAATCGAAAAAAATTCATTCTGTTCTCCTCTAAAGGCGCGCCGGAAATGGCGTCCTGGAATTTAGGCCCTTGGCCTTTCAAAAAACTCGGATGATGCGAAATGCCTTAGGGCCCAGTAACGGGGCCTAAGCGTCCGGTTCTAATATAAGGCGCATCGGCGATTGCGACAACGGAAGTCTGCGGCTTCGCTTTGCCAATTCACGGGACGGGACGTGGACGCATAAACGCGAAGCAAACACAAAGTTTTCGCTCGACTGACCCAAGCGGGATAGGAAATGACCGTTTAACCGGCGGATTACAGGCGGTTGGCCCAATCCTGGGGTTGGAGGAAATACGCCGTGAGCCGGTCCTCGTCGCTACCGGAGTCTGGCTGGAAGCCATATATCCACCGCGCCAAGGGCGGCATGGACATGAGGATTGACTCCGTGCGGCCCCCACTTTGCAATCCGAACAGCGTGCCGCGATCCTGGAGGAGGTTGAACTCCACGTAACGCGAGCGCCGGTAAAGTTGGAATTCGCGCTGTTTTTCGGTGACGGGTTGATTCCTGCCCGCGAAAAAGGGCCGGTACAAATCCTTGAAAAGCCTGCCGAGCCCAAGCGTAAACGCGAAATCCTGGTCCGCGTTTACGCGAAGATGATCGAAAAACAATCCCCCCACTCCGCGCGCCTCGCCGCGATGCTTGAGGAAGAAATACTCATCGCAAGCGCGCTTGTGCGTCGCATGATCCTGGCCATGGACGGCGCAGAGATCGCGCAAGGCGCGGTGGAAACCGATTACGAACGGTTCCACGGGATAGTATGGGGTCAAATCGACGCCACCTCCGAACCACCACACATCGCCGGCCTCGAAATAGCGGATGTTCATGTGGATGGTGGGAACATGCGGGTTACGGGGGTGCATCACGAGGCTGACGCCCGTGGCCGTGAAAGGCGTGCCCGGAGGGATTTGGAATTGCGTCGCCGCCGATGCAGGCAAGGAAGCGCCCTGGATCTTCGAGAAGCCCACTCCGCCCTTTTCCAAAAGCGGACCCTCTTCCCAGACGCGCGTACACCCGCCTCCGCCCCCGCCCTTGCTCCCGCCCTTTTCCCGGGCGTAATCCCACAAATCCTCGCGATGCGGTTTGTCTTCCGAGTCCAGGAAATTCGAGATGCCGTCCTGCACTTCGCGGAAGGCCGCGGCGATACGGTTTGCGTCGGGTTTCATACCGAAGGCAAGGTAGAATTTTTGCTATTTTCTCCCGCTTGTCCTTCCTATAAAGGCGGATTCATGGGCGATTTCGTTTACACCTGGCAACATTTGCCCCAGCATCTGAATCCGGTCCTTTTCCATTTGGGCCCATTGCGCGTGCAATGGTACGGCCTCATGTATATCGTGGCGTTCACCGTCGTGTATTTTCTGGCGCGCGCGCGCACGCGGACGGAACAGCGCTTCGCCGATTACGACGACGAGTTTCTGAAGAACATCCTGACCTACGGCTTCATCGGCGTCCTCATCGGCGGCCGCATCGGGTACGTCCTGTTCTATAACCTTCCCTATTATCTCAATCATCCCCTGGAAATCATCCTGCCTTTCAGCCTGGACGGCGGCTTCCGCTTCACGGGCATTTCCGGAATGTCGTACCACGGCGGGGTAACCGGCGCGATACTGGGCTCGCTGCTTTTCGCGCGCAAGTACAAATTCGACTTTTGGAATCTGTGCGATCTTTTCGTCCCCGTCACGCCGCTGGGTTATACCTTCGGCCGCTTGGGGAACTTCATCAACGGGGAGCTCTGGGGCCGCGTGACGGACCAACCCATCGGCATGTATTTCCCCCTGGCTCCCGATAGCGGCAGCCCGCGCCATCCGTCGCAATTGTACGAGGCGTTCTTTGAGGGTGTTTTCCTGTACCTGGTTTTATTGGCGGTCCGCAAGTCCGGCCTACGCGTGCCCAAAGGCGGCATGGCGGGCCTGTATATATTCGGCTACGGATTCATCCGGTTCTGGCTGGAATTCTACCGCCAGCCCGACGCCCATTTGGGATTCGTATTCCTGAACCGTTATTCCATGGGCCAAGTTTTGTGTGCGGCCATGATGGTGATTGGCATCGGACTGTTTGTCTGGAGACTAATCGCCGATAAACCCGCCGAGGCCACCCCCGCAGGTCCGCAGAGCGTTTGACTCATTGACGCCGGGACGGAGAGTTCGCCGTCCGGGCTGACCGAAGCTCGCGCCGGGTCGCATAGACCCACGCCCGCACGACGCCCGCGCGATTTTTTCACCACCCCGTTAAAGCTCGTCGTATTTTTTTCGGGATCCCTTCGCCTTGGCGACGGGATATTTCAGGGCGTTTTTCTCCAACTTGTCCCGCACGATCGTTCCCACATCGAAACCATAATGATCCGCCAGGAGAAAGGCCGAGTAAAAAACGTCCGCCAGCTCCTCACGGATTTTCACGGCATCGGCTTCCTCCGCCGCCTTCCATAAAAACGTTTCCAAAAGCTCTCCCGCCTCGACGTTGAGGCAAATGGCCACGTTCTTGGCGTCATGGAATTTCGCCCAATCCCGCTCGTCCCGGAATTTTTTGATATCCGCGATGATGCCTTCGATTTCGGTGGGTTCTTTTTTCCGGTTCATGGGGCGGTCCCTTCGAGTGGGAGTAAGGTTGAGTTACAGTGCGATTCGGAGCCGCTCCCGCGACCACGCCCAGTTAGGCCCGGATGGCCCAGCGCAGTTTGGCCGGCGCGCTGCGCGGATTGGAGCGACGTTCTTCGGCGGAGGGCCGGATGGGATCGGGTGCGACCTCGGAGTAGACGCCTTCCCGCAACAGGCCCCGGAAGGATTTCTTCACGCGCCGATCCTCGCCGGAATGAAAACTGAGTATGGCCACGCGGCCACCGGGAACCAGGCAGCGCGGTAATTGATCCAGGAATCGATCCAGCACGCCGAATTCGTCGTTGACGGCGATGCGCAGGGCCTGGAAGGTGCGTTGCAGGGCTTTCTTGGTTTCCCCTTCGCGTTCGTCCTTGGGCAATGTTTGCAGAGCGGAACGTAATGCGGTGCGCACGGCGTCGGCCAATTGCAGCGTGGTGCGGATGTCTCCCCGGCGTTCCACGAGCGCTGCGGCGATGTCCTCGGCATGCGGCTCATCGGCAAAATCGTAAAGCATCAGGGCCAATTCACCTTGCGAGCGTTGCAACAAAAGGTCCGTAGCGGATTGCCCTTGATCGGGATTGAGGCGTAAATCCAAGGGTCCGTCCGCCTTGAAGGTAAACCCGCGCGCGGGATTATCGATTTGCATGGAGGAAACGCCCAGGTCGGCCAGGACGAAATCAAACCTTCTTCCGGCTTCAGTCGCCACCGCTCCGAGGCCTGAGAAATTCACGGGCCGCACCATGAGCTCCCGATCGGTATAACCCAGTTCGCGCAAGCGCTGTTCCGTGCGCGGCAATTCCAAGGGATCGACATCGAGCCCATAGAGAAGCCCACCCGGACTGATCCGCGCCAGGATTTCCCGGGCATGCCCACCATATCCCAGAGTCGCGTCCACGCCGCAATGGCCAGGTTTGAGATTTAAGAAATCCATGATTTCACGAACGCAAATGGGCCGGTGGGTTCCGGCTGGAGTTTGCCCCCGCTCAATCACTTTTTGGGAATCCGCCTGGAAATGATCCGGATTCAATTCCTTGTACTTCTCTCCGAAACCGCGCGGATGGGTGCCGCGATACCGAACGCGCCGTCGATGCGGAAGGTCCCCCTTGTGAATGTCCCCGTCGTTCATGCTGGAAATGGAAGGCTCGGTTAAACCGGCCCGACGGAGGGATTGCGATGCGGTTGGTAGGAAATCAGGCTCACATATCGAAAATTAGCATATATCCCCCAATCATCCCCCTATCGTGTTTGCCTGCCCCCTAGAATGTCCGCGTGTCGGAAAGAATACTGCCAGCGAAAATTTGTCTCCGCCGATAGATTGGTCACTGCATGGGGTGATTCGCAACCGATGGGTTGTAACTGCCGATTGAATAATCCTAGTCCTATTCCTATTCCAAGGAGCGATATGTTCCCTCGTCCCCTCTTCATCTTCCTGTCCCTCCCGCTGTTTGCCGGAACGGCCTGGTCCCAAACGGCCGCGACCCTGAGGAGTGCCGCCGACGCCGCAGGCCTCAATATCGGCATCGCCACCAACAGTTTCAACGTCACGAACGCGAGCTACGCGGCGGTCGCCAAGGCCCAATTCAATCTGGTCGTGTGCGAAAATGAAATGAAATTCGAGAGCACCGAAAAACCCATCGGCAAATTCAACTACAAGCCGGGCGATGACGTTTACAATTTCGCCAGCGCGAACAACATGAAGATGCGGGGACATAATTTCGTCTGGGGCGGACAATCCATTTCGGCAATGGCGGTCGTGACCAACCGCATGAACGGGCTCAGCACCTTGCGGAACCATATCGATTCGGTGGGCGGTCATTTCAAAACCAAGATCCTGGAATGGGACGTGTTGAACGAAATCACCAACGACGGCGTAAACGGAGGCCTCAAGGGAATTTTTTGGATGAAAGCCATCGGGGACGATTACGCCGATTCGGCCCTTGTGATGTCGCGTCGCGTAATCGGCACCAACGGTTATCTGTACTCCAACGATTACGGCGCCGACGGGGTGAATCCGAAATCGACGGCCATCGTCGCCATGGCGAAGAAGTGGCAGACCAACCATGTGCCCATCGACGGCATCGGATTTCAATGCCATCTGACCTCCCCGGTCAACAAGGCGGACATTTCCACGAACATCAAGCGCTTCGGCGACCTCGGGCTGCGCGTTTCGCTTACCGAAATCGACATCAAGGACGCCACCCCCGCGGACTGGACGGCTTTAATGGGGGCCTGCCTCGAGAACTTCAATTGCGTGTCCTTCGTGACCTGGGGCCTGTCGGACGCCAACTCGTGGATCGGAAGCAGTTGCGGTTGCCTGCTGTACAATGGCGGCACACCTACCGTCAAAACCAATATGTACCAGGCCGTGATGGACGCCCTGAAAGCAGCCGATCCCACCATCGCCGCGAAGCGCAAAGCCTTCACGATCATCCCTGCGGGAAGCTTGGGACCCACGGCGGCCTTGAGCTATTTCACCCGTCCCGCCGCGCATCGCGTCGGCGCCTTGGGTTCGGCAAATTCGCCCGTTCCGGTTTTCTTGAACGGGTCAGGAACCTTGGTGGATCCGCTCGGACGCGTCAAAACCATCGCCCCTTCCGCCTTCCCGGCCGTTGACATCCTTCCGCGATAACGGGCCACGGGCCGTCTTCGAAGGGGCCGTCTTCGAAGGGGGCGGTTAGGGGGCGGTTTTGCCGCTCCCCGGCCGGCGCCGCGACAAGGCCCGGTTTCCCAACTGGCCGCAGGCGGCCATGGAATCATCACCCTTGGTGCCGCGGATGCGGCAGTATTGGCCCGCCTCGGTGGCCCAGCGGTAAAAGTTCTTCACGCTGTCCGCCGACGGACGCGCGTACGGCGACTCATGGCGCGGATTGTAGGGAATCAAGTTGAGGCAAGTCCGCAAGCCGCGCAGGTATTCCGCGACCTCCAAGGCGTGCTCGCGGGCGTCGTTCACGCCCGGGATCAGCACGTATTCCATGAACAGGAAATCGTCCTTGTTGGCCAGCGGGTAGTCACGCAAAGCCTCTTTCAATACGGACAAAGGCCATTTGGCATTGACGGGCATGATGCGGGAGCGGATGGCGTCGTTGGGCGCGTTGAGGCTCACGGCCAGATGCAAGCGCGAAAAACCGGAGCGCGGGTTTCCGGCGTGTGACCCACGCGCGGCGGTGGATTCGGCGGCCGCGGATTTCGCGGCCAAGGCGGCCAGGCGGCGGATCCCGTCCACATGGCCGACCGTCGACACCGTGATGGAGGACTGCGGGATATCCAGCCCCCGTTGATCGGAGAGGATGCGCACGGCCTGCAAAACCTGGTCGAGATTGTCCATCGGCTCGCCCATGCCCATGAAGACCACGTTCTCCACGGGCTCGCCCAGGACGAAGCGGGCGACCATCACCTGGGCCACGATCTCCCCCGCGTCCAGGCTGCGTACGTAACCCATCTGTGCCGTCTCACAGAAGTTACACCCCATGCGGCAGCCCACCTGGGACGAGACGCACAAGGATTTGTACTTGCGCATGGGGATGATCACGGACTCGCTTTCCAACCCGTCGCGCAGCTTGAGCAGGAATTTGTAGGCGGCGGCCCCACGTGACGTGGCGGGCCCACGGAGAGTGGGATCCCCACCGGGCGCTGATCCGTCCGTTTGGGAACCGGCGGATTCACCCATGCGGAGTGGACCACCCGGGGTGGGGACGATTTCGGGCAGGCGGAAGCCGAAAGTCTCGGCCACCTTTTCGGCCAACGCCGGATTGTCCGCGAACTCGGGCAAGGTGGAGGGAACAGATTGGTTTTTTCGGTAAAGGGATCGGAACAGCGCGCCGGCATGGTATTCCCCTTTTCCGAAGCGGTCGGAAAAGGCCTGCGTCAGGTCCGCATAACTCTGGCCCAGGATGTCCACGGGGCCCCGCAGAGCAGAGGCCGGGTCCGGCAGGGCCGGGTCCCGCAAGCAGGGCATGCTCAGTCGTCCAGCGCGAAAGGCGTGAAACGGGTGTCGCGGTCGTAATAATCTTCCTGCTCGACGCGTTTCAGGAAACCCACAATCTTATAGGTCACGGGCGTCATCACCACTTCCCAGCCGGTTTTCAAAACGTATTGGACCAACGTCACCTTGAGGATATCCCCCGTCGCCCAGATGCCGTAGAAGGCGATGAAGTAGAACAGGCTCGAGTCCACCAATTCGCCCACCAAGGTGGAGCCGATGGTACGCATCCACAGCCATTTGCCTTCCGTCAGGATTTTCATTTTCGCCAGCACGAAACTGTTGGCGAAAGAGCCGGCCCAGAACGCGATCATGGATCCCGCCGCGATGCGCCAGGCGTTGCCGAACACGCCTTCCAGATGGCCCTGATAGGCCTTCATGAAATCACTGTCGGAAGGAGGCAAGTGAACGACCACGAAAGCCATGAAAGACGCGAAGGCCAACGCGCCGAACCCGGCCCACACCACGCGCCGATCGCGCGCATATCCGTAAACCTCGGTGAGGATGTCGCCGAATATATAGGAGATGGGAAAGAACAAAACTCCCGCGCCGAATTTGGTTTCCCCCAAGATCGGCAGGTTGACCATGGCCTGCTTGGCTGCACCGATGAAGTTGGAGCAGAGGAGGACGGTCACGAAGGCCGCCATCACCATGTCATAATATTTGTAACCGCGCTTTTCCATTCCTTTTCACCGCTTTCATCGCCTCACGCACGCCACGGCCGCAGGAAGCCTGCGGGCGCGGAGGGGTATCAAAGCCTGCCGGGGCTAGCCGTAACCGGGATCCGGAGGCAAATCCTTCTGCGACGCGCCCTGCTTGGCCAGGACGTCGCACCGCTCGTTTTCAACGTCTCCGTTGTGGCCGCGCACCCAGATAAAACGTACGTCATGCCGCGCGCACAGACCCAGCAGCCGTTCCCACAAGTCCGGATTCATGGCCGGCGACTTGTCGCTTTTGCGCCAGCCGTTGCGCTTCCACCGCTGCGCCCAGCCTTCCTCGATGGCCTTCACGACGTACTGGGAATCGGAATGCACCTTCGCCGTTGTCCGGTTTTTCAATGCTTCCAGCGCCGCGATGGCGCCCATCAGCTCCATGCGGTTGTTGGTGGTCAGCCGGTAGCCGCCGCTCAACTCCTTGCGATGTCCGTTGTACAGGAGCACGGCTCCGAAACCGCCAGGGCCGGGGTTTCCCAGGCATCCGCCATCCGTATAGATGATCACGGGACCGCTCTCGTTCATGCGGCTCCAAGTATAGGAAAAGTTGGGCGAAGGGCCTGTTAAGAAATAAGTGGAGCAAAGGAGCCCCCAGATGTAGGTCAGATGGGCTAAGGCGGGCCCATGCCCCACTTCACGCGCGTCACGCCGGGGCAGCCCGCAAGGGCGGTGACAACCTCGCGCGAGAGTTTGAACACGTCGTTCTTGCGCAGCTTGAGTTCGCATTGCAAGGTGCGCGATTGTTGTTCCAGGTTGTAATCCAGGTTGACGCGCTGCACGCTGGCGCCGGCCGATTCCACCCGCGCGCGGATTTCCTCGTCGCTGATGCCGTTGAGCCCCAAGGTCACGGTGAGCGAATAGTAGAAGTCCTTCTTGATGCGCTGTTCCAAGTAGGGCAAGGCGAACAATGCGACGATGGCGATGGCCGTTCCGATGCACCCCAACAACAAGTGGCCGCTGCCGAAACTCAAGCCCAATATCGTGATGAACCACAATACCGCGGCCGTGGTTACGCCGCGCACCAAGGTACCTTGCCGGATAATCGCGCCGGCACCGAGGAATCCGATGCCGGTCAGGATCCCCGCAGCCAAACGCGCGCGGTCGGGGCGGAACACGCCGGTTTGCGCCAGCGACTCGCGGTAAAAATCCTCGGAGAGGATCATGGCGATGCAGGAAGCGACGCAAGCCAATACGGTGGTTTTAAGGCCCGCCGCGCGGCCATGCGATTCCCTTTCCAGGCCTAAAATCAATCCCGCAACCATCGCGAAGCCAATCCGGATCAACACGTCATGAATCGGTAAGGCCGAATCGAGATTCAAATTTCCATCCTTTCCGAGAGTAACCTTGATTTTAAGCTTCCCCAGGCGACAATGCAACGTAGGAATGCTGACAGCGCCGGTGTCATCGCAAGCGTGCGCACCCCTCGCCGCGCCGTCGCCCACGGGTAAACGGCGGAGCCCGTCGCTCCAATCGGTAGGAACTGTACTTATTGGTGCGTAGAGGGTTCACTCGCGTAAAAAAAAGTGAAATCCTACTTGCCTGACAAAAATGGAGTTATGGTAAAATGGAGTCGGAGGAATCCAGATATGAAAATGCCCGCACAGATTTCAACTTGGCTCAGCGACGAGGAGCTTTCCCGGTGGGTTCGCGAAGCGCCCAGCCTGGACGCCTACAAAAAGCGGCTCGCCATCTGGCTGACCCGGCGCGGACCTTTCCATGCCCATCGTGTTTCGGATCTGCTGCAAGTTTCCAAACAAGCCGTGTGGCTATGGATCAAGCAGTACAATCAGGGGGGCCCGGACAGCCTGGATCGTAAAGGCCGGGGCGGACGGCGGCGCGCCTACCTGTCTCTCGATCAGGAAAAGGCCCTGGTGGAAAAATTGCAATCGCAGGTCTCCAAAGGCCAAGGCCGCAAGGCCAAGGAGCTTCTACCCGAAGTCCTGGAAGCCGTCGGCCAGAACGTTTCCGTCGCTTACGTTTACCGTCTCATGCAGCGCCATGAACGCCGGCGCGGACCGGCGGCGGCGAAACCGGTCCGCAAGCCGGAAGTTGAAATCGATTTGCAGCAACTGGGATCCGGCCCATCCGCCGTGCCCGCGGAATCCCAAGTCCTGGGTTAACCTGTATGTGACTCTCGTCCCGGGGTCCGGCCGAATCGAGGCCCGGAGGCGCTAACTCATTGCCGACATCGTGTTGCAATCGAGCGGAGCGCCGTAATCCGATTTACCATTAATTGCCCCATCACGGCCGAACCGAATCTGGTGTCAGCTTGTCACGTGGCGGTAATTCGCCGCGCCGTGCGGCCAATCGAATTCACAGTAATTTATATTCCAGTATATCGCGAAGCCATTTTCAATTTTCAATTTTCAATTCGTGGGAGCCAAGAATGCATAATCTGTTGTTGAAGGCCCGCGCGCTCAAACCCGCTTGGATGTTGATCTATCTCTCGTCCATGGGATTTTTGTGCGTGCTGTCCGTGCAAATGTACATGCAGTTGAAATTCGAACCCGTGATTTGCCTGTGCTCAATGGGTTTGGTCTTCGGCATCTACACCTCCAACCGATTCACGGATACGGCGGAGGATCTGACCAACGATATCGAGAAGGCTTTGTTCTTCCAGCGGCGCAGTCTGTTCTTCGCGTTGGCCATTGTGTCCCTGGTGGGCAGCATCGCCGTGCTCCTGGCGCTGGAGAAA
>JADGQO010000178.1 GCA_017881725.1 Fibrobacteria bacterium
AGGCATTCGCTACGATTTGGCTCGTCCGGCGGCACGTCCCGCCATAACGACCGCGACCGTTTACGGCGTCTCGGCCGTTCCGGTCTTTTCCACCGGGTCGAATCTATTTGACGCCATGGGCAGGAACCGAGTCGTGCCTTCCAATAACCTGAAGGTGGATAATCTATTGGTCCATTAGAGACCTGCGGCCCAGTAGCTTCTACTGGCCAGTTGTTTCTTCTGGCCTATTGTCGCCATTGCTTGTTTTAAGGACCGCCAAAGGGTTCGGTATGGGGATCGATAAGGGGATTGGAATGGGCGCCATTTCGACCCCCTTTTTTTTGAACAGGCGGGTTTTCCCAAATTTTATGAACCCAACCGCTTAGGCTGCATACAAAATACACAGACCCTAGTTCTATCTGCTCCCTTTTCGGTCGCAGTCAATCCATCGGGGTCACGGAAACAAATGCGAAGCCATTTATCAGTTTTTGCTTTCCTACTCGCGCTTCTTCCATCGACGGGCAATGCTCAGTTGGCCATCGACAAAACTTGCGCGGCCTGTTCGCGGCTTAAAAACGACTCCCTTAATTTAAAGATTCGAAATATCCGCGTGAACCAAGTGGGATACCTTCCTGGCGATCCCGATAAAGTTGCGTTTGTAGCGAATCCCCTGGCCCAATCATTCAACGTTGTGGATGCGGTAACGCGGAAATCGTTGTTCACGGGAACCCTGAAGGACGTGGGTACGGTTACGGAGGGGGGCATGGCGATAAGCTCATATTATAACTCCATTACTCGCATGGATAGTACAAACCTACCGGCCAAGGCCGTGCATCTTTACCGCGCGGATTTTTCCGCCTTTACAACCCCAGGTACCTATTTGCTGGCTTGCGGCACAGATTCTTCGGCTCATTTCAGTCTCGATCCCAAGGTTTACAATTTCGTTTTCGAAACCTCCCTGAAATTTTTCGGATCGCAACGTTGCGGCAACACCCATAGTTGGATGCACCAGGCTTGCCATCTTAAGGACGGGGATTTCTTGGGCCAGAAATACAGCGGTGCGCTAACCGGGGGATGGCATGATTGCGGCGATCATATCAAGGTTGGGGAGACCATCGGGTATGCCGCCTCCGTGCTGGCCATGACCTACGCCTTCTACCCGCAAAAGGCGGAGGATTTCTACGGTCAATCGTATTATGACACCTTGCCCTTTGGAACGGATGGAATTCCCGACGTCCTATATGAAGCCAAGATCGGGGCCGATTTCATCCTGAAGCTGTACAAAGTCAGCAAGGAGCTGGGGCTGATTGACAAAGGTGATATGTATCACAGCATAATCGACGGGGAGGACCACCAGTACTGGGATGTGCCGGAACATCAGGATGTCGCGCCGCATAGCAAAGGCGGGCCGCCGCGCACGCCGAGGGATACCATTGGCGCCAATGTGTCCGGTATGTACGCCGCGGCCTTGGCCTTTTTTAGCTGGGGTTGGCAACCGTTTGATCCCACCTACGCCAAAGAATGTCAAGCGGCTGCCATCGACATTTACGATAAAATCGTGATGGTCACTCATGACAAGACCGGGGGAGAAATGGGCTTTTACAACGGGGGAGGAGAAACCCGGGACGATAAAGCCCTCGCGGCGTTCGCCCTTTGGTACGCTACCAAGGATCCGCGCTTCCGCAAGGATTTACTGGAGGATCCGGCCCGCGGAACCGACAACCTGGCCCAATTCAATCAAGGGACCTTTCCCACCGGTTTGTTGGCCGTGGGCAATGGCAAGCCCTTTGCGCCCGGCGGATGGACCTCGGATTACCAGAACACTTTCGTATACACGCTGTACGGCCTTTCCAAACTGATCCTTGGTAACCATGCCACCGCGGCGGCTTACGGCATCTCCGCTCCCGTCGCAGATTCCCTGAACCAGGATGTTCTGTCGGCCTTGAAACGGTTGATCGAGGTGAATTCCAACGGCAGTAATACCTATGGCACCATCCACGCCGACGAACCCTATCACGGCGTATTCACCAGCGTCGACTGGGGTTTTAACCGCTATAACATGGGCACGGTGATGGGGTTGTTCTTCTACTGGGATCTCACCAAAGATCCTCTCTATTACAATATCGGAATCGACAACCTCAATTATGTGATGGGCATGAATCCCTGGGACATCAGTTTTCTGATGGGCGCGGGGGATAAGAATTTGCAACACCCGCATAATCGTGCCGCCAATCCCGAAGGGTATAATGCAGGTGGGTTTCCCTACGCCTATACCAGTCCCAAGGGAGCGCTCATGGGCGGCAGCAATCCGAAAGCAACCCTTGTTGATACTTGGGACGCTTACACACGAACGGAAACGTGCATCGATTTCTCCGCGCAACTCATCACTTCCGCGCAAATGTTGGCCCTGGACCTCCCTCCGGATACCACCGGGCCAAAATTCCAGTCGGTCAACATCTTTCCCGAAACCCGTAGCGCGGTGGTTACCTGGACGACGGACGAAATTTCCCGGGATACGGTCTTTCTGTTGGATGCTCCCGGCGGCAAACTGCTGCAAACCTTACCCGACTCCTTGCTGGGTCGCAACCACCAACTAACGATTAAGGGCCTGACGCCCAGCACCACCTATTACATCTATTTCTCCGGAATCGACGTGCGCCGCAATTACACCGTCGACATGAACAACGGCGCCTTTTGGAAATTCACGACCAAGTCCGTCGACGTGGCCGCCTTGATCAGTGACGTCAAGGTGTGCAATGAAACGCATGAATCCGCTTTGGTCACCTGGTGGACCAAGAACGGATACTATCCGAGCCAAGTCGACTACGGCAAGACCACGGCCCTGGGATTGAGTCAATCGCCCGACGACGCCGGGATACCGACGGAGTTCCACCGGGTGACGCTCAAGAACCTGGAAGCCGCGACCCCGTATTATTTCGATGCCATCTCAGGTTCCACGATCGATAACAACGGGGGCAAGTTTTACACGTTCTCCACAACCCAAGTGTTGGTCAATTATACGGTCCGCATCAAACCCACCAGCAAATCGTCTGGAGGCAAAAGCACCCATTTTTACATCGACGTGGCCAACAACGAAAGCAAGCCCTATTTCGGATTGGAAATGCGCTACTACTTTACCGCGGACGCGACTACGGCCGCGGGTTTGATTGCCAACGGTTACGACAACCAAATCTTTGACGTGGGCGGCAATCCGCACCAATTGAAGGTCGATTCAACCATCATCTTCGGGGCGGCCAAACAGGTTCCTGGAATGCCGGACCAATGGTATTTCCCCATCACGCTCAATGATACCCTGCCCGTTGCCGGTCGCGCGCGGTTCGAGCTAATCATCAATACACGCGGAGCGAACAACACCACGGGAGACGAACCGTTTTCCTTTTTCAACAATGCCTGGTCCATACGCGCCCATGCGTCGCCGCCCGATCCCATCGCCTTCGGAGGCGTGGACCTGACCAAGGGCGCCACCGGGGTGTATAAGGATCCGGAAATGGTGGTGACCGTCAACGGCAAACCCGAGGTATCCTATACCGAGGACCCGTATATCACCGCTTACTATAAGGGCGTGCATGTTTTCGGATACGGACCCGATTATCAATCGACGGACAAACTGGTGGTTCGCCGCACCGCGAGCCTTGACCTGACTTTGCCGGTGGTGAGTCCGCAGGATCGCTACGACCTTCGTCAGGAGACGGGCAATTTGACGATCGCGGGCAAAGCCTCCAGCACGCCGAACGGCCGCATCGACGAAATCGTAGTCAACGGTACGGCTTTGGATGAAGCCTCCCTGAAGCGGTCCGCTGCGGGAGTCGAATTCAGCCACGCCTTTGCGCTTACGGAAGGCACCAACGTCTTCGACGTCATCGCCTGGGACACGGCCAATTGCGCGGTGGAATCGCGCAAGCTGATTGTGAATTGGATCAAAGCTCCGCCTCCGCCCCCGCAGCAAGTCGCCAAGCCCGATGCCGACCCGCGCAGCAAGACCGGAAAGGATTCCTTCGCGGTCAACCTGTCTCTTCCGACTCCGAATCCCGGAGCCACCATTTGGTACACGGTGGATGGTTCTACCCCCTCGCCGGGCGCACCCGGCAGCCAGCTCTTCGTGGGTCCCATCATGATCAAGGAAACCATTACCTTGAAGGCCATCGCGGTCAAACCCGACTGGCGTCCCAGCGAGATCCTCGTGGCAAACTACGATATCTCCAAATACGCGGTGGTGAACATCCACGGCGCCGTGTTCCGCGACTTGAATGCGGACGGTTACGCCGACGCGATTGTTTTGTCGCTCGACACCTCCCTGGGTCGGCCCGATTCCGCCGTCATCGCAGGACAGTTGGCCGGGTCCAAACTGACTTCCGGCCTGACACTTGCAAGTTACCGTATCTCACAGGATACCCTGGTGCTCGCCCTCGCGCCCAATGCCTTGGCGATTGTCGGCGGCAAGGAATCGATAACCGTTCCACGCCCTGCAACCGACGCCGACGGCATGCTCCATGCGGGCAGCGTAACTATCCAGGACGGCGTGGCTCCGGTGATCCGTAGGGCCATCTTGCATCGAGGCGCGTCGGGATCGCCCGATACGTTGCAAATCTCGTACTCGGAGGAAATCTCCGGCAACTCGCTAGCGCCGTCTCCATTCCTGGCTTTCCAGGGGTCCACCGGGTCGCATTACCGCTTCGCGGTCGGCAACGGCCTGGCCATGCCCGTAACGGATAACCTCTTTACCTGGACCTACATTATCCAATCGACCCTCTTGGACGGCGGTGCGACTTCCGTCGCGCCTTTGGCAGGCGATTCAGTTTGGATTAGCCAAACTGCGGGCGTGGGGGATAAGGCCGGAAACGTGCAAACCAATCCCGGAAATTCGCGTGTCCCCTTACGGGTATCGAGCCCCTTGGTTTACCGGGTGCAATCGGTCGGCGTGAACAGCGTTTCCCAAATCCCCAATAATCCCCAAGGTCCGGCCTGGACGGTTTATGCGACGGCAGGGGCGGGACCGACTATCGGCCGGGCGCCGGCGGATCTTCCCACGACACTCTCGACTCCGGATCGCGTGCATTCCGGCGGCCTCATTCTCGAAGCGTCTCACCCGTTTTCATTAGACTTGCACGTTTATGACAATTTCGGGAATTTTGTGAACGAAGCCAAGTTGGATGTCGCCGATGAAGATTTGGAACACTTGCCGCAAGGCTCAGTCGGACAAGGATTTTTACCGGGGACGCATGTGCTTTATCTGTTATGGAACGGAAAGACGGCAGTCGGAGGACCCGTCGCTACCGGCGCGTACATCTATGTATGGAACGTGGTTTTCTTCCCCACCGACGGACCGCCCAGGACTTCTTCCGGAAAGCGTATCTACGGCATGCTCCGGTCCATGTAATCCCAGGCCAACTTGTCGAGTTGAGGGTAAGCTGATACCCGTTCTCATCTTGGAAACGATTAATGAAAGAAATGTTCTTTTTGCCCAGTAAAATGACGGCAACTTCCCTAAATTCCAGGGTGTCCTTTTGCAAAGGGCTAAGAACCGGGGGAATAATGGTTGGCGAAAAAAATCCTAAAAATCCTGTTAGGCATTTCGAGAATTCGAGCGTTTCGGGATTAAAAAGAACCGGAAATCCTCGCATCCGAAATATTGCCGCATTCACGGCGATGGCGTTATTCACCGGATTGGCTTCGGCGCAAAGTTTGGGCATCCACCCGGACTTCACCATGACAAACCTTCGCCCGACGGGATTTGATCCGATGGTTGGCGGTCTGGACTTCCTGCCGGATGGCAGGTTGGTGGTCGCGACTTGGGAAGGATTCGGCGCAAAAAAGGGTTCGGTTTACCTGGTATCGAATGCGCAGACTGGAGATGCCTCCAAGATTACTTATAAAAAGTTCGCTTCCAATCTCAATGAGCCGCTCGGCGTTAGCGTCGTCGACGGCGAAATCTACCTCCTGCAAAAAGACCAGCTTTCCTATTTACCGGACAAGAACAAGGATGGGCTTGCGGACACGGTTAAAAAGGTGGCCTCCGGGTGGACCGTGCAACCGGCTGCCCAAAGTTTGGAATTCGCCTTGGGAATGGTTTATAAGGACAGCGTGTTCTGGGGTGGATTAGCCACCGCTTGGCCGCTGGACGGCAAGCAAAGCAATGACCGGGGATGCATCATTCAGATGTCACTCAAAACCGGAAACTTTTCCGACTATGCCTGCGGCTTCCGTACGCCCAATGGATTCACCATTGGTCCGGATAATGAGATCTTCGTGATGGAAAACCAGGGAAACTGGGTCCCTTCTTCCAAGCTTATTAACGTCAAGAAGGGCCACTTTTACGGCGTGCATAAAAGCAATCCCGGTCCGGGCCCCTTTAATGACCAACCGGAGACGCCTCCGGCCGTCTGGATCGACTATAAGGCCATCGGTATTTCGCCCACCCAACCGGTCTTCCTGAAAACCGGAACCTTCAAGGGACAAATGTTGGCCGGCGACAATAACATGGGAACGTTGCAGCGGTATTTCCTGGAAAAGGTAGGCGGGGAATTCCAAGGCGCAGTTTTCCCGTTTTCCGGCGGTTTACAAGCCGCGACGAATCGCATCATCGTGGGCCCCGACAGCGCTGTTTATATCGGCGGGATTGGAACCCAGGAGTGGGGCGGTTGGGACTGGGCGGGAAAAAACTTCGGCTTGCAACGGATGGCTCCCAACGGAAAGAAATCCTTCGATATTTTGGCGATCCGCTCCAAAGGTCCGACGACCATGGAGATGGAGTTCACGACACCGGTCGGCACGGGAGCCGACAAGGTCGCAAGTTACCAGGTCAAGCAATGGTTTTACAAACCTGAGTTGACCTATGGCGCGGGCAAACAACCGGTTTATCCTCTAACGGTAAACTCCGTTAAGGTGAGTGACGATAAATTGAAGGTTACTTTGGACATCGCCGGCATGCTTGTGAAGAATGTCGTGTATATCAAGTTGAATAGCGTGAAGGCGGCGAATAATGACACCCTTTGGAGCACCGAGGCATGGTATACCCAAAACGCTTTTGGCCCGGGGACCGACGTGACCGTCTCTCTTCCTCCGCATCAGGCGAAAATAAG
>JADGQO010000179.1 GCA_017881725.1 Fibrobacteria bacterium
CGCCGGCCTGTAGGCTGGGTCCGAAACCGGGAGTAAACCCGTTCCCGGCATTCATACACTAACCCCAGACAATTGGGCGATGTTCAGGCGAATATCCCAATGATCTCCAATTAAGATGGCACTAAACCCGGGGGACTGCGTGCTCTGTTCAATTTCCTTGACGGCCGAATTTTCAAGGTACGCGCGGGGCGCACTACTTTCAATTGTACTGGCAGCGGCGCCTTGGGCAGCGGTTTCCCCATCCATACATGTCAATCAGATCGGATTCCACCCGCAAACCGGAAAGAAATGCATCGTGGTGGATTCCACGGCCACCGAATTCTTTATCGCTACCGCGAATTTAGCCGATACGGTTTTTACCGGAAAGCTTGGGCCCGCACAACTGTATTCACCGTCCAATGAGATGGTGCGTTTGGGAGACTTTTCCGCATTTAGAACGCCGGGAACCTACGTGGTGGGCGTGCCCGGATTAGGCGTTTCCGCTCCGTTCACAATCGACGGACACGCCGATTTAGAAGTTGTGAAAGGCGCGATCCGGGGGTTTTATTATCAACGCGCATCCTGCACATTGAAAGCCGCCAATGCTGGGAAGTGGGCTCGTCCACCGGGACACCCCGACAATAGGGTTTATGTGCACTCTTCCGCGGCCTCTACGACTCGTCCGGCGGAAACAGTCATATCGGCTACAAAGGGCTGGTACGATGCCGGCGACTACAATAAGTACGTCGTGAACAGCGGAATCTCCACTTACACTTTGCTTGCCTTATATCGCCATTACTCCGTTTTTTTCGATACCCTCAAATTGAATATTCCGGAGAGCGGCAACGCCATTCCAGATTTGCTCGATGAATGCCTTTGGAATCTCCGCTGGATGATGGCCATGCAAGATCCCAACGATGGTGGCGTTTATCACAAATTGACGACAGCCGAATTTTCCGGCTTCGTAATGCCGGACGCGGATGACGCTGAGCGGTACGTCGTGCAGAAATCCGTTACCGCCTCGCTGGATCTGGCTGCCACGGCTGCCTATGCGGCCAGGGTATTCCGCAAGTTCGACGGACCGTTGCCGGGTTTCGCCGACAGCGCCTTGAACGTGGCGCGCAAAGCCTGGAAGTGGGCCCGGGAGAACCCGACGGCATTATACAACCAAGCGAAAATGAACCTAACCTACACCCCGGCAATCAACACCGGAGAATACGGAGACAGCAATCCCGGCGATGAATTGTTCTGGGCGGGCATGGAACTTTATTTGACGACTAGGGAAGATTCCTTTTTCGTGGCGGCCGCGCCGAGCGGAAACCTGCCTTCCGGAGTAGGAGTTCCCAGTTGGGGCAATGTTACCAGCCTGGGACTCTACAGCCTGTTGGAAGAAAGCAACAACGGATTTTCCAAAATTGACACCGCGGCCTTAAAACAAAAATTCATTACCGCGGCCAACAGCTTGCGGGATCGGGTGGCGGCATCGCCTTACGGGCTTGTGATGGGGAATACCGAATTCACTTGGGGTAGCAATTCCGTAGACGCGAATGAAGGCATGCTGCTCTTGCAGGCCTTTCAGGCTACCAGAGACTCCTCTTATCTCATGGCCTCGGTGGATGCCTTGGATTACTTGCTGGGCCGCAATGCGACCGGATATTCCTTCGTAACCGGATTCGGCAGTAAAACTCCGATGTTTCCACATCACCGGCCATCCAGCGCGGACGGCATTTCGGATCCCGTGCCGGGTTTATTGGTGGGAGGACCGAATCCCGGCCAAAACGATAAATGCGTTTATCAGTCCGCATTGCCTGCGTTGTCCTACTTGGATTCCGAATGCAGTTTCTCCTCCAATGAAATCGCCATCAATTGGAATGCCCCGTTCGCTTATCTGGCCGGCGGATTGGAATCGACTTTCGGCGCGGGGATTTGGGGCGGTTTGATTCTACCGAACAACGGAGTCCGAAAGCCGCTGGGGCGTATCGGTGGCGGCCAACAGGTTCGCATCGAATGGCTGGGAAATCGGTTTCGCTCGCAATGGCCGAATGGTTGGAAAGGCTCGGTCGAATTTTTCGACACTCGCGGCGGGCGGCGGGACGGAATCGCCAAGGACATGGACGGCGGACTGTTGGTTTACCGTTTAAAAGGTTCCGATGCGCAGGGTCACTCCGTGATTCGGAGCGGTTCAATTTCACGGTTCGCGCCCCTTAAAGTCGACTTGTAAGCCAAATCGTTTCATGCACTTCGTGTATGGCCCCACCGGCCGGCGCGGAATAATCGGAATGAACGATTGAAGGCAAGGTGGCTGTACCGGATCGAAAAGATCCGGTACATGGGGTATTGAAGGAGTCGACCCCTATTTTTGCTGGAGCGTCAGGATGGAATGAGGAAGAAGGTTGACCTTCAGCGATTCGGATAGGGAAATGGGTTCTCCGTTTCCAGGACCGTTCTTCGCATCCGCGGCATCCAATTTCCTTACCATACCGGAACCCTTTAAGCCGGGTACGTTAAGCGTAACGGCAGCTTCGGTGACCGGGCTTTTATTGATGATCATCACGGCCCGCTTCCCATCGGGTTTTTCCGTGACGTAGCAGGTCAAGTCGCCGGTGGCGTCGGCATCTGCGGATTGGATTTTGCATTCCGCCAACCGGCCGCGTAGAGTTTCCGAAGCCAGCTTGAAGGCATGATAGGAGGGACGCGGAACGTTGTCGCCGTCGGGAGCGCCGGTCCGGGACAAGTAGCCGTAATCGCCGCCTTGTTCGGTCAAGTTGTTATGGATGTCCCAGTAATCGGCGTGATCGATGTTATGTTTCGCCAGCATACCCAAATAATCCGCGACGAAAAGACCGTTGACCATGGAAAGGGTTTGGGGACCGGGTTTGAAGTCCACGGAATTCCATTCCGTGAGCCAGATGCCGTAGGCTTTGCCGGGCGTTCCGCTTTCCTTGATTTGGCGGCGCACGTTGGGGATGATTTCATCCAGGCTTTGCGGAGCGGCAAGCAAAGCTTGATCGTTTTCCTCGCCCGAATGTTGCGGATAATGATGGATGATCAACGCATCGGTGAGATCCTTGGTGTAAGCGAGCACTTGCTTATTCCACTCACCTTCCAGCACGCCGACTACGGCGACCTTGATGGTCGGGTCCACGGCTTTCATCGCCTTGATGAATTCCGCCGCGCGCTTTCCATAATCATCGCCCGTGGTATGCTGAGGGTGCCAATCGCCGTACAGCTCGTTGCCGACCTCCCACAGTTGCACGTGCGCCTGTTTGGTGACGTTTACGTACTTCACCCAATCGGCGGCTTCCTGAGGAGTGCCTTTCCCGAAATTAACGGTGAACATGCCTTCGTTCCCCGTCGCTTTTAACCAGGCCAAAAATTCATCCGTGTCCACCAGGAAGTCTTTTTTATCGAGGACGGCCTTCCAATGGTCATCGTCGGCGCGCAATCCGCCGGGATAGCGGATGACATGATGGTTGACCGCTTTAACGTAATCCTGAGTTTTGGCGTTCAGGAAATCACCGTCCCAGAGCGCGGAATTGATTCCGAACAAACCATCGTTGATTTTTGCCGTGATCGTTTTGTTTAAATCAGCCTTCACCTTGAACTCACGTTTGGCCACCACGGCCTTCTTCGGTGCCTCGCGGAGATTGGTCAACATAACATTGTCGATCCGGAGGGAGCCGCTGGTGCCGTCCCCAGCCGGTTTGAAATCGAGCACACGGACCGAACCCAGATCAAACTTTCCATTTTGCACGGCGTCCGGCGGTTGGTAATACGGGAACTTGTTGAAATTCCGGAACGGGACCACGATGTCATTCCATCCGCGTCCCCCGCCGACATTCGCGACGAAGATTTCGTTGCCCGCGTCCTGGACTTGAACCGTAACGCCTTGATAAGCCTTATCCGAATACAGCGAGAAACGCAGTCCGTAATGCTTGGTCCAATCCCGGTGATTGGCCGGGGCATTATTGGTGTCGTAATGGTAAAGGACGTCGCACCAGTCAGCCAGGCGATAGGTGATTCCCAGCGATTTTCCAGGCGAACCTTTAAACGCGTCGACCGTGAAGGTCACGTCGGACTTGGGTCCATGGCTGCTATCCCATCCTTGCTTACCGGTTTCGAAATTATGCAGGAGCAGATCCGGCTCCGAGGATTTGAAAGCGTCCCAATACAAATCCGGATCGATGTAGCCGGGAATGTCGTCGGTAATGACGATATCCTTGGCATAGAAGGTAATGGGCTGGCCCGGGGGCGTTTTGTTCTCGTCCTTATTTTCCGAGAAGCGGATTTCATTGATGAGATCCCATTTCACGGGAGCGGACATTTCCGCCATTTTCGTCGCGTCCCAAAAGAGACCCGTTGCGCCAAACCGCTTCAACGGGATTTGATAATAATTCCAATTGGTATCCACCGATCCGAAGTCGCCTAAAACGACTTTGCTCTGGGTTTTTACTCCGTCGGGACGGCTATCGAGAATGCCGAGATAAATGGATTTCACGCCGGGCGCGCCTTTGCCCCAAAAGCAGAGCGCGCCTTTGGCCGAGCGAAGGTTGCTGAGATCGATATTATGGCCTTCGCCCATGGCCAGGGTGACCCCGGAATATTCGTTCCCGTCCAGGTAGGAGGCCAGAACGCCTTGGTCCGGATTGGGCCCGGGCTGGACCTTGGTGGCCGTTTTGCCGCCGTACACATAGGTGAATCCGCCGGCAGGCAAAGCATCCTTGAAAAGGGTATGGAGGACTTTTCCATGCTGAACATCGGCGAGCGGCATGGGAATTTTTTCTTCCTTGTCTTGCCAATCCTCGGTCGGTTTTTCCTGCGGCGCGTCGAACACGTCGCGCAAAACCTTGATGTCGTCCACCCAAACGCGGAAGGAAGGGTTTTCCATTTTCTTGATTTCGATGCGGAACTCGGCGACGGCGTTCCAATCGAATTTCCACGGCACCTCAATGTGCTTCTTGGCGTCCCAATACACGCCCTTCTTGCCGAACTTGGATAACGGGATATTGACCAGCTTCCACTCGGTGCCGATGCCGCCAAAGTCGTTCAAAGGCAGCCGCACAACGGTTTTCTTTCCGTCCCGATTCTCGTCGTCGACCAAAGCGACCCATGCGATTTCAGAACCTCGAGCTCCCTTGATCCAAAATTGCAAAGCGCCGCGCGAAGTGTAAGCCGTAAGGTCATAGAGAAGATTGTAAAGGCAAACCGAACCGCCGGAGTATTCGTCGGCGGCCAAGTCGAATTGCAAGGATACTTCGCTTTCATGGCCCGATTCTTCGGGAATGAAAATTTTGGAAGCGTCCGGATAAGTGTACTGGTAGCCGCCGGAAACGAAATCATCGTCAAAAAATCGCGCGACGATGCGAGGATCGGCATGGGGGGCGAGATCCGCGTCTTGATTGGCGGATTTCAGGGGCTTGAACTGCAACGCGCAGCCGCAAATGATCGCCGGCAGGGCGATGGCGGTCAGGCGTCGGAAAATTCGGTTTGGATTCACGGCAGCCACGGCATCTCCCTGGGGTTCAGAAATGGACGGTCAGGAAAAGGTCGGTTTGCAATTGCGAAAAATCCCGGTCCACGGCGCCGGCGGGATTGTTCACCTTGACTTCTCCGAGGGAGAACAGTACATGGGCGCCCGTAGCCACCCGATAATCCAGCCCACCCGCATAATGGGACTGGGTTTGCTTGCTGTCCACGCCGGCACGGGTAAATGTGTTTACGAATTCCTGGTAGCCGCCGAGCAAAGAGAATTTTTTCCAGAAGGAAAACATAAGCCCCGCGTTAATGAAATCGCTGGTGACTTTAAGCGAGCGATGCAGCGTATCCGCCGTGATGCCGCCATTGTCTGCGGTGGAACGGACAAAGCTTCCCGACAAAGTTAAGGGCAGGGAGTATCCGATGAATTTTCCGAGTTCGATTTTTGCGCCGCCGCCCATTTGTCCGAACTTGGTAATCGGCAAGGACCGGAGGGAGTCAACTTTTACGCCGGACACGTTTTGGAGGTTGGCGTAAACGGCCTGGGCTTCGATGCGGTCGTCCAGGAAAGAAAAGGTGATATCGGATTGGATGCCGGTGCGATTGGCCGTGGCCGGACCGAAGGGCATGACCAACTGCAAGGAGGTATCCGCTCGCTTGGCCGCAAAGGCGGCCATTTCCGACTGGGTCATGATGGAACTGTTATAGGAGTTCTTCGAGAAGGGCGCGCGCGCCCAAAGGTTGGTGGCGGCAGAGGGAACGAATTTGAAGACATGTTGGTACATGGCGTCGAAGGTGGAATAATTTGGGGAACGTACATTATCGGTTCGACTCGCGGTCGTATCGTTTTCAATATTCAAGACCCGCTCGCCGATAAAGACGGGGCTTTGCGCCATCTCATTGCGATAGCCCGCGTCGTTCTTGAGATAGTTTACTCCCACTTTGACGCCGAAGGTTTTCCCGGAATTAAAGCTGCCATACACCTTACCCAACAGAGCGGAGCCGTTTATGGTGCCGTTGACGAGTCCGGTGGCGCCGGGCCCTTTGTAATGGTTGGTGTCGTCTTTCGACATCGCGTACTCACTGGTGAATCCGACGTTCCAGTCCTTGGAGCCCGTTAGCGTGGCCAGGTCGTAACCGGCGCGGCCTGCGGCGATGGTGGTCCATTGGGCGGCCGTATCGTAGACGTCTTTCGTTGCGGCATAGCTGCCTTTTTTATCGAACAGCAGCAAATAGGTTCCGCCTAAAGAGAGGCCAAAAGGAGCAGAGACGTCCAGATTCCCAGAGGCGAGATATTTTTCCGCTATCGCCGCCTCCACATTATCCGTGGGTTTGGCTCCGTTTTGGATGCTAACGTCTACGTTACGTAAACGTGAACCCAAAACATTAAAGTGAATTTCGCGTAACAAGTTGGTAGTGCCCTTATCGACGGATGCGTCGAAATTCAGATTCACGCCTTGCAACAATCTTTCATTGCCGCCGACGAAGGCGTCATCCTGGGCCTCCTGCCGATCCGAAGCGAAAATCGTCGGTTCGTACATCACGCCGATTTCGGGAGCATACATGGTCAGCGGGCTGTACTTCTGTTTGAAATCGCCGGCGTTGTAGTGGAACATGCCGTTGATATTTCCATCCAAGCTGATCCAGCGCGTGTTGATGGGGTTGCCGATATCGGAGAAAAAATTTCTCCAATCCTGGTGCATGCGGATGATGAGCCGTCCCTGCGTCGCCGTGTTGGGGCGCGCGCGGATATCGAAATCCACGGAGGTGAATTCGACGCCTTCCTCGGAGCGCTTGTTTTCCGAAACCGAGGGCCCGGAAATCGAGGAGTGAAGGTATTGCGAACGGAAGGCCCCGCCCATGGAGATGCCTTCCTTCGACATGATATTGTCGAGGGTTTTTTGGACGCCGGCATCGTCCGCATTTTTCGTCGCAGGATCCGCGCCTTCAAGCGCCGCGGCCGGCAACCAGCAGGCGAGGCTGAGAGCCATGGCTGGGAAAAGGGCTGCCTTGTATCTGGAAAGTAACATGGGGGCTCCTGTTAAAACCACATCTTGATTTCCGCCGAGACCAGAGTATTCGTCCAATCGTTAGCGTCGTAGAACTTGTCTTTATGCCACATCTGCTTATAGCGCCCATGCAGGCCTACGCGCGAAATGAGGTCCCAATCGAAACCGAGGCCCCAGGCATAGTCCTTATAATCAATCGGGACTTTGGTCGCGACCTTGGCGCCCGATTCGTCCGGAAGCTCCATATAGGCCATATCCGAGCGCCAGTTTTCATATCCGGCCAATCCCAACACGTAAAACTTATCGGTCAGCGCGATGGCGGGTTCGGCGCGCGTGTAAACGCCCCAGAGCATCATGTCCTTGGGGCTGACGGCTAATGCGGTGGGCTGACCCGCGATTCCGTTCAAGGCGCAATATCCGCTCACGAAAAGATCATGGCCATAACCAATGGTGGGGCCAAGATCCCAGGCGCCGTCGAATTCCAAATTATAGGTCCACTTTTGGTGCACGGGCACAAAACTCGATCGTGTCGTGATACTGGTTTTCTTCTGGTTAGAGTTGCTGTCGGCCTGGGCCGCATTTTGGTAAGGGACGAAGCCCTCGAACATGGCTAGATAATCGCTGCGGAGGCCTCCCGATTCCGGTCCCGGAGCCGGCGCGGTCGGAACAAATTCGTTGCCAACGAAGCTTTCATCACCCAATCTGGCATTGTATTTGTTGGGCAAGGATACGTTGACCAAATCATTGCCCCAGCGGTTATAGGAGGATTGAATGGTGCTGTTGAGGTCTTGTCCGTTGAGGCGGTATGGGAAGAAAAGAAGATCACGCGCCTTCTGGGGCTGGAAATGCTGTCCATAGGCGATACGCAAATGCCCGTAACCGATATTGGGCGAGACGGAAAGGTTAATACCGGCCATATTTTGGGTATACGGCGAGCCCTCGCCACGAGCAATGAATTTTCCTGCGCCCACGAGGTTTGAGCCGTAGGGAAAAAAAGCGTCCACAGGAGCGGCGAAAGAAAATGGTGAATAAAAACCCTTGCCGATATAGGCGAGATCCGCTTGCACGGGTACGGCGTACTTAGACCGGATGCGGGCGAAGACGGCTTCGGCCGGGTCGGCGCTGACAACCTTGCGTTCCAGGCTCCCGGTAAATAACTTCGGCGCACTCCGCGAAGTTGAAGTCGAATCCACAATAAAATGCGCCCATACCGTGTCCATCATGGATACCGCGGCGTCCAAATGGATTTCGAGTTTTTCACTGACCGGACCGCGCAAATCCACGGAAAGCACTTTCGGCTCCTTATAAAATCCATCGCCGACCTTATAACTGTGCGTGGCCAGCGTGGTGGAGTCGCGGTAGTTCTTCGGCAAGATTCCAAAATTCTTATTCCACTGATCCTGTGCCACGATATCGTCTTTATAAACAATACCCACGCCGTTCAGGCCCAAAGTCAGGTTGCTGCCCATAAACTTCTCTTGGGCGATGCGCGCATGATACATGTGCCGGAAGGAATCGCCGATGCCGACTTGCTTGGCGTCATTGGAAAGATCCGCGATACCCAGATCGTTAGAGAAATCAATGTATTCGCGCTCGAAATTATCGTAACGCTCGAAGGCGGCATACATCAGGTTCAATTGCAGCCGGGCCGGCAGGTCGATGCTCTGAAAATCAATGCCGTTGAAGGCTTTTTTGTTCCACGCCGCGCGACCTGCTTTCTCGCCTTTGGCGATGTTGTATTCGTAGTAGCGGCCTACGGGTTGTTCGATTTCATAAGGCAAATAATCCCAAGCGAAGTTACGGGGCTGGTCCTTCCAAATCGTCAAGGGCGAGGCTTCCGTCCACATGATGTTGCCCATCCGCAACATGAAGGACGCGGGAATGGTGCGGATGGCAATGCCTCCGGCCATGTCCTCATGAATATTGGCCGTCACGTCGCTTTTGTCGTGACGGTTTTGCACCCGGGTGAATCCCAGGGAATCTTGCGCTGCGGCGGTGTTATTGATATAGACGCCCGGCATGGTATTTTGGAATCCGATTTTCGACCAGAGTACTGCGTTGCGGCTGGCATGGACGACCATTCCCAAGCGAATCATGGACTCGTTGCCTTCCCAGTTGGCTTGGGTCCAGGTTTGATCCTTTTCAAGAAATTTTGGGAAGACGGAGTAGTCGTGCTCTTGCAGCCGCAAACGGCCTTCGCCTGAAAAAGAAACCGGGCTGGAGCCGCCAAATAGCAAAGTGGAACGGACCTTGGATTCTAGCTCGTCCAAGGGAGGCAAGGAAATCCCTTCCTGATTTGGGTCGGTGTCGGAATCCATTTTATCCGTGACGGCTGACTTTGCAATGGGAGTCGTAGGGCTCTGCGCCACTGCCGAATCCGTTTTCGCCGACTCTTCCGGTTGGGCAAGCGTCCGGGACGGAGCGGCCCCCAGCAAAGCGGCGCAAAAGAGAGCCATGTACCTGTTTGCGTGACAGATTCGTATCATTGCGATTCCCAAGGCTTGGACCCGTTGTTCAACCCTCGTCCCAGGGTTACCGTTTCCGTTTCCTATTGGTATCCGGATCGGGAGGACGGGTTTATTTTTTCCAACCATTTAGCATTTTTATTTGGATGCTCAGAGCCCTGCCGTCGTGAATGACCCTGATTGATTTAGGATTCCTGGATTAGGGAAAACTTCATTGCGCCCGGAATCACTCTTTCACCGCTCCTGCGGTAAGTCCGGAAACGATGTGCTTTTGCATAAGGAAGAAAAGTACCATTACCGGCAAAGTGGATACCGTGGCGGCTGCCATCATCAAATCATATCGATTCTGGAAATTGCCGACAAACAAGCGAATGCCCACCGGGATGGTATAGGTTTTTTCATCGGTGAGCACCCATGCGAACATCAACTCGTCCCACGCGGATAGGAAAACATAGACACCCGTGGCGATAATTCCCGGCAAGGCGGATGGAATAATGATTCGGAAAAATGCTTGGAAAGGTCCGCACCCATCGACCAGGGCCGCTTCCTCCAATTCCTTGGGCAACGATGCGAAAAACCCGCGGAGAATCCAAATCGAGAAGGGCACGAAATAGGCTGCGTAGGTCAAGATTAAACCGCCATAGCTGCCTTTGACGATGATGCCCGTGGCTCGGCTGAAGGAGATGAACATGAGGTAAAGGGGCAAAAGCAGCATGATGCCCGGAACCATTTGCGTAGCCAGCACCGAGTAGCCGAACATATTCTTGCCGGGAAAGTTATAGCGCGCCAAGGCATAACCGCCCAGTGATGCCAACAGCATGGCCAGGAACATGACGCTGATGCATACGATAAAGCTGTTTTTCAGGTAAAGGCCGAAATCGATATTCCGCCACAGGTCCACGTAATTGTGCCAATGGATATAGAAGGGGGGTGGCGGAGTAATGGATGACGCGATTGATTTTCCGGTGCCGTCCAATAAAGATAAGACTCCGTCCGGTCCGCCCAGCAAGATGTCGCCATTGACCCTGGGTAACATACAGGTTACCCGCAACGAAGTCAAATCGGCGTCGCGGCCGGGAAGGTTGGGGAAGTCCGGTTTGAAAAGTTCGGATTGGGTATTCGTAAGGACGCCGACGAAAGTGTCCGCCCAGGCGGTCGCACCACGCGAGTCGCCGACCCATAAACGATTTTTCACATAATCTAAAGTGGTCACCTTGCCGCTACCGGCAGGCCTGTCCAACCAGGCGAGGACGCTGTCCCCGTCGATTCCGTAAACATAGGCGCGCGCATCGGCCGCCATGGCAATCCGGCGATGGGGTATCCAACAGGGTTTTTCCGGCGAGGCCGGAAGACCGCGCAGTAATTTCAGGGTCGGCGTCTCCGAGGCATCGCCATTTCCGGAGGCCGAGATTTTCCCATGCCATTTAAATAAGCCGGATGTAGAAGCGATGAAAAGATCCTGCGGGGAATCCTGGTCGTTGATTAAACCCTGGACTTGGCCGTTCGCCTTGTTCGAATAGCCCGGTGCAGGTTGGAACTTTCCGGACGCGGGGAAGAACGCCGTAAATCCCGGATAAGTCGGAATGCGGAAAGAGAAAACAAGGGCGTCGCCCATGCGCGTGATGTCCGAGCCGGAAACTTCATTGATCCAAAGGGTGGCCCAATCGTTGCCGTAAACATCGGCGATTTTTGAGATAGCGAATGCGCGCCGCACGCTGAGCGTGACGGGATCGATTTCTTGGAGTCCATGATTGCTGGAAAGTACCCACAGCGCGGTCGCGGATTTTCCGGAGGTGGCCGGCCCATCGGCGGTTTCATCCAACCAATAACTCGTGGCGAAGGTCCCGAGGTTCTTGCTGCGGATGGGGTGCAGGGTGGATTTATCCAGTAGTGACAGGCTCCCGTCCACGCCGCCCGAAAGAAAGCCTTCGGGTAGTTCACGCAAAAAGACGATGTCGTTATGACGGCGGCCGGGCATGATTTTGCCGGATAAAATTTCTTGGTTGTCCTTAAAACCGCAGTAGACCATCCAGGCGATGGGAATCAAATGGACGACCACTAAAAACCACGTCAGCGCGGTGAGAAAGCGGCCCAGGAATTTCCGGCGTTTGGGTTGCATGGGTCGGGAATTATTTTCCGGTCAATTGATCGCGGAAGATGCGATACCAAATGAATACCAGGGACATCATCGCCAGCATGAGCAAGGACGACATGGCCGCGCCGGTGCCGAAGTCCCACATCTGAAAGGAATTGCGGAACAAATCCGTCATCAGCAAATCGCCGTATTTGCCCGGATAGCCCGCGCCGTTGCCGAACATCATGATCACGATATTGAACGAGTACACGTTGAAAATCAGCCCATGCAGGATCAAAATGGCCCATACCGGTTTGAGCAGCGGCCAGGTGATGCGCCAAAAAGATTGCCAGGGGTTCGCGCCGTCGATTTCCGCAGCTTCGTACACGTCCTTGGGAATGCCTTGCAGGCCGGCCAGCAACATCAACATGGAAAAAGGCCATTGCCGCCAAATGGTCGGGATGATGATAGCCCACAAGGTGTTGGGACCGATGAGCCAGGTGATTTTGTCATGGAACAGATGCAGCCAATCGACCAGGATGATATTCACCAAGCCGACTTCGCGTTGCCAAAGGAAGCCCCACAAAAGGCCCACGACATAGGTCGGCACAATCCAAGGAAACAACATCAAGGTGCGCGCGGCGGCGCGGAATCGGAACTCGCGGTTCACCATCAAGGCGGCGACGGTGCCAATCGTCAGCGTGCCGATAGTCACGATAATGGTGTAAAGAATGGTATTGCGAACTGCATCGCCGAGACCGGAACGGATGGCGCTATCGGGGTTAAAAAGGATCTCCCTATAATTCTCCAGGCCCGCCCAGGGCGCGGACAGGTATTTGATCAACATGTCCTTGCGGCTGCGCAGGAAACCCAGGTAAAGGCCTTGCAGAATGGGGATCGCTTGCAAAAGCAGCATTCCGATTACGGTCGGCAAGAGGAACATGTACGGGACCTTGTTCCTCCGCACGGATCTCCAAAACGCCTTCACTATTTAGTCGCCGCCTGCGCCGCTGCCGCCAGGTATTTTTCCAACAATTGCCTGTGCTCGGGGTGGGTCTTGAAATGGGCTTCGATTTGCGCGTCGATATCCTTGGTGGCCGCATCCACTTCGGCCTTAACGGCGGCTTCGGTATAGGGGCCGTTGACTTCCGCGGCGATATCGAAGAGATTTCCCATGCGTTTCATCAGGATGCTGGTTTCGATTTCTCCCCAATAAGGAACGGCCGGATAGCAGCGGCCATAAACAACCATGTCGCGGAAAACCTTGCGCTTCGCGTCGCCGGCGAAGTAGGGGTCGTTAATGGCTTTGTTCAAGCCGGGGAGAAAACCGGATACCTGCGAGTAGGCGACCTGCGCGCCGCTGTCGGCGGCCATGAAGCGGACCAATTGTTTGGCCAGGTCCGGACGCTGGGAGGTTTTGAAAACGGCTAACTGGCCCCCGCCCATGAACAGCGAGCGCTGGACGGGCCC
>JADGQO010000180.1 GCA_017881725.1 Fibrobacteria bacterium
CCGGGGTCGCCGGGTGCCTTGAATGGTTTGACAAAAGACCGGAGGCCGGGGTAAAATCATTAAGTAGATTTTCACTTTGGGAGTCAATCAGGTCAATTGCGGAACAATATGTCATCGAATTTTTTAATTGCTACCGGAATCGCAGGTGCCGCATTTTTTCTCAATACTCGGACCCTCGCCGATAGCATAAAACCCCTTAATTTCGGTCCGTTTTTCCAAAATGAGTTGCGATTGTCCGGAGATCCGACCGGCTATGAATACGTGCTTACCAATCTGATGTATCGGTTCCAGGTAGGCTGGATTGAGCCACTGGGTGAAGGCACAAAGGGAATCTTTAGGGAAACCTATTTCGAGACCGATGGCAACTTCAACACATCTCCATTCGAAACCGATTTCGGCACGACATTCTTGCTGAAACCCTTACGATATTTCGAATTTGGCCTGAATTACAGTCGGATGCTTTTCCATAATTCAATGGTCGCGATTAGGTCGTCAAACTCGGAAACCGTAGCCCCGGAAATTTGGAGGCCAGACAATGTCATCGATCAAGATCATAAGGAGCCTGGCGGCGCGGATGTATTCACTTTTCAAGGCAATTTTACCCTGAACCTGGGGGCGTCCCAAATCTATTTGGCGGGATACCATGCTTTCTGGGATATTGATGCAAAAGGGAAAGATTTTGTTTACGAGTATGCCAACGATATCCTCATCAAACCCCGAGACCGTGTAACCAACGTTTTCGCCCAGTATAGCGTCGATTTAAGGCCGTATTCCCTTTTCAAATCGGTATCCTTTCGGGGGATCGCTTTACAGGATCAGTATTGGTACGCCTGGCATACGGGGTTGGAAAAAAACTTGCTCAGTTTAGGGATTACGGGATTCCGCTCTGGGCGCGACCCGGAGCGTCAAAGACGTGGACTGGATTTGAGCGTAGGATACTGGACAGTGCACGATCAATTACCAAACAATGATTGGGTAAAATCCATCGCCGTACTCGCGGATTGGAAATGGAACATCCAATTCTTGAAAATATGAAACTTCCTCAGGGGGTGGGCTATTAACCCTCTGTGAATATACGACCCCGAAGCAAGCTGCGGGGGAATTCAGCCCATGTGATTAATTAGTCGCGTCTTCCGGTTCCTCAGTCGACTCAGAATCCCCTTCTCTTGGAGGGGCCCCGTCTGCCTTTCCGCTTCCAACCATAGTCGGCGTTTGATTCGTGGCCGAGGCAGATTTTGGTATAAGCAAGCTCAACCCATCCGGCTTGGAACGGACCTTTAAAGCCATCTCTGAGTCCGCAAAGGAGAAATTATGCAGGCTCAAGTGCAAAGTCGACAGGGAATCACAGTCCGACATCGCGACATCCGTAAAAAGAAATTTTCCATCTTTGGGTTGATATTCGCGGATGGTCAGGGTCTTCAATTTTTTTTCCGTGTTACCATAAAAAACCAGGCGCCGCAGCAGCAGTGGATTTTTCGCCAAGCACACGTCCACATAGGAATATACCGACTGAAAAACCGGTTTCAACTCCACGGTGATTTCATAAGAAGAGTCCGTAACTTTAAAGTTACGACAGGTTGAGTAGTCCAACAGGAAGTCTCCCGGCATTTTCAACATGTCTTCAAAGGTCAGAAGATTTCCGAAAACGCCTTTTTTCCATTGCCTGTTGGCAATACGCCTAATGCGATGACTGGTCTCATCGGTCAGCCATTGCTCTTTTCCAAAATGCAAGCTACGGTATTCAAAGGATTGGCCGTTCCCGGCTAAACATATTCTTCTTTGCCCGACCTCGTCGGCAAAATCCAATTGCCCGGATAAGGAATCCTTTCCATGGGGAAACGACTCATCTACTAGTTCGATTGAGGCCTGGAAAGGGCCGCGATATTGGTTCTCCAAGGCCTGGAGCAGCAATTGGCGCGCGGTATCCGCCTCCGCGCCAAGAACCTGGTTCGATAGCATTAAAATCAACCCCAAAGAGCCAATCCACCGAATCCACGCCATCGTCATAATACTTTTCATAAACCTTACTTCGGCAACAGCCTTGAATCTAGCCATCCTGCTTAAATTATATAATTCGGCGATTCCAAAGTGAGCCAATTGAAAGGCAAAAACACTCAAAAATAAGCCGGGGACTTAGGAGTTTGGGTTGCATTTTCCAATGCCCATCCACTCCAAGTTTGGTTCTATTTTCAAACGCAGAAATCCACGATTCAAAAAGGTCTTATCCATGAGCTTGTCCGTTTTTCATCGCGATTCACTGGCGATTCAATAAAATCTGTACTAAAGGTCTCCTCTAAATTCAGTCGCCGCAGCCCTCGAATATTGGGCTGCGGCCAATTCACTCCCAACAGGTAAAGCCGGAAACCTGTGAGAAGCGAATTTCAAACGGTTCATTTTTGTAGCGAGGGCGTGTCCTAAAAAAAACACTGCCGCATCTCCACCTACTCCTGTATGCTTAACGACTCCTCGGATCTTTGCCGCAGGCGCCTTCCGCGCCAAAGATCCTTGGAGTTCGCTTGTCGGCATTCATTTCTCCCGCCGGGAGGTTTTCGAATGAATGCCCTACTCCGCCTACTCTACTACATGCGCAGTCGCACTGTAGAGGATAGCGATCCCTACCCTTCTCCCTGGGCGGTGATCTCGATATTGTCCCAAGACTCTTCGGAGGCCGAACCACCTGGAGCATTGGCCTTGGCTTGTGCTTTGGCGTCCGCCAACCCGGTCGCGAAGGCCTGACGAATCTTACCTTCGATTTCTTCCGCCAAGGCACGGTTTTCCTTGAGGAAATCGCGGGCCTTTTCCCGACCCTGACCAAGGCGCTCCTTGCCGTAGGAAAACCAGGTCCCGCTTTTCTGGACGATTTCCATTTCCGTGGCCATGTCCAAAAGGCTGCCTTCCCGGGAAATGCCACAGCCATAAAGAATGTCGAACTCGCATTGTTTGAAAGGCGCGGCCACCTTATTTTTGACCACCTTCACCTTAGTGCGGTTGCCGATCACCTCTTCGCCTTCTTTCAGCGAAGCGATCTTGCGGATGTCGAGACGCACGGAAGCGTAGAACTTCAAGGCATTTCCGCCCGTCGTCGTTTCCGGATTGCCGAACATGACGCCGATTTTCATGCGCAATTGGTTGATGAAAATGAGACAGCAATGGGAACGGTTGAGAATGCCCGTGAGCTTGCGCAGGGCCTGCGACATGAGGCGGGCCTGCAAGCCCATATGCGAGTCGCCCATTTCGCCGTTGATTTCCGCTTGCGGAACCAGCGCGGCCACGGAGTCCACGACGATGAGATCAATGGCGTTGCTGCGGACCAAGGTCTCGACGATGTCCAGGGCTTGCTCGCCGGTATCGGGTTGGGATACCAGAAGGTTGTCAATGTCTACGCCCAGCTTCCGCGCATACAAGGCATCGAAGGCATGCTCGGCATCGATGAATGCCGCCACTCCTCCGGCCTTTTGGCATTCCGCGATGGCATGGAGGGTCAGCGTGGTTTTACCGGAGGATTCCGGTCCAAAGATTTCCACGATTCTTCCCTTGGGCAATCCGCCAATCCCTAAGGACATATCCAATTGGATACAGCCGGTGCTAATCACGGGGATGTCCATGATTTCCTGGCTTCCTAAAGTCATGATGGAACCCTTACCGTGGTTCTTTTCGATTTGCGCCACGGCGGCATCGAGGGCCCTTTTTTTATTGGAGGCTTCCTCGGATACGGGGGCGGTGGTTTTCTTGGCGGACATAAGAGACTCCTTTGGAGCGTGGCGGTTTGAGTTAAGAATATTATTTACTGCTCAAATGTGCAAGGGCATATTTGAGTATTTCATTTTCCTGATAATTGCCCTAAAATCAGCAATCTGAGCTGATTCAAGGTGGTATAGGCCGAGCGCGACCGGACCATGGCGCGGTCGCCGCGGAATTGAAAACGTTGCGCATGAATCAAGGGATCGAGACCCGCGCGCTGGACGGCAACGGCAATCCAAACAGTTCCCACCGGTTTTTCCGCAGACCCGCCGGTAGGCCCGGCGATGCCCGTAATGGCGCAGGCATAGTCGGACCCGCAGGCTTCGAGACACCCCAGAACCATGGCTTTCACGACGGGTTCGGATACGGCGCCGTGGGATTCCAGCAGTTTGGAATCAACATTCAGGCGTTCCGTTTTGGATTGATTGGAATAGGTTATAAACCCCTGACGGAAAACCTCAGAGCTGCCGGCTACCTCGGTAATCAAAGCGCCCAATCCTCCGCCCGTACAGGACTCCGCCACGGAAACGGTGGCATGCCGGTCCTTGAGCAATTGCACCACGGCCTGAGGCAAGGTCAATCCCTGCGCGGACACCAAGGATTCCGGGGGTATGGCGGCCTGCAAAGCCGACCAATGCGCGTCCAGTTCCTTTTCGCGATCGTGCCTTTCGACGGCCGCAGCCAGACAATTCAGGGAAATGCGCACGCCTTTTTCATTCGGAAGACTGGAAAATTTAAAAGGCTCCGGAAGCGCGAGGGTTTCCAGGGCCTGCCGTTGCGCGCCCTCCGACCAACCGTAAGTCCATAAGGTCTTTTCCAGCAGGAAACGATCTTGCGGCAGATAAGGTAGGAGGTGCATGCGTGCCATGGCGTCCAACTCGCGCGGCACGCCCGGAAAAGCGAATACCCGCACCCCGTTGGCCGTGAAGGCGAATCCGCACGCCGTACCTTCCGGGTTACGTAACGCCTGGGTATCCTCGGGCACGCAGGCTTGCACGCGTTGACCCCACGGCAAATCGGCGGCATCCTTTTTCAGGAAGGCGCACAACCACTCCAACGCTTCGGAGCTTTCCACCACCTTGCGACCCAGAAAATCGGCTGCCGCCTGTCGGGTTAAATCGTCGCGGGTAGGCCCGAGTCCGCCCGTCAACACCAGCACGTCCAGCTTGCGCGAACCGCTTTTACCGATCAGGGTTGCCTCGGTCCCTGAATACCTCGCCCCGTCCTTGCCGCCATCGTCGGACAAGGCCCACTGTAAGGTCAAGGCGAAAGCTTCGAGATCATCGCCTATCACCATTGAAAAAGGAAGGTCGTGTCCCAGGGGCGCAAGCATGCGCGCGAGGTCCCATTGATTGGTGTTCAGGATTTTCCCGCCGAGCAGTTCATCGCCGATATTCACGATTCCGATTTTCATGATCCAAATATACCACGCCCCCGGGGACAGGAAGTGTCACCACTCACACCATCGCCATTCCTCATCACGCCGCATGTTTGTACCTTTGACAACGGTATCCAGGCATGGCCAGCACATACTCAGCAAAGCCGATTTCCAACCCTTCGAACCAAACCATTTCCAACCCAGCGCACGTTTTGAATTTTCTTCGCATCGCCTTATTAATCATGGGTTTGACGACCTTTGCCAAAGCCCAAGGTCATTCCGGCATCCCGGAAATCGACACCTTGCCTCTGAACGACTGGCAAGCGGCGACCGATACCTTGAGCTATCGCAAAGCCATGGGCCTTTCCGCGCTTCTGCCCGGCGGAGGACAGTTTTACGGAAACCATCCCGTACGCGGCGGATTCCTGGTAGGCTTGGAAACGTTGCTGGCTGGGCTCGCCATTTATTCCAATCTGGTGGATATCCCCCATTGGCAGTCGCAGGCTAGGGAAGCGTTGGATTCCGCCGACGCACTCTTCCTGATGGAAAACAGAGATCCGACTCAAGCGGAGTCGCTGGAAAAACGCCGCCGGGACAAGGTGGCTTTTGCGCGCCAACGCACCCAACTGGCCTCGCAACAGGAAGACTTGACTCGCTCGCAATACGCGTGGGCCTTAGGGTTGCACCTATACGGCGTGATGGACGCGATGGAAATCGCTTATCTGAGCCGCCATAAAGACATCGAAACACGGTCGGTTCGCGGCGCGATGTACCGAGGTATGGCTTTCCCTGGCGGTGGACAACTGTACAACCACCGCTACGGAAAATTCGGTATGCTCTGGATGACGCTGGGCGCGAGCGCCGTATCGGCCTATTCCCGACAAGGCATGGTGGAATTATTGAACGAGCGGTTGAAAATCGCCCGCCAGGAAGCAGGAGGCGCGACCTCCGACTTGGTGACGCAATTGGATAAGGATCGGACGTTGTACCGTAAGCGCCGCAACCAATATTTCTGGGGGATGGGGATTTTCTACGTGTACGCCATTCTGGATGGGATGGTGGACGCGTCCCTTTCCGACTTCGACGCCCCCGCGCATTTCGTCTTCGGTCCGCTGCCCTCCCAAACCGGGACGTCGCTCGCCTTGGCCTGCCAATGGCAAATGCCTTTCCACGCTCCGTAACCTACACGTTACCCCGCTTCATTTGCCCGCTACGCGTTACCCAGGACGGCTTCCCCGCCGCCGTAAAAAAGCTTCCCATTCCTTCCGCACATACGCCAACCCCTGTTCCGGGGATTCCGCGTTCAGCGCGTACTCGTCCAGGCATTGGCCCAAGGTGGGCGGCTCCAAATGGGCCTGCCATCTTCCCAGGCGGAAGTCGTAATAAATCCGGGCATGATCCAGGGGTAACTCCGGAGATACCTGAAGGGACAAGAATACGATTTGCTCGGCGGTCAGGCCCCGCTCGGCCAAAGGAAGCAAAAACCACGGCAGAGCCTCGGCGTCGGGACGGGAGCGGAAGTTGGGATGGGCTTCCAGTCGATCCAGGGCATTTTCCAAAGCCTGGGCTTGCGACCCCGGCAGCCGCAAGATTCGCTCGCGGGCATTATGATCGGACAGTTGGAATTTCACTTTGTCTGGCATGGTCGGCTCCCTGCACAGGATACTATCGTAACCGGAAATATTTCCAGTCCCGGGAATAAGCGGCGCGTGAATAACGTCTAACGCGGTAATTTATGACCACTCCAATGAAGTTTTCCATCCTCTGCCTTTCCTTTGCGTACCCAGGCATTGCCTCGGGATTCCAGGGCGTTTCGCATTTTCGTGCCGTGGATCCGAGCAGCCTGCATGAGATCCAAGCCGTTGGGTTGAGTTTATCCGCCGACACGGTGAAAAGTTGCGATACCGGAAGTCCCTTCCGGTCGTTGACCAAGGCCGCGGCAGCCGAGAATTCGAAAAAAGACCCAGAGACGAATATCCTCAAGGCTGGAGACGCTTTGTCGGCCGACGGATTGCCAATCATCAAACTAACCTACCTCAAGACCTCGGGCGACTCTCTATACTTTGGGGCCACCGTGGCCAAATCCGAAAAAGAAACCATGGTGGCCGGAATCTGCGTCGAACGGCGGTTCATCAAGAACGTCTTTGTGGAAATGAAGCCGAAACCGGGCAATGAATCCGAATCGGGGCTGCATCGACACGGAGGCGGAGAAGGCCGTAGGCATGGCGGATCATTTTAATCGGCTGCCAACGTCCTAAGCGAATTGAGGGTGGCCACTGCGTTCAGCGAGGACACTGTGGTTTTCACCGATCGGAAGCCCGTGACGCCATAACAGGAAACCCAGGAAACCCGCATTTACCCATCCGTTACGATTTTTTCCCCGGAAACAATGGTAATTTGCACACACGGCCGCGCGGCTGGTATTGCGCCGGCGACGTATCAGGGAGGTTACCCTGGCCGGCATTCACAGAACGGAGATTCCGAATGGTCCATTTAATTGAAAACCTGGCGCCCCTTTTATTGATTGTGGAAAAGGCCTTGCTGGCCCTGCTGGTGTTTTTGGAAGCCTGTATCATCGGAATATTCGTTTGGCGGTTGCGCGGCTACGCCGTGGCGGGCAGTGACGCCGACAAGTGGATGAAGGCATTGACCCAGGGTTTGGTATCGCCGTCGGGCCCCAAGTTGGACGTCAATGAAAAAGACGCCGCCACCGTTTCCGGACGCGTGGTTAAAACCGGTCTGGCAAATTTCGCCTTGGCGCCGGAAGCGTTGGAAAAAGTATTTGAGGCACAAGAATCCGTGGAGAAGCGCGAGTTGGAAAAAGGCGTGGCCTTTCTGGGAACCGTGGGCGCGAATGCGCCTTTCCTAGGCCTTACCGGCACCGTGTTGGGAATTTTGGTCGCTTTCGATCGATTCGCCGCTTCGGGTGGCCGGGGCAGCTCCGAAGTCATGGTCGCCATTTCGCAATCCCTCATCGCCACGGCCCTGGGCCTGCTGGTCGCCATTCCCGCCGTCGTGTTCTACAACATCCTGCGCAACCGCGGCAAGACTATTTTGGATCGTTCCCGCGAGATTCGCGCCTTAATCATGGCTTGGAGCCTCAACTCCTCACTGAACCGGGTGGATGCCTGATGGCAGGCGCGACCTCGGAGGACGAAGGCATTATCGCCACCATCAATATCACGCCGTTGGTGGACATTTTCCTGGTGCTCCTCATCATTTTCATGATCACGAGTTCAGTCATTGATCAGCGTGAAATCAAGGTCAGTTTGCCGAAGGCGGCCCATGCCGGCGGCGAAGCGCCGAAGGCCTCGGGCATGATTATCGATAAGGATGGCCAGATCTATTTGGACGGCCAGGCCGCGGATTCCCTGCAAGTCGACGCGGCTTTGCGACGGGATATCTCGGAAACGCCGGATTATCAGGTATTGATTTCCGCCGACCAGGATTTGGCTTACCGGTACGTGGTCCGCGCCATTGACATCGTGCGCGGCGCCGGCATCAGCAAGTACGCGCTCAAAGTGGTGCGCCAGGCCCCGTGATCGCTCTGCCGCCTAAACGGGTCCGCCCCAAAAGAAAAGCGGTCAGGCCGGCTCAGGAACTACGTCTGCACCTGCCTCCGGTCGCGCGCATGGGTCGCCTGGACGCGATTCTGTCTTTGGCGGCCATCGCCATTTTTATTTTCGTTTTTTGGGTGTCCGGAAAGTTGAGCACGCATTACGCCGATCACGATGACGAAGTGCAATTGATCGAGGAAACCCCTCCCCCACCACCCAAACCACTTAATCTGCCTCCGCCTAAGGTGACGCCGCCGCCTCCCAAGGTGCCCGAACCGCAGCCCGTGCCGCAGAATACGCCTCCCCCGCCGCCGCAATTCGGCCTGGAAAAGGAAGCCACCACCGGAAATGGCGACATGGCCGTAGCTACTGGTAACAGTTTGGCGGTGAAAGCCGATACCGTCGTGAAGCCGCCGCCTCCAGCCCCGCCGTTGCAAATCGATCGCGAACCGGAAGCCTTGGAAAAGGTCTTGCCCCTTTACCCCGAATGGGCCGAAGAACAAGGAGTCGGCGCCAAGGTTTTGGTATTCGCGACCATCGATGAAACGGGACTAGTCGTGGCGGCAACAATCCGGCAATCGGGCGGCAAGGATTTCGATCACAACGCGCTTGCCGCGGAAAAAGCCACCAAGTACAAACCCTACTTGGAAGGCGGAAAGCCTCGTCCCGCGAGCTTCGTCAAGGAGTATGATTTCGTTCCACCGGAATGAAAAAGCCCCGAGGTGTGAGCCTCGGGGCGGATGAAAGCTATTTACTATTCAGCCGTTCCGTAACGGCTAAGTTACCCTCTAAATTACCCTTAAAGGCCCGCCATAGCCACCTTCGGCATCACGGCAATGTTTCCGTCCGCCGCCAACGCCGGTTTGGCTGGCTCCATTTTATCACCCAGGAAGATGTAAATCTGGGTGGGATTCGACGCATCGGCGGCGAAAAATATCACGCCATCGGTATTGAGGGTTGCGGGGTCGATAGCTGCGTCGAACGGTGTGCCCGCGACCTGGACTTTCACCTTGTTGTTCTTGGAAGCCAAGACATTCCTCAAGTTATCAATCGTGCCCTTATACATCGGGGGCTTAGTGGTATCCGGCGGCGTGGTTCCGGAAACGTGTGTCGTATCAACCGGGGGCATGACGGATCCGGAAGTATTGAAGCGAACCACAACCGGAGTTGAACCCGTAAGCATCAATTTACCCACATCCGCTCCCTGAGCCAGGAAGACGAAAACATCACTAGAGCCCGAGGCGCGCTTGATGACTACCGCTTTGTGTGCTGTATCAATGTTCAAGCTACTCGGATCGACCAAGGCAGGTTCGGTGTTTCCCAAGGAGTCCTTCAGGAAAAGCACGGCGTATCCCGTTGCGGTCAAAGCAGCTTGAACATTTGCCACAGCCCCGAAGTAATAGGTTAGGCCTGAAGTCGTCACGGACCCGGGGCAGGCGCCCTTGGACGGGTCGCATGCAGTGACCGGGCAAGTACCCTTGGTTGGATCACATGTCGTAACCGGGCAGGTACCCTTGGTCGGATCACATGTCGTAACCGCGCAGGTTCCCTTGGTCGGATCACATGTCGTAACCGGGCAGGTACCCTTGGTCGGATCACATGTCGTAACCGGGCAAGTACCCTTGGTCGGGTCGCATGCCGTAACCGGGCAGGTACCCTTGGTCGGATCACATGTCGTAACCGCGCAGGTTCCCCGGGTCGGATCGCAGGTCGGATTGGTAACCGGGGTACCCGGGTTGTTACCCGCGCACAAGCCGGTCAGGGTACCGTATTCCATCGGAGCCGGACGGATTTCCACTGCGAACACGTTATTGTGGACATCGCCTTGCGCGTCGCGTGCCTTGTCCAAAATGGACGGCATACCGGAGGTGTATTGGTCTTCCAGCAGGATGACCAAGTTCATGGATCCCATCGGCAGTCCCATGGAATCGCTCAGGTAGGACGCCTTATGCGTGGCGCTGTCATCTTTAGCCGGAACCGCTTCGAGCTTCAACACGACCTGTCCGCACCAGGGCATGACCGCATCCAGCACATGGGTCGAATCGTTCTTCACCCGATAGACGCGGCCGCCCATCGATACGTAGAAGTATTCATTATCCTTGAAGCTGAACTTGGTCAGGTAATTCTTGAATCCACCCTTGCCTGCCATGAACGATTTGGAAAAGCTGGTCGTTCCGACCGGGGTAGTCGTGGTCCCGGTGCAATTCTGGCCTGCAGGGCAAGTCGTCGTCTGGTTGCAGGCGCCTTTGGTCGGATCGCAAGTGGTGGTCGGCATCTGGCAATTCGTGGCTAATGCTGTGGGGCAAATGGGTAAACTGGTAACCGGCTGGGATTGGAATCCTTGGCCTGACTTATCCTGCGCAATCCAACCCTTGAAGACGCCTTCCACGATTTGCGGCATGGGGTTCCGCAACTTAGTGCCGTCCGAGAGCTTGATGTCTCCGAGCGCGGCCTTAGCGTTGATTTGACCGGGGATTTGCTTCCGCACTCCGGCCAACGAACTCTCCTGATAGAAGTGGCCGTCTACGACCCAACCATCGCCGCTCTTCATGATGGTGCCGCCGACGTCGGAATGCTTATAGTCTATGCCGGTATGGACTTCGTACATGCCGTCGAACGTAAAGCTACCGTCCGGTTGGCTGCGGAATGACAAACCGTCGATGACCGCCAAGGTATCCCCGAAGTCGTCGATCATGGTGATCATTCCATTGGCGAAGACCAACTTGGATCCCTCGGATACGCCGGTGGGAGGCATCCGATAACTGACACTGGTCGCAGGCATGGTACTACCCATGGTTCCGGACCCTGTCGTGATATTGCCGCCAGTGCCGCCATTACTACCATTCCCGCCGCCGAGATATTTGCTCACGTCTTCTCCGCGACCGCTGGCCGCGAACTGGCTAACGTAGGGACCGCTGCCGAAGGCCACGGAGGTCTTGGCCACGGATTGGATCATGTCCACGGGACCCATCATCAGGGAGCTATTGGCGTCATAGTGCCCGCGCAGGAGCATCGAGCGACCCGCATCCGGACCGTTTTTGGGCATAGCGATCGGCAGATAGACTTCGCCGGACCCGTCGTTGAAGAAGGCGCGCACGGTATCGGTTAAGGTATCGCTGCCCAAAACCGCGGTGTAGGCGGCCCAAAGATTCTTAAGTGAATCGGTATACAGCCGGAAACCCAAGGTTTGCAAGCCGTTGGACATTTGCAGTTTGCCGCTGAACACGCCGATGGGAGCGGTCGCGCGGACGCGCGTGCCGGGGTTGCTCTTGGGATCCTGGGGATTGAAGCCCAGCAAGATCTCAATGTCATCCGGAAATCCGTCGCCGTCCGAATCGATCCATTGGATGCCCATCGCCTGCAACTTGGCGATCTCGGCTTTGACGCCCGCGGCGTCCGCCTTTTTCGTCACCAGACTGTCGGTGCCTTTCGGATCCAACAGCGCTTCGAGGAAGTCCGGCAATCCGTCGCCGTCCGTATCAATGCGGAAATCCGGGTACGAGCTCTTGTCCAAAGGATTGGTATGGTATTTCACCTCGATGGCATCGGGATAGCCGTCCATGTCCATGTCGCTGAAGCTGTTCATGGTGGCGGCCCCGGCTTGCGTGGTCACGAATTGTTGTTGGTTCTGTTGCAAGGTGTTGAACGCCGCGCCGGTCGGGAAAGCCTTGCAAGCGAAGTATCCGCGGTTCGGACCGAAGTCGGATTCGCCGATATAATTCTGGGGATTGAATCCGGAAGCGAGGAAACCCGCCGCGGTGGAGTCCTTCAAGGCGATGACCTTCCAATTGTAGACGCCGCCGAAACCGCTGTCGACCTGGACCAGCTTAAAGATCATGTTTTCGAACATGGTGCGGTCCCAGCCGGGAAGCTTCAAGTCCTGGACGCGCCGCGCGATCAAGGTCGCATTCGTGCCTTGGGCCTGGCCCTTGGAACCCAGCACCAAGCTTTCCTCGGTGCCGTCTTTCTTGGAGGCTTTGACGAACACCAGCGCTCCGAACGGCGGGCGGCCGAATACGAATTTCGGATCTTCCGCGAGGCCGACGAGATAGCCGCCGACGCTGTCGGACTTGATGCCGGTGAATTTGAAGGTCACGTTGCCGTCCGCATCCGCGGCGTTTTCCTTCATGGGGGACGGGGATGTCAAGGTAATGGGCAGGATTTGTTTGACTTCAAAGCTCTTCGTATCGACCGTCTTATTATAATCCGCGGCCGTGCCGCCCTTGCTGCTGGATAAGATGCTGCTCACCAGCCACTGGGAGCCGTCGAAGTAAAGGCTGAATTTCAAGACCTGGAAAGAAGTGTCGGACAGGGCGCTGCTGCAATTCCGCTGGCCGTCGCCGAAATTATTGCGGTTATACTTCTGGTAATCGATCATTTTGACGGCCAGGACGGCGCTATCCTGGTTCTTGCCCGTCATGGTAATATTGGGATCGACCTGAAATTCCGTCTTGTCGTCCATTTTCAAGTCCTCCAACACCACGGTGGAGGTTTGCTTCAGCAAGTCGCTCATGAAATGCAGGTCCTGTTTGGCCGCGTCCATGTTCACGGGTCCGAACATCTTGGTCATGTCGGGACCGTAGCCGTACTTGTTTCCCTTGTAGGTGAACCGGGGGCCGGTGGGATCCCATGTGATATCCGTAACGGCTACCGAATTGAAGGACTTGTCCCAGACGCCCGGCGATTGTCCCTGGTTCACGTAAGCGCTGACCCACACGTAATCGCCGCTGCCGCCCTGCGGAGCGACTTTCCAGCGCCATTGCTGGCTGCCGTCCTTGCAGGCGTCGGGGCTGTTGTCGAAAACCGGCGCCGGGAAGCCGGCGGCGCGCGCTTGCTGATCGCCTTGATCCTTGCGGATTTTATCCAGGAAATCGGATTTGGATTGCACGCTTCCGTCGTCGGAATATAGGCGGAAGGTCGGGCCGAAGGCGGCGCCGAAACGGCCGATATCGCCGGCCAAGTAAGCGTCGAAAGCGGCTTCCACCGCGAGGGCCACTTCCTTGCTGCGCCCGGTATTATCCTTGGCCGCGCCGTCGAAGTCCTTCACGGTGAAGCTGAACGAGTAATCCGAGGCCAGGGTTTGCCCGCTTAAATCTTGGATGGATTTCGGCAAGGTGACCGTATAGGTTTTGCCGACCACCAGCGGATCCTTATGAATGAAGCTGACGCGGGCGCCATTGACTTCCCAATACCCGGTGATCGCGGGGCTGATGGTCGCGGCTTTCAATACGGAGAAATTTTCCACGGGGCGATTGAAGCTCACCGCGGGATTCTGGATGGGCTTCAGGGTTTCCTTGTCGGCCGGGCTGGTGCTTCCGACGGCGAAGGGAACGGCGGCGAGGGTTTTCGCCGAGACGGTCACGAAGGTGGCCTTGTAGGCTTTTTCCAGGGCGTTCTTGGCCAAATCCTTGACGCTGACGGGAATGATGAGTCCATATTGCGCACCTTCCGTCAAACTGGCGACGCTGAGCGTCAACTGCTTGCTGTCGCCGCTCCAGGTCATTGTGATCCCAGTCACGGTATCCGCCAAAATCAAGGAAGTCGAAGTGTTGGTCGTGTCAATCTTGCCGAGCAGCACGCCTTTGGCCGACTCGCGGCTCATGGGCTCGGAGAAGGTGATGTTCACCTTGGCATTCGTGGCCGGCACCGAACCGACCAAGAACACGCCGTCGCTGTTCGCGATCGAAGCGTCATAGACTCCGGAGACGGTCGGCGCGGTCACGTCTTCCACGGCCGTGGCCGTATCCATGTGAATCACCGTATCGGCCCGGGGATTCATGTTGGGGATTTGCGTCGTGACGAGCTGGAAGGTTTCCAGATCGAGGTAGACGGCGAACCCGAAATACTTGCCTTCGGGCAATACGCAGGTATAGGTGCCCGAATCGCTGGTGGTCAGCGTCGTATCCGCCGCCGTCGTCGGTTTCAGGGCGTTGAAGATCAACACCGTCGCGGCTTTCAAGGGTGTGGTCGTCATTCTCAGGAACCGGCGTTCCCCGGCGGCGTTGCTGGCCTGTTTGAGGAGTCCCATGGCGACGGACTTGCCTTCCCCGGCGAGATAGCCCGTGACCACGCCTTTGCCCTTGCCTTTATTGGCCGAGATCAGCGAGTCGATGACGCTCGCGATGGGTACGATTTTATCCTTGGTGGTGTCCGTCGGGCCCGTCACGGTTTTTTTGTTCACCGAGCTCTTGGCCGAACATCCGAAAAGCGCCAGCGCCAACACGCACAAGGCCGCCATGAAAATATTTTTACCCATCGCCGTCCATTCGAAACCAACCCGCCCGAAGGACTTTTCGTCCCGACTGGCTCTCACTTGAAATCGATTCCATTCCATCATTGCCGAGTTCTCCGAGTTAAATTTTCCCTGAAGGATTTTGGTTTACGCCAAATCGATTCTAAGGGTTGGTCAAGAAACGGGCAACCTTTTTTGGTTTTAAAAAATTCCTCAGGTAGCGCGCGCGTTTCCCCCGGCGCCCATCACCTGAAAAAAACCAAATCCGATCCTCCCTGGAGGCGCGACGGGAAGAAGATTTCTTGACTTTTGCTCCGCCGGCCTTGGCCAAACGGTCCCAGACGTTAATTGCTAGTTTCCAGCGCTCACTTATCCGGGTCGATCGCGCGCGCCGGGCGCCGCGCGGATGCCCATCAGGAGGTCGCGTGGCCGTGCAAAGCATGACGGGTTACGGAAAATCGGAGTACGTCGGACAAGGCTATTCGATCACGGTCGAGCTGCGCACCGTAAACAACCGGTTCTTGGAATTCCAAATCCGGTCCTCAAAAAACGTGCTTCCGCTGGAAGCGAAACTGAAACAGGAACTCGGCAAACACATCGCGCGCGGAAGCGTGAGTTGCCATATCCAATATGACAGCGAAGGTCCGAGCGGAGCCGGACTGGTTTTGAACGAGCCGGTATTTCGGGCCTATGCGGCCGTGCTCGCGGAGATCCAGAAACGCTTGGGTGCCGGAAGCGTCGTTAACGTGTCGGACCTGCTCAAGGTTCCCGAGTTGTTCGCGGCGTCGGAAGGCTCGGAGCCTCTGGAACTCGTCGCCGGCCGGGTCATGCCCATTTTTGAAAAGGCCTGTCGCGACCTCGTAGCCATGCGCGAAAATGAAGGCGCGGTTTTGGCCCGCGATTTGGAAACGCGCATCCGCGCCTTTTATCCCGGATTGGAGAAGGTGAAAACCTTGGTGCCCACGCGCCAAAAGGAATACGTAGCGAAAATGCGCGCGCGCGTGCAGGAACTGGTAGGCGACGCGGCCCTATCCGAAGATCGCCTGCTTACGGAGATTGGATTAATGGCGGAACGATTGGACGTGACCGAAGAGATTGTCCGACTGGAGGCGCATCTCGGGCATTTCCTTGAGACCATGGCGAACCATAAAGGACCCGGGAAAAGGCTGGGCTTCCTGCTCCAGGAAATGTTGCGCGAAGTCAATACCTTGGGAACCAAAAGCCAGTTTCCCGATATGCAGCATCTCTGCGTATCTTGGAAGGAGGAACTGGAAATTATCCGGGAGCAGATTCAAAACATCGAGTGACATTTACCGGCTTTTTGCGGGCCGAATACCGGAAAGGCTTATACGGTCGGGGCGATTTTGGTTTTGATGTCCAGCGTGGTCCCGTATTCGGACTTGAGAAAACGATGGACTTCTTCAAGCGTCATCGGCGTGGTAATCAAATCAATTTCCAATTCCTGGGCGCGCTGGATTTCTTTTTGCTTCGGCAGATGGCCGTTGGAAAAGACGATGGCGACGATATCCACTTCCTCCGCCACTTCCATCAATCGGATATGCACCAGATTCGTGACGAGCATGATATTGGTGAATTCGTCCGTCAGTTCATTCAGGTCCGAACCTACGTAAACCAATTCCACGGAATCGTGAATTAGTTCCGAGTTCACCAAAGTGCCCCTCATGATTTCGATCATGGACCGTAAATCCGCTTGCATACCTTTTCAACCTTTGGGCTCTTCGCCCCGTCGTCCTTTTGGTTTCAGCCTTCAAAAATTAATTATACACAGCGCCGACCGCATACCCAAGATAGAGGATTTTGCGCCATCGGTGCCTACCCGGGAAAAGCTAATCACATTTGGGCTTTCCAAAGTACCACTTCCGATTTGCCCGGAATACCCAAATGGAGTACATTTTTGCCGTCTTCTATTGACTAAGCGGGCCGGTGGCTCTAAGTTAGGGTAAAATCATGGAGAAAAAAATGATTTCAAGGTTTTCGACCTTTTCCGGGACTTTCGCGCTTGCCATCGCATTGGCGGCCTTTTCCGGTTGCGCAGGCAGCAAATCGGCGTCCTCCGGGAACTCCTCCGGCGAGGCTGCGGCCGAGGTGAAGGTCAGCAAGGTTGACGAAGCCCGTCATTCCGCCGAGGATGCGGAAATGAAGGCCCATCAGCTTCGCGAAGATAAGAGCCACAGCCAGACCAAGCCTTCCGCGAACTGAACGGAAGGATTGGTTGTTCTCATTTAATCTTCCCGCTACCGACGACGAAAAAATCCAATTGGCGGGTGAAGGTGAAAAAAACTTCATCCGGCTTGAGCGTGGCTATCATGTCAAGCTCCTGACCCGCAATCCGGGCATTACCATCCAATCCATCGAGGAAGCCGCCGTAAGGAGCGCCCGGGAGGCCCTGGAGCGTCTGCGTGACGCGTTGCGCACCGGACATCAGTTGACCGATTTCTACGTACAGGAATTGCTTGGGCTGAATGCCGATGATAACAAGAGCGGCGATTTCACGCCCCATCTGGAAAAACCGATTCTCATCGATCGATTCGGCAATCCGGTACAACCAAGGACGCGCGGCCAAGCGCGCTTCATCAGCGTCATTAAACAGCATGACATCGTCCTGGCAGGCGGTCCCGCAGGCACGGGCAAAACGTTTTTGGCCGTGGCCATGGCCGTCCAAGCCTTGGAAAAAAAATTGGTGGAACGGATCATTCTGGTGCGTCCCGCCGTCGAATCGGGTGAAAGTTTGGGATTCCTCCCCGGCGTCGTCAGTGAAAAAATCGGTCCTTACATGCGGCCTTTGTATGATTCATTGAGCGTGATGCTCTCCGCCGAAAAACTCAAGGAATACTGGGACGGCAATTCCATTGAAATCGCACCGCTCGCGTACATGCGCGGTCGTACCCTGGGAAAAAGTTTCATCATTCTCGATGAGGCGCAAAACACGACCATTTCGCAAATGAAAATGTTTTTGACGCGCATCGGCGTGAATAGCAAAGCCGTGTTAACCGGAGACGAAACCCAGGTCGATTTGGGTCAAAATGAAAAATCCGGTTTCGCCCATGCCCGTAAAATCCTTACAGGTATTGAAGGTATTGGTCAAATTGAACTGTCGGTGGAAGACGTGGTGCGGCATCGCCTGGTGCGCGACATTATTAAGGCTTATGAAAAGTCCGGATTTCCCGCCTAACCGGTGGGAAATAGGGTCTGGCACATAAAAATTACTTTTGCAAGCGCATGAAACCTTGAAGCAAATCAGATTCTTGCCTATTTTTCCACATCCTAAGAACGAACGGAAGCATTGGCCAAGATGAATTTTTTCGGTAAGAAGAATCATTTAATAATCGTCATCGCGGTTCTCGTTTTAAGTCTGGGCTTTTTTCTTTTGGGACGAGGTCCGGCCGATAATAAAACCGCCTTGAACGTGGCGCCATTGGTCCTCGTCTTCGCCTATCTCGTCATCATCCCTATCGGGATCCTGATGAGTGGCGAAAAGGATTCGAAAAAATAACGTTCAGGGCGTTTAGCTCAGTTGGTTTAGAGCATCTGCCTTACAAGCAGAGGGTCGCAAGTTCAAATCTTGCAACGCCCACCAGCTGTTCCGGAGTGGTAGCTCAATTGGTTAGAGTACTAGCCTGTCACGCTAGGGGTTGCGGGTTCAAGTCCCGTCCATTCCGCCATCTTCCGCCCAGAGTCGGGCTTCCCTAATCCGGAAGTCTCGACTCTGCGGTCGGATCGTCCTCCTCGCTTGCAAAACCTTGCCCATCTCAAGGCCCGCACCCGGCAGAGCGCTTGGCCATTAACTAATTTAGCGGTTACATGAAAAAGTGCCTTTTATCCGCCCTCGATTTGAGTTCGCTCGAAAATTGCGAAAGCATCGATCCGTTCCATCTGCTCGGCTACCACCATGTGGTCGTCAACAAGCAAACCATCGGAATCATCCGCGTCTTCAATCCGCAATTTCGTCAGGTGGAAATCGTATGGGAAGGCGGAAGCACCGCTTGTGAAAATGTTTCCGGCACGGGATGCTTTGAGGCCTTGTTTCCCAACCGGCTGGAATTTTTCCCTTACCGAATACGCGCTGTTTACCACGACAACCGTGAAATCGAATATGAGGATCCCTACGCGATTCTCCCGGTGCTCAGCGATTATGACATCTACCTTATCGGCAAGGGAACGCATTATCAAATTTGGAAAAAGCTAGGCGCGAATTCCATCGAACATATGGGCATGCGTGGGGTCCACTTCGCGGTATGGGCACCCAATGCCAAGGGACTGGCCGTCATCGGGGATTTCAACGGTTGGAATCCACGCAGCCTTCTCATGCGCAGGCTGACCACGGCCGGGGTATGGGAACTTTTCGTTCCCGGTTTGGAGGCCGGCCAGCATTACAAGTTCATGATACACGCCTCGACGGGCGCTAAGGTCGAAAAAATGGATCCCTTCGCTAAGGAAACCGAGATGCGTCCGCACACGGCGGCGATTATCGCGGATCCTAGGCCTTATAGTTGGGGCGATAAGGAATGGTCCGGGCAAAGACCCGAAATCCAAAAAGACAACCGGCCCCTGTCGATTTATGAGGTCCACCTGGGCTCATGGCAAAAAGCCCTCGGCCGGGAGACGGGATTCCTCACTTACCCCGAGCTGGCGGAAAGGCTTATCCCTTACGCGAAAGGCATGGGATATACCCATATCGAATTGTTACCCATTTTGGAGCATCCGCTGGACGAAAGTTGGGGCTATCAAGTCATCGCCTACTATTCTCCCACCAAGCGGTTCGGAACTCCGGCGCAATTCAAAGCCTTCGTCGACCAATGCCATCAAGCCGGCTTAGGGGTGCTGCTCGATTGGGTCCCGGCGCATTTTCCATCCGACATGCACGGATTGGATTTTTTCGACGGGACGCAATTGTACGCGCATGCGGATCCGCGTAAAGGCAGCCATCCTCAATGGGGGACGCGGATTTTCAATTACAACCGGCATGAGGTCAGTAATTTTTTAATCGCCAACGCGATTTATTGGTTGGAGGAATTCCACATCGACGGATTGCGCGTCGATGCCGTGGCGTCCATGCTTTATCTCGACTATGCGCGCGAGAACGGAGATTGGATCCCCAATCCCGACGGCAGCAATACCAACCATGAGGCCGTGGAGTTTCTCAAGCATATGAACTCAATCATCACCCAGCGGTTTCCGGATCGCCTGATGATAGCGGAAGAAAGTTCCGCCTTTCCGGGCGTTACCCATCCGTTGGAACATGGCGGTCTGGGCTTCCATTTTAAATGGAATCTGGGATGGATGAACGACTTCCTGACCTATTTGTCCAAAGACCCGATTTTCCGGCGTTACCACCAGGGTTTGCTGACTTTCGAAATGTCGTACGCGTTCTCCGAACGGTTTTGCCTGGTACTGTCACATGATGAAGTCGTCCACGGCAAAGGCTCGTTGCCCAATAAAATGCCCGGCGATGAATGGCAGAAATTCGCCAATGTCCGCACCGCATTCGCATATCTATTCGCGCACCCGGGCAAGAAATTGCATTTCATGGGTTTGGAAATCGGCCAATGGTCGGAATGGAATCCGGGAGTTTCCCTGGATTGGCACTTGCTCGATTATGATCGCCACAAAGGATTGCAAACCTTGGTTCGCGATCTGAATAAGGTCTATCGCGCTGTGCCCGCCTTGTATGAACTGGATTCGTCGTATTCCGGTTTTCAATGGGTGGACTTCCAGGATCAGGAAAACAACATTGTGTCCTTCCTCCGCAAAGGCGAACCTCGCGCCGCAGGCTCCGCCGAGCTGGTGCTTTGCCTATTTAATTTCAGTCCCGTGCCTCGGCACAACTACCGGGTAGGCGTGCCCTTGAATGGCTTTTACGAGGAAATCTTCAACAGCGATTCGCAGGTGTATGGAGGAGGGAATCTAGGGAATATGGGAGGAAAGCACGCGGAAGTCCATGCGATGCACCAATTCCCGTACTCTTTGGTATTGACGGCACCGCCGTTAGGCGCGGTTTTCCTGAAGCTCCGATCCGCATCAACCTCGAAATGACTGGCGATTAACCGACCGCGCTGTTGATTAAGAGTTAGAAGCCCAGGTTTTTCAAAACCTTCTTGCCTTGGTCCTTGGCCGCTCCGGTTGCCGCCTTTTTCTGTTCATCGACCTTGGCTTGGACTTTTTTCTTTTCCTCGTCGGCGCGCGCCTTCGCCTCGGCCGCCAACTTCGTTTTCTCAGCGTCCGCCTTAGCTTGCAGCTCGGCTTTTTTCTTGTTCACGACATCGGTCAAGGCGGACTTCGCGCCCTTTCCGGACTCCGACGCCATCCGCTTGGAATCCAAGGCGAACGTAGGCTTCGCCAAAATTCCACCTATCAAGAAATAAACCATGGCGCGGCCGGCCTTATCGGTGGGCACCATGTTCAGATTACCCGTTGGGACGCCCGCCATTTTTGAAACTTCCGAACTCAAGGCGTTGCCGGCTCCAACCACCGCTTGGCTGGCCCCGGCGGGCAGGTGCGATTCCAAATTCAAGGCGAGGGAGTTATCGAAGCCCACCGATCCATCCGCAGCCACCGCGCCGATGGGCGACTCGGAAATGTTAAAGTCCTTAACCAATAATTTTCCGCCGGCCGCTTCCAAATCCGCCTTTAAACTGGAGAAAGTGAGATCGTGGAACGCCAGGGATTTGCTGACCTTTCCCAGCGCGTCGGACAACCCATGCAGGAGGCCGGTCTCTCTCAGCTTTCCATCGATCAAGGCGAAGGCGATTTTTCCGGTTAGGTTGTCAGCCAGCGCCGGAGGCAGGCCGTGCGTGGCCACATCGACATTCAAGTTGAACTTCCCGAAAATCGTGCTGTCGGTATGCGCCAAAGTCTGCATTAACCGGTTCGTCGCCGGAAGACGTTTGTTCAACCGCGAAATGAAATCGTTGGCCTCCACTTTGGCGACGTCCAATTTCAAGGCGATTTTCGCATTGGACGCGTCCTGCATGTCCGCGTGCAGGGAGGACGTGAATCCTCCGGAATAGAGCGAGCCTTTTAACGATGTATTCAACACGCCGGCAGCCAGGGAACTATGCGAGGAAAAATCCGTCATGTCCAGATTCATCAATCGGGTTTTGGCGAGCTTGAGATCTACGTCGGCATCGACCTTCGGCAACTTCGGCCAAGCCGCCATCGGCGTCGTGTCCTTGGCCGTCTCCTTCTCGCCCCCACCGGGCAATAATTCATCGAGGTTGAGGAAGGAGGATTGAATGGAAAGTTTAGCCTTGGTGGTTTGACCCGCCGCCGCCTTGGGCAAAACCATGGCCAAGTAATTCACTACCGTTCCGGACACATTCAAATCCGAGCTTCCGATTCCCAGCGCCAGCGTTTCGCCGATTTTTTCATTATCGATTTTTATCTGCCCATTGAGTTTTACGGGTTGCGGCAACGGCTTCCCCTGCGCGGCCACATTGCGCATTTCAACGACGCCTTGCGCCCGCAAGTTTTGCGGCGCCTTCGGATCCAATTTTCCGGAGGCCTTGATGTTGGCCTGGATGATGCCATCGGCTTTCAGGCCCGGATCCACCAAGGACATTTTCTCCGCCAAGGGGATCAGCTTCCCCAGATCCAGGACAGCTTTAAGATTGAAGTCGCGCAACATGGGCGCAGCATCACGCAAGGAGGTGACCAGCGCGTTCATACTGACCGGATTACCACCCAGGGTAAATGCGAATTGATCGAGCTTCAGGGAATCCCCGGCAAGATCCAAATCCAGATTCATCGCGTCGATTCCGGCGGGCAGGTCCTTGTGGGAAACGCCTGCGTCGCGAATGGTGAAATGGGCGCTGACATTGGGAGCTTTTGCGGTATCCAGGACCCCTTGGACACGAGCTTCCAGCGCGGCCACGCCTTTAACGCTCAACTTCGCAAGGTCCGGAGACAGGTTGGCCGGAATTTCCTTGAGCACGGACGCCAATTTGATATCCGGCGCGCTTAGCGAGAAATCGATGGTGGGTGGCTTGGTGAGGAAATGCGAGGCCTCGCCTTTAACCGTGGCGCGGATGTCCTGGAAACTCAGCTCCAGCGTTCGAACTTCCAATTTTTCCGCCGGTAGATTGAGACGGATGTCATGCCTTACCGTTACGCGGATGTTACCCTGCCGCAATGCCGACGCCGAATCCATCACGCTGATGCCGGAAATTTCCAGCTTACCCTTGGTAGCCACGTTTTCCAGCTTCTGATCTAGATCCAGGGAAACGCTTTGATTGATCTTATCCAGCACCAACTCCCGCCCGGATTGCAGGTCTTTGTAGCGGACGCGGCCGTTCTCGATGGTAAAAGCCTTCAAGGCCACGGCGGCCGGACTTTCCATGGGTTTGGAGACGGCCTTTTCCTGAGTTTTACCGGTATCGGGCGAACTCATCCCTTCCAGATTGTTATGGCCGTTGCGGGATATCTCGTAAAGAATTTCCGGCTCCACCAATTTGATTTCATTGATGACCGGCGAAAGTTTTAGGAGCGAAAGGAAATCAATGGAGAGGGCCAACTCACGCAGCTTGACGCACGGGTTATTCGAAAAGCCGGGAGCGTTGGCTACATTGACCTCAAGCACGGAGACCTTAAGGTTCGGGAAAATATGGATGGTGACATCTTCCACGGTAACGTCGCGGTGCAACGCTTCATAGCCATGCTTATGGACCAGTTCCTTAATTTTGGCGGGGGGAAAGGCCATTTTGACGGCGAAGTAGGCGGCCAAGCCGAGTAGCACGATAAGCACGATTCCGGCGAGTATGATTCGTTTAATGACCTTCATGGGGCCTCCAACGCCTGTGTGAATGGGGAAAAATAGATTTTTAATCGTGATATGGGCGATTGGAAACGAATGGGTAGAATGCCGGCCAGTCGTTTAAAAGAACCATTAAAAATGGTCAATGAGGCTGTAAAATACACAAAAAAAGCGCCCCGTTTCCGGAGCGCCCATCTGATTCGGTTGGACCGAAAAGCTTAGAGACCGCTGATCGCGATCGTGAGGTCCGCCGCCGCGCCCTTGTCAGTGCCAGCGATGGTCGCGATCTTCAGGTAGACAATCTTGCCTGCACCGGTTTTCACGATGAATTGATCGCCCGCCGCGACGGTCATGATGTCCACCGTGGAACCGGCGGCGAAAGCAGCTGCGGCAGCTTCGGAGTCCGCAGGTTTGGCTGAGACCTTCAAAAACTTGACGTCCTTGATTACGGCCGCGTCATAATTCGCGGCGAGCGCCACGTCGCCAGCAGCTTTTGCGGCCACGGGGCTGGCAATTTTCAGGGAACCGCTGGAGAAGACGAACAGGATGTCAATGGATCCCTGCGCGGCATTGGCGGCGGCGGAGAGCATGACGGTCTTGGTATCCAAATCCACGGCGGTGCCGTAGGTGGCATGGCCTTGGGCGCCCACTGAGACAGTGGTTTCAGAGCCGAAAGCGGTATGGATTGCCTTCGGAGTCGTATCAACCGGGGCTTTAGTCGTGTCCTTGTTGTCATTGGTCAAGCAACCCGTAAAGGAAGTGCTTAACGCCATCATGCAACCTGCGAAAAATCCAGCAGCCAAAATCTTTTTGGTCATTCCCAATACCTTCATTAATTACTCCTTAATTGTGCAGACCGATTTTCTCTTCGGTCGGCTTAGTGTCCAAAAATTAGTATAAAAAGCCAACAAAAACCTGAAAAATCGTCCTATGAGGTGAATCCACGATCTACTTTTATACGCGCTGATAACCTAGCAGACACCCTTAAGTTTCGATTAGTTTTATAGTTACCGATAGTTATCTAAAGGTCGCCATCACATGATTTTCAATGGCCGGATAGTTTCCGGATTTGGTCACGCAAATGTGCGGCCCGTTCAAATTCAAGTTGATCCGCGGCGTCCTGCATTTCCTTCCTCAATCTCGAAATCTTCGGATCGGCGCCATCACTTTCCTCTCCCCCGTTTTCAACCCCGTGCGAACCAGCGTATAGGGCATTATCTTCGGCAACCAACAGAGCCTGTAAGTCCAGCGAATAATCGATCTCGGGAGTCAGTTGCAATTGCTGATGGATTTCCCGGCGCACGCTCCTCGGCACCATGCCGTGTTTACTATTGAATTCTTCCTGCTTGCGGCGGCGATTATCGGTTTCATCCATCGCGTACCGCATGCTCTTGGTTATCTGATCCGCATACATAAGCACCCGTCCGTGCACGTGGCGCGCGGCGCGTCCAATGGTTTGGATGAGGGAGCGATTGCTACGCAGGAACCCTTCCTTATCGGCGTCGAGGATGACGACCAAGGAAACTTCGGGCAAATCCAGACCTTCGCGCAAAAGATTGATTCCCACCAGGATGTCAATGGTCCCCTCGCGTAATTGCTTTATGATTTCGCTGCGGGCCAAAGTGTCCGTATCCGAATGCATGTAGCTGACCTTTAAACCCGCATGTTGGAGGTAGTCGGTCAAATCCTCGGCGCTACGTTTGGTCAAAGTCGTAATCAAAGTCCTTTCGGACAGCGCGATGCGGGAATGGATCTCATTAAGGATGTCGTCGATTTGCCCCTTGGGAGGCCGGACCTCGATTTGCGGATCCAAAAGCCCGGTGGGTCGGATGATTTGTTCCACGACCACCCCGTGCGTCTTGTTCAATTCGTAGTCGGCGGGCGTAGCCGAAACGAAAAGCGTGGCCGGAATCCTGGCCTCGAACTCATGAAACTTCAAGGGACGATTGTCCAGCGCGCAAGGCAGCCGGAATCCGTAGTTGACCAGGTTTTCCTTCCGGGATCGATCGCCGCTGTACATGGCCCCGATTTGCGGAACCGTCACGTGGGACTCATCCAAAATCAGGAAATAATCATCTCCGAAAAAATCCATCAAGGTGGAGGGCGGCGTCCCCACAGCCCGGTTTTCGATGATGCGCGAGTAGTTCTCCACGCCCGGGCAATGGCCCACTTCCTTGAGCATCTCGATGTCGTACATGGTGCGCTGGCTCAACCGCTGGGCTTCCAATAATTTGTTTTCCAGCGTAAACTTTTTGAGCGTCTCATCCAATTCATGGCGCATATCCTGAATGACCCGCGCCATTCCCTCTTCGCTGGTGACGTAATGACGCGCAGGATACACAAGCACCTTATCGAGTTGAGCTTCCTCCTCGCCCGTCAGCAGGTTGATGCGCCGAATCCTTTCGACTTCGTCCCCGAAAAACTCGAACCGATACGCGAAATCGTCATAGGCGGGATGCACTTCCACGACGTCCCCGCGCACCCGGAAAGTCCCACGCTTGAAATCGAAATCGTTCCGTGAATAATAGATGCCGACGAATTTACGCAGCAGCTCATTGCGTTCGATGCTCTCGCCTACCTTGACCTCGATCATCATTTTCCGGTATTCGGCCGGCGCGCCCAATCCATAAATGCACGAAACCGAGGAGACGACGATGACGTCCTGGCGCGACATCAACGAAGCCGTGGTCCGCAGGCGGAGTTTGTCGATTTCGTCGTTGCGGCTGGAATCCTTTTCGATATAGGTATCCGAACTGGGGACGTAGGCTTCGGGCTGATAGTAATCGTAATAGCTCACGAAATATTCGACCGCGTTCTTGGGGAAGAAGGATTTGAACTCCTGGTAAAGCTGGGCCGCCAAGGTTTTGTTATGGGAAATGATCAAGGTGGGCTTATCCAGTTCCCGGATGACATTCGCCATGGTGAAGGTTTTGCCTGAACCGGTGACACCCAACAGGGTTTGGAATTTTTCACCGGTACGGAAGGCGGAGGTTAATTCGGCGATGGCCTGGGGCTGGTCGCCCGCAGGTTGATACGGGGCTTCCAGAATGAATCGGGACATGAGGTGAATATACGAATTGGTCCGCCGGAAAGGACCTTGGAGAGGAAGGCTTGCCTGGAAATGCAAGCCCTTTATGGAAATGAAGACCCTATATGGGTCGTGGGTCGGGTGCTAAGGAATTTGGGCGAGCAGACGCGTGGCGTCAAACGCTTCCTTGGATTCGGGATATATAGTCACCAACTTTTCAGCCGTAACTTTAACCTTGTCGGCGTTTTTTAGCTCACGATAGCACAAGGTCAATTTCCATAGGGCATTGGCGACGGAGGGGCTGAGGTCCGCCACTTCCTTGCCTTCGACCTTTTCGGATGGTTTACCGGTTCTGAGGCCGAATTTGGAGACGAATTTCTCCAAGTTTTCCGCCGCGTGCGCGTAATCCTTCTTTTGGATATAGCAGGCAGCCAAGCCATGCAAAGCTCCGGAACCGATGAGACTCTGCTTGGTGTTCGTCAGATCCACCTGTCCGAATTCCTTGACGGCCTCGTCGTAGCGGCCTTTGTTGTAATGAATCTGGCCCAACATGAGATTGGCTTTATCCTGGATGAGCTTGGCGTGGGACGCATGCACGAAGTTGAGCAAAAACGCTTCGGCTGAATCCGTTTTTTCTTCACCCAAATAAATGTAGGCCTGGCCTAAAGCTTTGTTTTCTTTCGCTTGGGAACTCAACCGGTCATTATTGAACCAAACCCCGCCCAAAATCACGACCACAACGGCCATTACGGCATAAAGAGTTTGTTTCCCGAATCGCGGCCAAAAATCCACGAGAAACCAGTCCACCAGTCCCGAATCCTGGTTTTGGGGTTGCTCCGTCGGGGGCTGCTTATTCAGGTTCATCCAATCCTCGCGGTACCGGTCTTAGTTTGATAGGATTCCGCAGCGATATTGCCGTGGAAAACGGCCCCAAAAATTAGCTAACCGCTGTGGCCCGGTCAACCGAAGCGCCGCGATTGCCGTTTTTACATCGTCGCCACGTGGGTGCTCCATGGTATAATCCAGGAGCGCGGATTCAAGGCTATGACGACTATGGAAAATACGGCCGACTCGCAAGATTCTGAAAACGAAATCCTCTCCAGGGAATTGGTGCTGAGCGCCTTGGTGCATGAGGTCACACGGGTTTTGCACTCGGCCGCAACCTTGGATCAGGCGCTAAACTCTTTTTTGCTCGGCATCATGGAAATGACCGACATCCAGGACATGGCTCTCTTTGCGATTCGGGAAGGGCAATCCGACTTGCAGTTGACCCATTCCCTGGGCCTTGAGCAGGTTTTGGCCAAGGCCTGGAATTTCATTCCCAACCAGGGGTGTGTCCAGGAGTGTTTGACCCAACTACGCCATGTGCTGGTGGATAAACCCAACCCATCCGATCCTTTCCGCGCGCACTCCAGCCGGAACTATTTGGTCATGCCCATTACCGCGCGTTTGGCCGACGAAACCGAACCGGGATTATCCGGACAGCATTCCGTATCCCGCGTCCGCGCTTTGGGTCTTTTGTGGCTGGATACCGGAAGCGGCGAGTCCGCCATTACGGGACAGACGATATCCCATCTCACCGGACTGACTCAACAGGCCGGATTGATGATGGAAACCTTCCGCATTCAGCGCGAATTGGCTGCGACGAATTCGGAATTAAAGAACAGCAATGCCAAATTGAAGGAAGCGTATGTGGCCTTGAGCAAGGCGCAAAAACATATCGAGGACGATTTGGATCGTGCCCGCGCCATCCAAAACAGTCTCCTGCCCGCTTCCTTTCCGACCCAATTATTGCGCCGCATCGCTTCCAAGTACATCCCGGCGGGAAAGGTGGGCGGAGACTATTACGATTGCTTCGATCTGGGAGGGTGCCGGCTCGGCATGGTAGTCGCGGACGTTTCCGGGCACGGGATTGGAGCGGCCTTGGTGATGTCCATGTTCAAGGTCCTCCTGCGTACTTTCTCGATGGATAGCCCGTCGCCGTGCGCGGTTCTCAACCGCATCAATCACACTTTCGTGCAGCAACAGTTGGGTCGCGCGCAATTCGTCACTGCCTTCTACGCGATATTCGACAAGGCTTCGCGCCGACTGACGTATTGCAACGCGGGACATGTGGCGCAACTCTTGAGGCTGGACCCCGGTTCGCAGGGTGGCCCGGATAGTGTATTGGAAATGCCTTCCCAAGGGCTGGTCCTGGGGATGTTCGGAGACACCTTCCTGAGCGACGCGACCCTGGAGTTGACTCCCGAAGCCCGACTGTTCCTCTTTACGGACGGAATTACCGAGGCGCACGGAACTAACGGAAAAATGTTCGGCGTGGAGCCCATGCTGCAACTGGCCATGGCTTCCGGAACGAACCATCCCGTGGAATTGATCGACGACCTGATGGCTACGCGTTCCGCATTTTTGGGTGGCTCGATGCAGGCGAAAGGCGATTTGGCCGATGACGCCACCCTTGTTATCGTTGACTTGTGATTTCCGACCACGCCTGGCTCGAACCGTTCCCTGAATGGCGCTTGCGCGTATGCGCCGCTTTCAGCACGCGCGCCCTTGCGCCCCATGCCCCCTCGCTGGCAGACTTTGAAAATGAGCCGCTTTCCCCGTACGCCGGATTGAATCTTTCCTACCGGAGCGGGGATCGGATCGAAACGGTGGACGAGCATTGGCGCAGGGTACGCATGCACTGGGACCTGGCCGGCAAACCTCTGGTAATGCCCAAATTGGTCCATGGAGAAAACCTGGCCGACGGAGACGCGGCCTTGCCCGCCCACCCCTCGGCGGGGTGGCCGGAAACCATGCTGCAACCCGAAAACGCCGACGCGGTTTTCTCCCGGTCGACGCAGCGTATCATGGCCGTTACCATGGCGGATTGCCTGGCCGCCTTGATTTTCGATCCGAACCGCAACACCATCGCAGCCGTACACGCAGGCTGGCGCGGGACCCGCGCGGGAATCCTGGGGAAAGTCCTTGCCAATCTTCAATCGCGTGGAGCCTTGGATCCGAGCGGGTCATTCATCGCCTTTGGCCCCTGTTTGCGGCTGGAATCGTTGGCGATAGGTGAAGATGTGGCGGAAACCTTGGATCCGGCATACGTCTCTCGGATTCACGGCCGACCGCATTTCGACATGGTGTCGAGCAACCGCGACCAGGCCATAGCCGCCGGTGTACCTGCATCCAATATCCGCGATCTCGGCGGGTGCTCGCTGACCGAGCCCCAACGTTTCTTTTCATTTCGGCGCGACGGCAAGGAATCGGGCCGGATGGCGGCGTTTATTTCCCTGCGGTAAGGCCTAGTCCTGAAGTACAGTAATTTTTTGTAGCGCACACCGCTTCGCGTTGCAAATTATTCCCGGTTTACGTATTCTAACTCAGTCAGGGAAAACTTCCCGGGAGGACGCATGAAAAACTTGTTGATGAAGACCATGGGCTTGGCCGCAGGCGCGGTCGTTTACTCGCACGCGATTTTCGGAATCGGCGGACAATGGGCGCCGGCTCCGGGTTTGTCGGTCAAGGCATCCAACGATGTCGTCGCCGGCAGCGGCACATCGGCCATCAGCATTGATCAAAAGAGTGTTTCCGGCTTGAACGGGTTCGGCGTGAAATTGTGGGTGGACGCGATTCCCTTCATCGATTTGGAAGCGGGGAGCAATATCCAATTCGGCACTTACGACCTCGCCTTGGTTAGTAGCGGCGGCACCTTGCCCGTGAAATTCGATGTCGGCGTTCCTCTGGTTCCGAACAAACCCGTCTATGCGCGCATCGTGAACGATTTGACCGTGCTCTATCCTTTCCTCAAACTTCCCCCGCTCGTATCCATCTTGAAATTATACGCCGGCGCGGGCGTGTCTTATGGGTTGACGACGGAAGTCCTCAACGCCAAATTCGGCAAGAAGGCCGTCGATGACGCCATCGCCAAGAGCGGCGCCACTGCGGCGGATTCTCCGGAAAAGGTTTCGACCATCCTGGTCAAGGCCATCGAAAATAACGGGCTCAAGAGCGGAATGGGCTTTCACCTGGAAGCGGGCGCGAAGGCTAAAATCCCGGTCATTCCCATCGCCGTTTTCGCCAACGCCAAATACCACATGCTCAGCTCCATGCCTTCAGCGGTCGATGCCAACAGCCTCACCCTGGAATTAGGCGGAGCTCTGGCTTTTTAAATTCCGGAAATTTTTCGAGACATAAAAAAAGCCGCGGGTCAAAAGGTCCGCGGTTTTTTCTTTTCAGGTTGGATAATCCCAGGTCGGCCGGAACCGATCCCGACTATCGCGCGGGTTCGGGCATTTCAATCGGGCGCGCCATCAGGACATGGCGGGGCAAAAGATTGGCCTTACCCTTTACGCGCAAGGTGCGGATGACTTCATCCAACATGGCTTGGCTGCAAAGTTGCTTCCCCAACTGACGCGGGGTCCGGCCCCAAAGGTTCACGCGAGGCTGTTCGTTCCAGATGCTTTCCAAAACCCACTCGAGTTCCGGAATGGCGATGGTCGCTTCCGACAAATCCTGCACCATCCGCGTCAACAGGCAACCGGTCATTTCCCACTCATGTAATAGAGCCGGAAAGGACCAAGACTCCTCCAGCTCCTTGCCGAGATACTCCTCCCAACGAACCAGGGCTTGCAGGTAATTCTCGCTCGGTATCGGCATATCCACGCAGAAGTCCATCCAATGCGCATGCGCCCAGATTTTTTTTTCCAAGGTGAAAGCGGAAAGGCCGTTGGGGCATAGGCGCAAGCATGTCAGGCTGCGCGCGCGCAATTCGTTCCCGGTGAAATAGGTGGGCGCGGTCAACAGCACCGCCTCGGCGATATTCACGTTGATGGAACGCAGCGGCGCGCGATGCACTTGCATGAAGCAGGAATCCTTGGACGGCTTGATGGGGGCGGTCCACCAGGGAAGATAATCGTTGGGGCTATACAGCACTTCCTTGCCCGTGCCCAAGTCGCGACCGTAAAAACGATTGCGATCCTCGTGCATGCCCATGAACTCCACCAGCGCCGTATCCGCTTCGCCCAGGCGCGTCGCCAGCACTTCTTCCAACTGGGTGGGAAACTCCGTCTCCTTGAGATAAATCTCGTGGATGCTTCCCTCCTGTTGGGGAACCTCCTGCAGGTAATATGACAAAAAGCGTCCGAACGTGGAGGGATAGTCGCTCGCCGGATAGGACCAATGATAACCGCGGCTTTCCAACGGACCCAGAAAGGCGGCGCGATGCTTTTTTTCTTCGAAGCGATCGGGCTGGGACATGGCGAAGATGCACAGTTTTTGCCACTCCAAACCGAGCAGGTTGGCTTGCTGGGATACCGGGAATTTATACTTCCGCTTCACTTGCATTTCCTTTTCCGGGCCGCTAGGTCCAGCCGGTGTTTGCGACTGCAACTGCCGGGGCGGATTTTGGGCGCCTATCGGTCCCAATGAGGTTACAACCTGGCCCGAAAAAGGGACAAGAACTCTTATTTAGCGGGACTAACAAAAATCACGGGAAGGAAGCGGAAACGCCGCCGGCGCAAAAATGGTCCAAAATGGATCAGGCATGAAAATCGGTGCGCCCGGATCCATAGGGACAAATTTGGGTCAAGGAAAATGTTCGCGACAAAGCCATCGGCCATGGGTGAGGGCTTAACAGGGTGTTAAAGGGAGGGCTTTTTTGAGTTCGGATTGAGGAGTATTTTAAGGCAGATAGGGCCGGATGTTGATTCGTTCCACACCCGCGTCCGTGCCGATCCAGAGCTTACCGCCGTTGATCGTAAAGGTTTGCACGAAAGTTCCCGGAATCCCGTCTTCCAATTTGATGTCCGTCCATAGCCGCCGATTCATATCATACGCGGTGACTCCATCGTGAAATCCGATGTAGAGGATGTCGCCGTCGAAGCGCAGGCGAAATGCGCCCGCGCGCTCCGTCAAGACCAGCGGTTGCTGTTTCCGGGGCTTGAGCATTATCTTGTCCCCGCTGATCCAGTACAAGCTGGTATCGTGATAGACGACGGAGGGAACCGCGACGGCAAACGCTTCCGGGACGTCCTTGCCGGAGACCTCTTTCAGGCTTTTCCACCCGCTGGGTTGGTGGACGTACAAGCCGTACCGGGACGCCGCCCATAAGTCCTTGTCCTTGGTTTCCAATTCGTAAACCGCGACGCCGCCACTGATGGGAACTTCCATGCTTTGGAACTCCGCCTTGGGATCGGCCAAAAAGGAAATCCCCTGCTCCGAAGCCGCGTACAGCGCGCCTTCATGGACATGGAGGCTGTACACGCGCACGTCCGTTCCGCCTTGGAGATGGTCGAATGTCTTGAACTGTCCCGTCACCGGGTCATGC
>JADGQO010000181.1 GCA_017881725.1 Fibrobacteria bacterium
CCGACGTGGCCGAGTAGGTTTTGACTTTGGATTTCATCGCGCGCGCGAAGCGTGGGAAAGCCCGCGAACATGCCACGAGGAGGGCGAATTTCCAAAGCTTATCGAATACCATGATTTCCAGCGCGTGGTCGTCGAAACGGGACTTGGGGAAGGGCCGGGCTCCGGCCGCGTAGGAATTGATGTTTCCGATTAGGCAACAGACCGCGCCGTCCAAGCTGATCGTCTGCTCGCCCTGAGGCGATTTTAGCGTGAGCAATCGTCCGCCGCTCATCCGATAACGGGAACGCAACGAAAAGGCCCGCACATAAAAAAGCTTGTTGAAAAGCGCTCCGGTCGGGATTTTCCCCGCCTTGCGGGCTACATCGAAATCATGCAAGACAGCCGCATCCATTCCCACACTGACATAGGACGCCATGGTTTGGCTGCCGTTGATGTCCCACAAATCGAACCGGATGCCCTGGGCCTTAAGCAGTCGTTTGACGCAAGCGATCAAGCCGCGTTCATTGTAGATGCGGTAGATTCCGAGTGCGCGCCCCAAATCATTTCCCGTGCCCAGAGGTATAAGTCCGATTTCCGCTTCGTCGGATTTTCTCAGGCGAAGTCGATTCAGCACGAACCCAATGGTGCCGTCGCCGCCTACTGCGATGACTTTCCGAGCGGAGGACAGCAGTCGATCCGCCTGCTCTTCAAGCCGATCCGCTTCCGTAAGTTCAGCGGTCCAATCCGATCTCTGAAATCCGAAGGAATCCATGATTTCCGGTAACTGCCCGAACACGCGTTTGCCGACCCCGCCGCCGCTGATGGGATTGATTAGAAACCCGATGGCCATGCGGCCTTCGCGTTCAGTCCGCATTGGCGTTGAACCACCGCGATATCCGAAGCAGGATGAAATCCTTGAGTCGCACGAAATATTCGCGCACCGGGATGGAGTCATCTTCCGCCGCCACCACGAGCCCGAATGAATCCATGCCCATGCCCTGGGCGATGTACAGCGCTCGGGGCAAATGGAATTCCTGGCTTACGATCAGAAGTTTCCGATATTGAAAATTGCGGTGGATGTTCAATAAGGTGACGTAAGTTGACCGCCCCTTCTCATCCACCAGGATATCTTCGGGGGGAATGGAGTTTTTACGCGCGTAGTCGAGCATGGGTCCGGTCTCATTATAACCGTGGGGAATAGCGTGTCCCGACAAGATGAGTTTCACGCCTTTGTGCTCATGCAAGTATTTCAAGGCGCCGTCCATTCGTTGGCGCAGGACGGGCGACAATTTTCCCGAGCGGAAGACGCTGGCTCCCGGGACAATGACGGCCTGGACGGGAGGAATTTCCGAAATATTGGAATAAATCCGCGCTTTGGTTTTGACGACCATGTAGGCATTGATCAGCCATGCCGCCGTAGTCAACAAAAGCAGGAGAATGGCGAACGGTTTCAGTCTTGCCATGTATCCAAGCCGAGATAGACATTTTTGACTTTGATGTATTTGGCAGCGAGGGTTGCCAAGCCGGAAATTTCTTCCCCCGTCAACGCCCGGATAATCTTCGCGGGCTGACCCATAATCAGCGACCCGGCCGGAAATACTTTACCTTTCGCCAAGAGGCTGCCGGCCGCAATCAGGCAGTCGTTCCCGACAACCACCCCGTCCATGATCACCGAACCCATGCCCACGAGTACGCGGTCGCCGACCGTACATGCGTGGATCACGCAGCCGTGTCCCACGGAAACGTCCTCGCCTAGGATTACAGATAAATCGCTGGCTACGTGGAGCGTGGTTTGATCTTGAACGTTGCTGCGGGCGCCGAAGGTGATGGAATTGATATCGCCACGCAAGACGCATTGGAAAAATACGGAAGCATCATCGCCTAACCGGACATCTCCGATGATATCGGCGCTGGGAGCCAGGAATACCCGGGCTCCGATTTTCGGTTGTTTGTCGCCGAAAGCGAGAATCATCATCCACCTCCCGCATTGCATCCAATATCCATGCCTAATGAAGGCCTAGACCGGAGAGACTATCCGCGAACGTGAGAATAAGGGGGATAGGAGGCGATCTCCTTTTTCTCGAACCAAAAGGCCACTTCACGCGCGGCGCTCGTTGTCGAATCGGAAGAATGCACGATGTTTTCGCCCGTGTTCGGAGCGAAGTCGTGGCGGATGGTACCGGGGCTGGCGTTCGCCGGATTGGTCGCCCCGTTGATGGTGCGCACTTTTTCCACGGCCTTTTCGCCGGAAAGAGCCAATAAAACCGAAGGTCCGGAGGTCATGAACGCCACTAGCTCAGGGAAAAATCCGCGTTCCTTATGTTCAGCGTAAAAACCCTCGGCCTCAGACTTTTCAATGGTTTTGAATTTCATGGCCGAAACGGAGAGCCGTGATTTTTCATAGCGAGAAATGATTTCCCCGATGAGTCCGCCTTTTACGCCGTTGGGTTTGATGATAACGAAAGTGGTTTCCATGCTTTTCCCGCGATTTCCTTAAGTTCGCGTGTTAAAGTAATAACTCACCCTGCTTTTGGAAATTTAGGGCGGCTACCCAATCGGCGGTAAACTCACTATATTTGGCCCTCGTCGGCCTTATTGGCATGTACTTGCGGATTTAGCTCAGTTGGTAGAGCTTCTGCTTCCCAAGCAGACGGTCGTCGGTTCGAATCCGATAATCCGCTCCATAAATTTTCCCGATAGAGTCAGCCCTTGGTCGGTTTCTTGGACGCTTCCGCTAATCTTTTTTTCGCCCATTTGTTTTTAGGCTCAACCTCCAACACCTTGGACAGGTAGGTTTTCGCCGCGTCGAATTCCTGCGCTTCGAAATGCAATTGGGCCATGCTCGACCAGAGAAGGATATTCAATTTGCCCTCGTTGGCGCCTTCGGAAAGCAGCCCCGCGACATACGCATCGCGGGCCGGCTCCTTAATCCCCAAATCATTGAATTTATTGCCGACATCCAGACAGGTTTTCGCCGGATTGGGTTGGAACAAACAAAAGCCCTGATCCTTGCCCTTGGCGACGGCCATGAAAGCGGGCCGGTCCACGCCCGGATATTTGGCGCGATAATTCGTGTAAGCTTCTTCATAAAAAATCAGGTTTGATTCTACGGAATCATTGTGCTGCGACACTGTGTGCAAGGAGTCCAAATCGACAATGGTGGCTTTCGTTTCGGCGCGCTTACCGTGCTGGGCGCAAGCGGTTAATAAAGCGAACAAGGCAATACAGACGTAAAGGAGGAATTTTGTCCGCAAGTATCCTGGCAGGGAATTTTTCTCGTTCAATGAATTGGTCCGGAAACCAAGTGAATAAGTCTTGAAGCCAACATCGGCATAAGATACCGCATCCAGCGGGACTGAGCAACCCAATATTGGAGGCGCCCACGAGAATTCCTCGGATATTGGGAACACGGAAAAGATTTGAGGGAATTCACAAATGAATGGCGATGCTAATATCAAAGTTTCACATGGTGATGACGATTTTGCCTCGGCTGTGTCCCTCTTCAAGATACCGAATGGCTTCCGGCACCTGCTCCAGACTATAAGACCGATCAATGATCGACACGACCTTGCCGGATTCCATGAGGTCCTTTAGAAAAAGCAAATCCTTTTGATTTGGCTTCATGCTGACCAAGCCCAATTTCCGCTTACCGAACAAGGTGAGGATTGGTCCCAGAAAGATCGCTTCCGCCATTTGCCTTCCCGTTCCACCGATCATGCCGTACACGCCATTTGGGACTAACGCGCGTTGATAATCGCTTATGGGATGATAGCCATTGACACCAAGGATCAGGTGATAGCGATTGGCTTGTTGGGTGAAATCCGATTTCGCATAATCAAGGACATGGTCCGCGCCCAAGGTTCTAGCCAGATCCTGATTTTTCGCGCTGCACACGGCCGTAACTTCCGCGCCCAGGGCTTTGGCTATTTGCACGGCGTATGTGCCGACGCCACCGGAGGCTCCATTAATTAAAACTTTTTGACCCGGTTCGACTGCTCCAAAATTCCTTAACGCTTGCAATGCGGTCAATCCCGCCAAGGGAAGCGCGGCCGCTTCCGCGAAGGTGCTCCGTGCCGGTTTATGGGCCAAAAGCTCTGGGCGTACGCAGGCGTATTCGGCGAACGCTCCCATGTGGTCGTTGCTCAGGCAGCCAAAGACTTGGTCACCGGTTTTAAACTCCTTAACCTCAGCTCCTACCGCGACAATCTCACCGGCGATGTCCATTCCTAGAAACGGACGTCTGGGTTTACGCAGACCGATCATCGGACGCACAATGAACGGACTGGCCCGCATGATATGCCAGTCCGCCGCGTTCAGCGCCGAGGCGTGGACCTTTAGTAGAACTTGATTTTTTTCCGGAATCGGTGTGGGCACATCCCCAAATTTCAAATCCTCGGGGGGACCATATTTTTCGAATAGGATGGACTTCATGTTGGATTATTCCTTTTCCAGAGCCTCGTTGAGAAAATCATCCAGAGGTTTAACGGCCTTGAACGTGACCAGAACTTGTTTAAAAAAAACCGGCGAAGTCACTTCTTTGTCGCTGGGTTTATGAACAGCAACCAGGCTTTTACGCTTGAGAAGATCAATGTACTTATGGTTGGGATCGAAACCCTGTGGAGCCGTTTTCAGGGACTCGCCCTCCAATGCGCCGAAGTGTTTTTTGAAGGCCGCCGCCGAAATGATTTTCTTGAGTCGATCACCGTGTTGTTCGATATGGTTGCGGATGGGTCGCAGCCATTCCGTGGGCGGCATATAGGCGCCGCCTCCGAGCATGGAGGCTCCCGGTTCAATGTGGACGTAATACCCCGCCCGATGCTGGAATTTATTGGCCGCAGCGCTGAGATGCGCGCCGAAATGAGTTTTGTAAGGAGACTTATCCTTGGAAAAACGGGTATCCCGGTAGATTCTGAAAATGCATTTCGCCGCGTCAATCCCTTCGAGTGAAGAATCGAATTCCGCGATGCCTTGCACCAGGGCGGAAACAAATTGTTGGAACTCCGCCTTAGCGGCTTCAAATTCGTCCCGGTGATCCTGGAACCATTCCCTATCGTTGTTTTTCGCCAACTGGGACAGGAATTTTAAAATCGATTGGGAGAGCATGGACTACCTCGTTCGCATTTGCGATAAAAGATAAACCCTTGTTAACCTGCCGGTTTGGAATTCCCCCTTGAGGTCGTGTTGCGAAACGCTCCAACCGGAAGATTCGATCTTTAAGCGGTGGCGATAGAGTCAGGAATTACGATTTGTTGCGGCGGATCAAGGTTGTGAATTTTCTGCCCTGCGCAAAGGCCTTGGCTTCGCCGTCCGTCCGCTCGACCAATTCGGGTTCGTTCAGTTCCAAGGCCCGTGCGGTCGCCAATTGCGCCGTGGCGGCGGCATCTTCGAAGCGGCCCATTTCGGAATAAACGCGCGCCAGGTTTTCTAAGACGTAGGCTTTCTGACTGTAGGTAAGGCGGTTGGCCCGATCGGCATAGTAAAACGCCTGATGGATATCCCGCAAGCTGGTATCGTCCGAGGCCATGAAAATTTTTGCGAGTTGCAACATGGTCGGGATATTCGCGGGATCCTTGGCCAGGCATTTTTTATAAGCGGAAACGGCTTCGCCCTGCCGGCCCCGCTTGTCCAGCACCAGTCCCAATTCGAAATACGATTGGCTGTAGGTGGAATCGTTTTTGATGGCGTCCTTGAGCATGCGGATCACCTCATTGGAATCCGGCAACCAGTCGCCCAGAGTGGCCATGATCTCCGCGCGCACGGCGCGATCCTTTTTCTCTTCATCCAAGGCCTGGCGCAGCAATTTGATGCCGGAATCCACCGCGCCGGATTTGAAAAGTTGATCGGCCAATACTTGATAGCGGTAGTGGCTCACGGCGGGCACGTCGATGTTGTCCATGTCGTCATAGGCGATGTTCGCGAATTCGGGAAGGTTGGCGGCCCGGTTATCCGCCGTGGAATTCGGGAGCAAGATAAAGGGGCTGTCTTTCCCCGTATCGTCCAAATGAGTCAGGAACAATTGGGTATAAGGGGAAAATTCCTTGGAGGAAAAAACCATCCAACGGCCGTTGGGCGAAAAGCTATGCCACGAATTCATGCGTGTCGTATTGCAGCGCATCAGCCGCGGCGTTCCGCCTTCAGTCGGCACAATCCACAATTTGCTGTCGGGACGCATCAGGAGGCCGTTTCGGCATTGGACCCACACGATGAATTTTCCATCCGGCGTGACTTTCGCGAAATTGTTGCTCTTCCCGTTACCGCACGCGCCGGCTACGGATATTGCCGTGCCGCCCTTGCCCCCGTTGAAGGGAATCTTGAACAAGTCATATTGCATGGGGGTTTCTTCGGAGTCATTCGCATGGGCGGGCATTTTCTGGAACTTGGTAAACGGATCCTTGGCCTTGGCCCGCGAGAATACAATGTATTTCCCGTCCGGCGTCCAAGTCGGGGAGCAATGCACGTATTCGGGATTGTCCGCCCCAGGTAACGGCAAGGCTACCCTCTTGGCCCGGGAATAGTAGGCCAGAATGCCGCGGGTCGGATAGAAGACCTGGCTGAAGGTCGGATCCATGTAGCCGACCGTGAAAAGTTTTTCATTCACGGTCGTGACCACGAAATCCCCGTCCGGCGAGATGCTAGCCATGAAACCCAAGGTTTTTCCATCCCGTTTTCCCTTGAAGTCGTAATTCCAACTGACCAGGTCTTCGCGTTTGAAAGTCATTTGCCGGGAAACCTTTTGGATTCCATAGGCGCCTTTGTCGCCCTGTGTGCCGTCAATGTCCATGCCCAGGGTGCGGCCGTCCTTGGAAAAGGTGTGGCAATTGGCGCAGGTGGGCATGTCTTTCAGGATGACCTTACTGGACGCGCGCGAGATGTCCCGCAATCGCCAGTTGATGAGGCGCATGTTGATCCCGTCGAGGGGAAGAATGGATTCAGCCTTGTCCTTGAGTACCGGAATGAAGGGCACATCACGATAAAAAATCGGCGCGCCTACGGGATCGGCGGAAGTTTGGAAAGTAACGGTTCCGATGCACACGGCCTTGATCACCCCCGCATCGGAAAAACCGGTGATGCTGACGCGACAGGGCCCGGCCGAAGATTTTTGCTTCAATCGGTTCCATAGGTTCGCGGCGGGCGTCCAGGCTTCGGAATTTTCGGAACGATGCAAAGGAAGTTCTTTTCCTTCCGGATTAATTTCCGGATCGATATTGAAGGGCTGCGGTCCTTGTGAAGGAACAAGGACGGAAATGTTTTGCGAGTCCGACGACGAAAATTCAATCAGCCATTCCTGCGTGGAGGAGGGATTTGGGTTTTCCCACGTGAACGTCGGCGCCACGATTTCTGGTGGGAACAGACTCCCGTCATTGGGGTAGCGGATGGACAGAGGCGCGAGAGGTCCCGCTGAAATTTTCGCCTTGACGCGCGATTGGAGTTGGGAAATTTCTCCGTCGCTACTGCGCGATGGAAATACCGGGTCCAGGCTGAGTATGATGGCGGATTGGAAGGTTTTGGGCGATGTCCCTGTCGCAACGTGTTTTGCGGGTTGAAAATGCTTTACCAGGGCGGCGGCAATCACTAGGCAAACTGCCAGTATCAACGCTGCGATATTCGGTTTGTTCGAGTTCGTCACAGTTGCAATACTATGTCCCCCGGTACAGGCGGAGCCCGGAAAACTCCTGCCAATCTGACAGGCAAATACCCCGGGGATTTTCCGGTACCTACAATATGATGTGATTCCATCTGAAAGGTCGCATGCAGCACTCACTCGCCGATAATGGTCCTAACTCGGCAGCGTATTCGGTGTTTTTAGGCGCGGGTACGCGAGAGGCGTTCCTAATTATTTCTTCGCCGGCCGGAACCGGCATCGTCGAAGCCGCAGACCATATTCTGCGAAAACTGGAATGCGCCCTGGAAGAAATCGGTTCGCAGCATTTGCACACGGTTTTCTCGCGCCTTTATTTTTCCGAAGTGGAAAAGGACTGGCCGACCTTCCAAGGCACCGACCTGTATACCAAGTTGTCCCATGCGGCGGTTTCTCCCGTTGGGCAAGCTCCGGTGGAAGGCGGATGCTTAAGCCTTTTGTGCTATCAGGTGGTTTCATCACGTTCAGGTATCGAGCGCGGGCTTGTGAAGACAGGAAATTCGGATTCTGCGGCAGGCTTCCGGTTGCATGGCAACTACCGAACAATGTGGCTATGTGATATTAATAACAATAAAGATAATGATCCGGTCGATGGTAAAAATGTTGAGTTCCAAGCCCATCGCATTTTCGAGAGAATCGAAAAATCACTGGATTCCGAAGGCATGCGTTGGTCCCGACAGGTTCTCCGTACCTGGATTTTCATTTCTTCCATCGACGAAAATTATGCCGGTCTGATAAAAGCGCGCCAGGAATTTTTCGAGACGCAAGGCCTATCTGCGGGAGCCCGCTACCCCGCGAGCACTGGAATTGGTAGCGAAATACCGGGGCCAGGCAAATTGATTCGCCTGGATGCGCTGGCCGTTTCAGGTTTATCCGAGCAGCAGGTGGAGAGCCTGAACGCCCCTGATTGGATGCCCGCAGCCATGACCTATGGGGTTGCCTTTGAGCGTGGGATTAAAATTATTTACGGCGACAGGATTCACTACCATATCAGCGGCACGGCAAGCATCGACGCCGTCGGTCAAATTCTTTATCCGGGCGACGCCGGTGCGCAAACGAATCGTGCCTTGCAAAATTTGGCCGCACTCTTGGGCGCGGACGGTTCCAACCTTGGACATTTGGCTTATCTGATTGCGTATGTGCGCAATGTTTCCGAAGCCGGCGATGTTCGCTCCATGCTGAAAAACACATTGCCTCCCACCGTGCCGATAATAATCGTTCGAGGAGCCGTTTGCCGCCCGGGTTGGCTCGTGGAAATCGAAGGTTTGGCCATCCGCGCTTGTGATTCCGGATTCAAAAACTTTCCGTAAATCCCTCCTAAATTCCAATTCCTTCCGCCGAACGATTGCCATCGGTTTTGCCACCAAGCTAAACCGGGCTGGGGCGGGAAGTATTCCTGCGGGCCCGAAATTCACTGAAACGGGATAGAGGCTCAATGTTTTCAAATTTTCACAGATTCTGGCGTGGCTTAATTCCCTGTTTCATCGTTACCGGCGCCGGCATTGCCTCGTCCTTGCCGATTCCCCTGGACCCCCAACACGTTTCCTCGGCCACTACCATCGTCCCGGTCTTGACCAAAACCTGGGAAGGCATGAAACACCGCATGGTGGACGCATACTCAATTCCCTTCGTCCACAGGCCGAAATCCGAGCAGCCTGGGGATGCCGTTTCGGAAGGCATCGGTTATGGAATGATGGCGGCTTTGTATTCCAATGATCAGGTGTACTTCAATAAAATCTGGAACGCTGCGGAAGATCATATGTGGGCCGGCCAGTTTTATAATTGGCGCGTCGACGCCGGCGGGGCGGTAATCGGCACGGGAGCGGCCTCGGACGCGGATGAAGACATCGCTTGCATGCTGGTCTTCGCGGACGAATTGGTAAAGAGCGGCATTTGGAATTCCTTCACCGGATCAAAAGGGGCCACCTACGCGCAACGTGCCACCGCCATGATCAACAATATTTGGAATTTGATGGTCGCCAATGGAAAATACCTCGATCCCGGCTCGCCTTGGGCTAAAGGCGCTTTCGTCAACCCGAGCTATTTCGCCCCCGCGTATTATCGGGTATTCGCCGCTTATCAACCCGGACAGCATGATTGGACCGGGCTTCTGGATCAATGTTATAGAAGCTACTCCGCCTCGCCCGGCGCGGCACTGGGCTTGGTGCCGGATTGGATGACGCCTGACGGTCAATACAGCACGGATAAATTGGGGTACAACGCCTATGCAGGCGGAAAGTTCATGTATAAGGACGGCATTCGGGTCAACTGGCGCATCGCTCTCGACTACCTATGGTTCAAGGAATCGAGAGCCAAGGCAATATTGGACAATGCCATGCGCTTCGTGGCGACTCCCGCCAAGGCTAATTTTTTCCAAATGGACGGGAGCGAGGTCACGGAAACCTTTACGCTGGGAAATGGCGCATCCCGGAAACGAACCGAGCATAGTCATTTGACTCTCGGCATGTGGGCCCCTGTCGCCCTCGTATCGGGCAATGCGGCCATGGCCGATTCCTTCGCGACGGCCTTGATGGCGTTTCATGATGCCAATGCCGATTATTGGGGGCGCGCGCAAGATGCGAATAGCGAAGACACTTTGCACAATGAAATGTATTTCGATCAATTCCTGGCCTGGTTCGGCGCTGCGACCATTTCCGGCGTCATGGTGAATGTTTATGATGTCGCGACGCATAATCGCTTTTCGAACACTATAAAAGAGTATCGGGACGCTACCATTCAACCTTCAACAAGGTATCGGCTTTCGCGCATGGGCGCCGGTTCCTTTTATATCCACGCCGATCGGGGGAGCGTGTCAGGCCAAGGGGACAACCAGGCCCGAGACCTGTCATCCCCTTTGTCTCAAGGATTGAATAACTCGTCGTCGAATACCGGCGCGATTGATATCAGAATACTGGATTTGGTCGGCAGGGAAGTGCGGTAAAATCCAATGGCTGCGGCGATGGCCGCAACGATTGCGGTAAGGCCGCAACGATTGCGGCTCTAGCCCGTAGACAATCAAATTCGATGGGCGGAGGGTTGCAGACCTTTAGCTAGCGAGGTCCCATGCTGTCTTTGGAAAGTGGATATTCCCGCCTGATTACTTCGGCGCCTTGAATATCCCCTTTTGCTACCAGAGCGCGATGCAGGCTTTCGTAAATCTTTTTCTTTTCGGATTCATCGGCATACAGAATATTACCCAGGCTTTGACGGAACATGGCTACCGCCTCGTCGTATTTTTTCTCCTGCATATAAAGCAGGCCCACGCGATGTTGGATTTCAGACAGTCGGGGATGACGGGGCAATTTGTCGATGCTGCGCAAATAGTATTCAATGGCTTTTCCATGATCCCGCCCGACTTCCAGTTCCGCCAGGCGCAACCAGGACTCACCCGAAAATGCTCCATCGGGATAAAGAGCCAAATAACGGAGGAAATCCTCCTTCGCTTGGGTTTTCTCCCTTTCATGCTCGGCGCGAAGCCGCGCGATGGAGAAGAAGGCCGCTTCTTTGCGTAGGGGCTTGGCGACCGGATTTTCCAACACCCGCTTGTATAGGACAACCGCGCTGGCCCAGTCCTTGGATTGGGATGCGTCAGCCTTGCGGTACAGCAATTCGGCCTCTTCGCCTTGTTCCACCGGTGTCGGAGCCGCCTTGGCGACCACGGGAGTAACCACCGTATTTTTGGCCGGAACCTTGGCGCTGGGCTTGGAAAGGGGAATGGCCTTGGGCTGGGGCGTTGCCTTTTCCGAGAGGGTAGGGACCGCATCCGGCAGCACCAGAGAGAGTCGCTGCGTTCCGCTCTTTTCCAGGTTCACCATGGTGTCTAACTCCGGATGGCCCTCTTTAGCCAATTGTACCGAGTGATGTCCGGAAGGCAAAAGCAAGACCAGCGGAGTCGATCCCTTGTAATGCTCATCAATGCGGACTTCCGCTCCGGGAATATCCGAAGTGATGGTCACAACGCCGTACTGATCCAGTTCGTCGACGGAAGGCAACGTTTCAATGTCTTCGCGCGGAATGCTCGAGCCTCCATCCAGTACGCGATAGCGAGCGCTGGCGGGATCATACGCCAGGGATTGACCCGCCTTCACTTCAAAATCCCCGTAGTCCGAAGAGTGGACCTTTACCATGCCTTCCAGCACGGAGGTGGAAACGTGACCGCTCAGATCAGGATGCACACGGAAAAAGGTTCCCACCACGTCGATACGGTAATCCGGAGTGGTCACCTGGTATTTCTCGTTGCCTTTGCGCTTGTTCACGAAGAAGGTGACGTTTCCGCGGGCGCCTTGGCCATGTCCCGCAAAACCCACACGGTAACTCACATGTTTCTGGCTGGCCTCTTCAATTTGCAGGCGCGATCCGTTGCGCATCTCGACAAAGCCGCGCTTGTTCACAAAGGTCATGGCTCCATCGTCCTTGGAATGGATATCCGAGCGGCCGGAAAGCGCGATTCTGCCTTGCTTGATGGTGGATTGTAAATCTTCCACAGAAGCGCCTTGCGCCTGGTATACCAAGGTTTCCAGATTCGCGCCGCCACCCTGGTAGGCCGAAAATCCGGCCAGCAAACCGCCAGCGGCCAAAGCCAATGCGGCGGCGATGCGGACGGCGGGTCTTTGCAAATAAAGCCCGAGTCCCAGCCAGAAGGTGGAAGGTAGGACGGCCGGCATGGTCACTGGGGCCTGATGCTGCCGCTCAATCCGGGTGAAAAGCTTTTCTTCAATGGCATCCCATCGGCCCATGGGCAGTTGGGCTTCCGCTTTCAAATAGCATTCCCAGGGTTGTAGAAGGGAAGCCTGGCGGATGCGCTCTTCCAACCGGCTTTCAATGCGGTGCAATTCCATGGCCGAAGGCTGAACGGACTTGGCAATGACATCGTTAACGGGCTGTTCGTATTCACGATGATTGTGAATGCCGGTGAACAGCTCTTTCTCGATCTTTTCAAAATCAGGAGTGGGCGCGTTATCCCGCTTCAAAGCCTTTTCAAAGGCATTGAACCTGTTCGGTGGCAGGCGGTCCGGGCTTTCGCCTTGAGGTGGGAGTAGCGTGTTCATGTGTCCAGGGTGTCCAAATAGTCCTTGATTTTTTGACGGGCCGTGAACAACCTGGATTTTACGGTGCCTTCCGGAATATCCAGGGCGACGGCGATTTCCGATAAATCCATTTCGCTGTAAATATTCAGAACCAGCGGTACGCGAAGCTTTTCGTCCAATTGCGCCAGGGCTTTTTCAACGAGATTCCTAAGCTCCAATTCCTTGCCGATACCCTCTTCGCGGCTCGGCAATTCATAATCCATATTATCCAGACGGGTGGTTTTTTTGGCGGAAATCCGTTTTCCCGCTTCCTGAAAACGCCAACGGGCCGTGCAAGTATTGATAATGATGCGGTGAAACCACGTTTTAAAGGAGGAGTTGCCCTGGAAGGTTTTCAGGGACAGGTACATTTGGAAAAAGGCTTCCTGTACCAAGTCCTCGTGCTCGCCTTCCGGCCCGGTGATTTTATAGACCAGATTGTAAGCGTAATTGCGGTACATATGGAAGACTTCTTTAAACGCCTTTGGATTGCCGGATTTGCATTCCCTCAATAATTCTTGGCTTGGTTCGGTTAGGGTACTCATCCGCTTATATATCCCTTTGCATGATTAGTGGACGCGTTTAATAAAAAAGTTCATTTTTCCTGTGCGGAAGATTATTTCCCGCGCTATATTGAATCTTTTTTTCCAATCGCTCGGATTTCTCCTCAAATAACTCAATTATTTAGAAGGCAAAACACAAGCCCAGGTTCACCAAGGCAAATGCCAAGGTGGTGTAAGCAGCCTTTTCATAGAATTGGGCGGTGTGAAATTCCTCGGAAAAGGCCTGAGGTCTCAATTTTTGGTCGCTAGGGCCCAGCGCGCGATAGGTCGAGTAGTGGTCCTGTTCCAAGGCATAAGAGCCAAACGACGCGGCCGCGAGAATCAAGGCGGGATAGATGAATTTGGAATGGTAAAATCGCTTGGGGGCCAATTGCAAATCATAAGCGTGCATACCCGGGGCCGACAAGTCGATATCACGACGCAGCGGCAGGTACCCGGGTTTTTCCAGGATGACGTGAAAGTGGCCCAAGGGCAATACCCATTCGACCGGCGTTATTCCGTCCATGCCCGATTCCATCCTGATCGCGGCGCCGTCCGGGTGAGACTTTATCAAAAGGTCGGCCACGAACTGGCTGCGGAGGTTTTCGGAAATCTTTTTGGCCAAAAGACTCGGCAGGCCCATTGCGTCGCCGGGCGAGTAGCGCAGCGAAACCAAGGGTCTGGCGAGTGCCTCCGCCAGGCGGCCATGCGCGAGTTCGCGCACCTTGAGCGCCGTGGCGACGAAAGTTCCCGAACCCGGACTTGGCCCGTCCTCGGCAATCGCATGCAGAACCAGATTTCCCCCAAACCGAATGGTGTCAAGCAAGGTCCGATATTCCTTCACCTCAACCAGGCAATACCCGTTTTCGACTACCGTCTGGCTCAATTCTTGACTCAGGCTGTCCGAAAACCCGACTCCCAGCCGGGTGTCCAGGAGCGGGTGGGCCGAATAAAACAGAATCCTATCGGGCTCTTTGCATCGATCGATGGGTATCGGGATTGGATTTTGCGGGACCACCGGGGGGGATGATGGGGCGGGTTTTAGCGGAGGGGTGACCGCCGCCTGGAGGGCCATTGTCATGGCGAGCGATAGGGAGTATATCAAGCGAATCATGAATTTCATTCGACGTGTGGTTGAAAATAACCCTTTCTCGGTTTTTCCGCCCTGGATTAGATTTATTATACCCATGAAATCGCCGTTCAAACCCGGAAAAGTTCCGGTGGCGAAGGCCCGGAAGGCGCTTTCCCATTGGGGTAAATTATCCCAAAGCCTGGGATTGGCCGTATCCGTTGCTCTCCTTTTCGCATCCTGTATCGATCGCTCCAATCCTTTTGATCCCATCAATACCAGTCCGGTCGCCGCGTCGGATATCCGCGCCGCGAATGCCGCGCAACTGAATAACCTGTTGGCCGTTGTCTCCGGCTTCGGGGTTTACCTTAATGCGTATTCCAATCGCTACGCCGCGGACTCCGCCGTCAACGCCGCAAGCTCGCAACGCAACGCCGCAACACGGACTACCAATCAGGCTACCGTGAATCGCAACGATTCCATCGAGCTCAAAAACGCGAAGCAACCCATTCCGGATTCTTTGCATGAAAAATCAAATCAAGCATTACTCGATACGCTTGCGGCCTATGGTCCGTACGACGACTTAGACTCGCATTTGTCGGAGTTGCAACTTCAGTCCGCGCGCGTGGCTGATTTTTTAACCAACGTGAATGCCAGAAATGCGCCGCTGGTCGTTTACCCAGCCGCCCTGGTGACTTCCACCTTACTCCCATTCGTCCAAGACTCCATCGCGTTCGTGGCCTGGCGTCAGAAGGGCATATCCGCCAATGCCGCCGTCGCGGAGGCCAATGTTTCGATGCGAATCTATAACTCCGTACGCGACAGCTCGAACGATTCCGTCCTTGCGTACAACGAATTAATCCGCTACCGTCGCTCCACGCAAATCAGGCCCATGATAACCTCCGCGGATTCATTGAAATCGGGTACCGCCTCGGCCAATGCGGGAGACACTTTGAATCTGGGTTCAGGTTCTTTCTCCGTGGATTTACGTTTCGGCCATAGCGGGACGGCTCAAAACCCAATCGTTATGCGCGGGTATCCCGGGATGAGCACCGTATTACGCGCAGGCGTCACCAACGCGGGCGTGGTGAACGGGAGCGTAATGGTGATCAGCGCCCAATCCAACATCCGCTTCGAGGGAATCGTTTTTCGGGGAGCGGGCGTCAGCGCGGTAAAACTGGAAAGCGGCTCGGGAAACGTAGTCTTCCGGAATTGCCGATTCGACAGCAGCGGTTTGTGGGGCTTGGAGGTAGTGGACAGTCAGGTGGACATGCAGGACTGTCTCATTGTCTCGAACGGCGGGGGAATTCGCGCTACCGCAGTTCCGACTTCCGGCTTGCAAATCCAGTTGGTCAACGTTTTGGTGGCTTGGAATAAGGGAAATGGCCTGGAAACAGTTTCGCCCTTAGGAAATATCACCAACTGCACCTTTGCCAATAATGCCGGGGACGGAATTCGCGTCATCTCCCCGCTGCGGACCATCACCATTGCAAATACCATTTGCTACGCAAACGTCGGAAACGGCCTTTTCCGCGAAGCCACCACCTCGAATCAAGATGGGTTCAACGTGACGCAGTCCGATGTGTTCGGGAACGTCGCCGGCGATTGGAATCTTGCCAACATGGATACGACGAGGGTCAATTCATTGGTTAAAAGTAATCTGAATGACGATCCGCAATTTATCGATCCGCAGTCATTGAATTACGAGGTGATGGCAGGCAGTAAATTGGACACTTATGCGAAGACCGGTCCCTTTCCAATCGTAATCGGGTACCGTCCCAAGTAAACTTCCCAAGTAAAGCCGAATTCGCTTACCCGCCAATGGGTGCTGGGCTTATGGCCCACCGGGCCTGTGGAGGGTTTCCCCATCCACAATCTCGGCCCGCAGTTGCTGATTATTTTCTGACCAATCCGAAGCGAACCGTTTGGGATTGCGACTTCATGATGGGATGGCCGTTGCCGTCATCCGTTGGGCTGACGACCGTGATGCGACCGAGATAGGCGCCGGTGCCGGCCCGCTGCCCATCCAAAGCCTTGCCGTTCCAGGTGATTTTGAGAAGGTAATGGCCGGAGGTATTTCTCGTAAACGGGGTAACCGCGCCCGGGATGGTCAGGTTCCTATCATTCAACCCCATTTGGGCATTGGTCAGTACTCCCGCGAATCCATTGACGAACTCTCCCAAGTTCGAAAAAATCTGGAGGCTGTACTTCACGGCTCGATCCGTTTCCAAGGTGAAGGCGGGCATGTCAATGGTGTTGGTGCCGCTCGTACTCAGGATAGCTCCGCACTGTCCCGGAGAGCAATCAACGGCTGTGCCGGTAGGCGTGCTGACCTGGACGGGTGTCCAGGCAGAATCGGGACTGCCGGAAAGCACCAGGAAATCCGGACTTTGGACGGGATTGTTGACAGGCTGGACCCCTCTGTCCATGTGTACCTGGAGGTAAATCGGGCGGGGCATAGGCTTGAGTGAAATGACTACCGGGCGGTTCAACGCATGGGCATGGTTTCCGGGAATGTCCTTCAATGGCCCGACGGGATTGATTTTCAGGGAGTCTCCGGCCGCAGGCGCATTGGCGCCCATATCGGCGTAGGCGAGGCTATACCCTTTTCCATCCGCCGTAGGCGTCCAGCTTTGCGCGTCCAGGGTAACCGGCGGGTTACCCGATTTGAGGACAATCAAGGACAATCCTTTCAGACCATCCGTGCCGATTTTCTCGTTGAACCAGACGACCACGGTATCGCCGCCCGAACCGAATTTTTCCTGCACGCGCGCGCTGTCGAGCAACGGACCCACCGAATCCACTCCGGTGAATTCCGAGGCTTGCACGGCAATTTGCGGCGTCGTCGGATCGTAGGTGTAAATGAATCCGTGCCCGGTGCCTTCCGAAAGCCCAGCGGGAAAGGGGGCCGCGAGTTTAACCGTGATATGTGCGGAGTCGGCGGGATCCAATGTGTAACCGGACTTGAGGACCATGACATTGGAGGTACCAGTTGGCCAGGCCAGATTGATCGAATCCGGCAAGGCCTTCAAGGCTTTACGCATATGGACTTCAACGCGGTCCACTCGTGCGAAGCCATTGTCCGCGTAAAAGGCGGCCGAGGCGACGGCGCTGGGAGTAAAGGTGAAGTAGATGTTGGCGCGCGTATCCGGCAACAGCGTGTTGTCCGAAACCGGCGATGCCGTCAAGACGCCGTTTTCAACGGGCTTGAGGCCGGTCACGTAAATGACGACTTCGCCGGCCGTAAGTTTGAAATCGTAAGTCGGGGCCGTGTCGGTCGGTGAGGCGAAGATGGCCAACCCCGGCGTGGCTTCAATCTTGATGTCATTCGTGCGCACAGTGAGTTTGGTGTTCACATCGACGGCTGCTCGGATGGTGACGGGCAAACGCACACCGGCCGTTCCCCGCAGTGCAACGGTCGCATCGTACACTTTGGTATCCGAATACAATACCCACAGGCGGTCGCGTGCCTTACCGACTTTCAAGTCCGCCTTATCGGAGGGTTTACCTTGAATCGTGGCCTCTAGTTCAAACGTCTGATTCAAAGTCCCTTGCGTCACCTCGGCGGTGAAAACCGCCATGCCGGTGGAATCCGTCAATGCCGTAGCCGACCCGGTCACATTTCCGATGGTCGGGTTATTGCTTTTTAAACTAACCGATATGTCGGCGCCGCTGGGATTGCCGAACTTATCTGTTACCCGAACCTTTACCTTGTATTGTTGCCCCGGATCGATGGTGGGCGCCGCCCCAGGTGTCCGGATTTTCGAAGGCGGATCCTGAAAAGACACACTATCCGGATCGCCGGGAAGAATTTTCACGCCATTGGAGATGCCATAAAACGCGAGCGTGCCGGTGGCGGGGGGAGTCGGCGTCCAAATACCGCTGACCGCGACGTACTCCAGGCCTCCGCCGGCGGGAACCTTGGTGAACATCACCAGCACCGTCTTGACGCCCGCGACCTGATCCAAGGTCAGTTTGGTAGGCGGGTTTCCGGGACCGGGAACCGCGAGATCGGATCCGGAGGTGAGATGCGCTTCCACGGGTTTGATTGGGTTCGAGTAGGCCGTACCGTCGGCTTGCAGCGGGGTAATCCGGAGCGCAACGGTCTGCCCCACCTTCGCGGAGGGTATTGGCTTTAAGGTGTTCGTATCCAGAACTTCAACCAGGAATTTATAATCCAACTTGACGAAGGGAATGAAACCCACATCGGTCGAAACCAACTTCCCATTGGCGGCGGTGCCTTCGATGATAATCTCGAAGAACGCGTACTTTTCCGCGGCCCCGAGCGCCGGGACACCCGTGACGGTTATGGTATTCGCGCCCATTTTTACATCCGCGCCCGTGACCGTCACGGTGGCGGGATCCGGCACAATCAGGTCTTTACTGGGACCGAATTGGGTCAACAACACGGGAATGGATTTCACGAAGCGGATATACTTGATCTTGAGTCCGGTTAAATCACCGGTAGCGGATTGCAAATCAAAGTTAAGGATGGACGAAGTGCCGGACATCAGCGCCGGAGCGAGCGGCCGAATCAGCACGTCGGGAATCGGTCGGCTAACCGACGGGATTGCGCCCAGGTCGGCGACTTTGCCGTCGGAATTGTAAATGCCCGCTTCGGGCCATCCTGCGTTCATCACATATTTCTGCACGATGGAGTCGTCCCAATTGGGTGACAGGAAATCCGGACTGGCGGGATCGGTGGATTTGAATTTTATCTCATACCAGCGCACATTTGCCGCCGCGGGAAAAGGGTCGGTGCCGCTGCCGATTAAGCCGCCGGGAAGATTGACGCCGGTTATGGTTTGGGTTTTAGTGACCGATTTGCCGTTGGCCAGTTTGAAAACAAAGTCCACGTTGATATTGTCTTGGGCCACCTGGCCCACGCCGTTCATGATGCGGACGGAGCGGAAAAAATGAACCGTCGAGTCGTTTCTCAAGGGGTTGTTCCCGGAATTGGTAGTGTCTTGGACATTTTCGCTCACCTTTTGGCTGTCCGGGTGGGGCGCTTCCGTTTGCGTGGAAAAAATGCTGTTATGCAGCCGATAGACGAAATCCGGGGTCAATTCCTGGAAGGGGTTTGTGAATGCAACCCCCGCAGACCAATATTCATTGGGCGTGGCGAAAATGTTGTTGAAAATAAGGTGCTGGGCTCCCGGGCGATAGCCGCCGCAGAAAAGCGTGTAGTTATGCCAAAAGGTGTTATTGTAAATTGCTAATGGCGTGAGCATCACGTCCTTGAACATGAACGCGCCGCCCGGCTGATTGGGGCCCTCCGAACTACTCAAGGCTCTGACTGCGGCGGCCACGGCCTCGGTCGCATGATGGTTTTCGTAAATAAGATTGTAGCGGATCGTCGAGCCCAGGTCCCAAGCGGATTCGGAAAACATTCCCCACGAATTGTTGTGAATACGGTTTTTCTCGAAAACGTGGTTCCCAACGCGACCGAATCCCGACAGGGGAACGATATCTTTTTTCGACAAATCCGCGGGATTGAAATTAGCGAAGGCGCCGCCCTGGTTTCGATCCTTAATGGCGATGCCGAAATAGCCATTCGAAATATCGCAACGGCGAATGGTGACGGCGCCGGATATGTAGAGCGCGATGCCGGCGTTTCCGTGGAAAAGGTCGTATAGCGTGCCGCCGCTACAACTTACCCCGTCACCCCAAACACCTTTATTGACAAATGGCGCCGCGCCTCCGCCGTCCACGGCGATGCCGTCGATGGTGATATTGTGCGCCCAGAGAATGCGTAACGCGCCGTTTTGATCGAAGTCGATTTTGGTGGGGATCAAGGCATCCGGGCACGTCTTCGGGTTTTGATGCGTCACATCCTGATAGGTGATGGTCGGCTTTTTGAGGGCATCCGGATTGGTCGCGCGCAGGGTGAGCCCGTTGTGATTACTGTCGATGGTAACCTGTTCCGGATAGTTGGCTTGATCCAGAATTTCGACAATATCGTTTTTGCCGGCCTTGTTGACGGCGTCTTGAATGGTCGTGAAGGCTCCGCGCCCGTCCTTGGAAACGGTGAAAGTGGCGGCGCCGACATAGCCGGCCGCCAGGGCCAGGAACCATGCCAATTTGGTAATCCCACGGAAGGTCATAAAATCTCCTTGTGCACTCATTCCCGAGCGGCTTTCCCCCGAAATCCGAATACGGGCTTTGCTAGGCGAGTTAGTGATGGATAGGCCCGGACCGGTTCATCGGGACGCGGAAGTTGAAGCGTGGAAAATCTACCGTTCCCGGGTGCATCGAAGCGCCGTGGGCGGGGAGTTTGAAGGTTTTGCGAAGCTGCTCGGTGGAGACGAATTACGGAAGGGGTAGGGCCAATTGTCCCAAGGCATTCCGGTAAGACGCGCCGTCGTTGATTCCGGAAGATGCGCCTGGAACCGCGGGAACGCCCTCTTGGGTCATCCAAACCGGCGTCGCGCTTCGTTTCATATGCAGCGAAGTTTTCGATTTGGAATTCCCGGGGATGGAAATCACGGAAATCGGGGTCTTGGCATCGGCCTGGATATTCGGAAATTGTCCGCCGACCACGGCGAATCCCAGCATGCCGAGCGATTGTTTGTAATAGTATTTGTCGTCCTGCAAAGCGACGTCCCCGAAATAGTCGCCGATCGTGCCGGGAATCATGCCCACAATTACGGAGTTGGTCGCCTTTTGCGTGAACTCCACGTCACCGGATCCCATGACCCCGCTGAGCCACATCGCCACATCGTCAAAGGAGCCTTCCGTTCCCGCCTGAGTTTGGCCGGCTTTGGTGTAAAGCGCCATTTGGGCCGCCATCAGCTTAATATTGGCATTGCCGTAATTCGTCAAAGTTCCTTTGATGTTCTTGCAATAGGCAATGGCGCGAGCATCCTTGAACCACAGTGCATCCATGGCGATGCGATAGGGGGTCCGGATACCGTCGCTGAGCATGCCCAAACCCTGTTCGGTTTTTGATCCGCCTTGGCTGGACTGGCCGCCGCCGGTGGTGCACCAGTCGGGGGCTTGTCCAACAGAATAGCGGGGGGTTTTGGACAAAACGCTATAACAATTGTCGATGACAGCTGTGAAATCCACTTCCTTCTGGTAGGCGTCGAATACCTTGAGCCAAGCCGTGCAGAAATAACTGGGGTTCAGGTTGTTGATGGCATCGCCGCCCCAATTGTCGCCGGGGAGCAGGTAGTTTTGGGAGGTCATGTTGGCTTTGATGGACCGAATAATGTCCATGGCGCGGGTGTTATAGCTGACTGCTCCCGTGTAATTAGTCCAAAGTTTTGCCTTTTGCAACTCGTCAGCGAAGACTAGCGCTAAACCGATGTCCAAATCGGCATCCGTGGCCGCTCCCGGATTCGACTTGGAGGGCCAGCTCCAGTAGAAGTAGGACTTGTGCCCGTTGTCCCATATATTGGCATTGGCAGCTTCGAATATTTTGTTGAATGTGGGCTGATCGTTCAGAAGCACGGCCAACAGCATTCCGTAACCCTGGCCTTCGGATACCGCTTCATTGGCGCCAACCAGGTTACCGTTCTCAAGCCGCAAATGGTTCACGAGGCCGTTGGACTGGATAAAGGTTTTTTTGTAATAGCCCCAGGCTTTTTGCAATTCTGTTTTGAAATAGCCCGGATTGCTGGCCAAGTAGGTATTTAAGGACGTTGAATAAAGGCTGGTAAAGTCATAACCAGCGGGGCGATTATAGGGAAGATTCCAAACCGGTGATTGGGCGAAAAGGCTTCCGACCGAAAGGACCAAACCGGCAAAAATGCCGATCCCCCACGTTTTTCGGGCCGCTATTGGTCGCGTAGCATCGCCGCGATTAATTTTTTTGCAGGAATTGGCAAAATCCATCAGTGTCTCCCTTTTCATCAGTCATTCTTAGTGGACATGGGTCGGCGGGAGGTTCAGCCCAATGAATTTCGGAAAATGGTCGAATAAATGCCGCTACTATGTCATGCGGAATTAGAATTTCCTTGAACCGAAAATCGGAAAGGGACCACTAACCGATTTGATAAAAAGGAGCCGGGCGGACCCGTGTCGGGACGTCGATTCCAACAACCGGAGGATAGGACTTTATGGTATCCAAGTATATTCGAACTCTTACATCAGGTCTCCCAAAGGCCATTCTGGGATTGGCTGGCCTCTTGGCCGTCGCCGCTACGGCCCAAACCGCAACGGACAGTTCCACGATCGACGATTTTGAAGCCGGAACGGCCCAGAACAAGTTTTTGGGTTACACCTTTTTCTACTCCGATGCGGCGGATGGCGGAACCTCCAAGATTCTCAGCGCCACGGCGGGAACCGGCACGGCGCTCGTGTTTGATCCGGCCAAGTCCATCGACACTACCGGCGGAGCCAATGGATCCAAAAAATCCCTGGAATTGAATTTCACTTATGGAACCACAAAGCCGATCTCCGCCGGTTGCGCCTGCGCATACGGTCAGATGGTCGGCGTAGGTACGCAGTTCGTGCCGGGCACCGACAACGGTGCCGTCCTGGACATGACCGGAGGCACGGGCATTTCCTTTTGGGCCAAGGCTGCGGCGCCCACCATTGTTACCGTGGAAGTGGCAACGTCCACCGTCAAGGATTTTGGTTTTCATAACGCGCAATTCAATATCACCACATCCTGGGCGAAATACTCCTTCCTACTGGCAGAAGGATTAGGCGGTTTGGCGCGTCCGACTTGGGCCACCGCGCTCGTCCCGTTCGACATCACCAAGACCCAGAAGATCCAATTCAAGGTTTCGGCCGATGATAACACGACCATGACAGCCGGAACGCTTTGGCTGGATGATATCAAGGTCGCAGGCTACAACTGGGTGCCCCCGGCGGCTTGCATGACCTGCGTGAGCGCGGCCGGCGCGGGCACGGGCCTGCTGCTTTCCGATTTGGAACCCGCCACCGTGGCTAGCCCAAAGGGTGGAACCCAGAATCAGGTGGGCGGTTACTGGTACGCCTACAACGATGTGGGCTCTCGCACCGTAGCCTCGCAGACCGATTATTCGGAAATCTTCGCAGGCATCAGCACGGGTAGTGTCGCGCTCCCGGCGGATCCCAAAACTCCGCTCCTGGTTGCCTCCCCGGGTAAAGGCGCCGGCGGAACGGCCGGTGCCTACATCCAGTTCACCCTCGGCCCGACGTACTCGGAAGCCGGCTCGACTGACGTTATCCAGCCCTTCGTCGGCATCGGTACGAAAGTTTCCGACAAGCTTGGCGTCTCCTTCCTTGATGCTACCCCCTCTACGGGAATCAGCTTTGACTACAAAACGGACTCCTCTTCGACCTTTAAGTTCATCCGTTTGGAATGCAAGGCCAATCAAGTCCTCAGCACCAATACGGGCGTAGTCCATTACGTATTGCTTCCCGCCACCAAAGGCGTCTGGAAGAGCGCCACGGTGCCGTGGACCAAGCTGGTACTGCCGGATTGGGCTGCATCGCCCCCCTTGGCCACCAATCCTTTGAAAGTCTCGGCTTTGGAAAAATTCCAATGGGCCGTACAGGATGCGCCCGGCACGACCGGCACCATCGCCGTCGACAATTTGAAGATGATGGGCATGACCGCTTGGCCCGCGCTCGCAATCAAGGATCAAGGAGCCAAGGCTAACCGCGGCTTGCACCTCTCGCAGATTTCCGGTATGCTCTTGGTCGATTACGTAATGCCGAGCGGCGTGGATCGTTCCGAATTGAACGTGACCGACATATCCGGCGCTATGGTTGCGTCCCAGCCCATCACGGAAAAAGGCAATTTGCACGCCAGCCTGAATACTCAGGCTTTCCACAACGGTCTGTACACCCTGCAGATCCGGAACAGCCAGGGCGTTGTCAGCATGCCCTTCACGGTTCTCCACTAATTTGACAAGCTCGAGCCGTTGAGGCTCGAATTGCTGATGTTGATACGAAGGCTCCCGAATTTTCGGGAGCCTTTTTCGTACCTCCTCAACTTTCCATACCGCAAGCATCAATCTTCGACTTAAGTATCTCCAATCAATCCGAGTGTCGAACCGAATCATTGCGGCAACCCACTAACCACGGACAGGAGACAAATTCATGTTCAAGTCGATTCGCATTGCGACGGGGTTGGCATTCTTGGCTACGGCGTTGGACGCCGGGGCTCAGACCACCGACTATAAGTCCCTGCATAATTTGCTGATTCAATTTTACGGCTATCAACGCGCCGGTGATAAAACCATCGATAACAAGAACCCTTTCTACAAGGCCTCGCCGTTTCCGCATAGCCAGGATAATCTGGGCGGAAAGGATTTAAGCTCTGGTTGGTACGATGCCGGCGACTTCGTTAAATTCGGATTGCCATTTGGATTCAGCGTGTACTGCTTGCTGAAAGGGTATGATGTTTTTCCCCGCGGTTATGACGATGTGACCTCCTGGGACTATAAGGGCGCGGCGGATCAGATTCCGGATATCCTCGGCGAAGTCAAAATCGCGACGGATTATATGCAAAGGGCAGTACTTTCCTCCTCGCAAATCGTCGTCGACGTGGGGAACGCGCAATCGGATCACCAGAGCTTGTCCGAAGACGGTTACACCAACTCCCAACGCACCAGCCCGCGCCAGGTGTATACCGGAGGGGGCGCAGACGTGGCCGGGTTGTACGCCGCGAGCTTGGCGCTGATGTCCACGTTGTATAAGCCCTATGATGCGGCTTATTCCGCAGCATGTTTGGCCAAAGCCAAGGACGCTTTCACGTTCGCAGTCGCCAATCAGAAATTGTCCAGTGAACAGCCAGATGGTTCCACCTTTTTTTATTCCACCAAAACCTATTTCGATAAGCTCGCCTGCGGCGCCGTGGAACTTTTCCGGGCCACCAAGGATTCGTCCTATTTCACCCAGGCGAAAACTTTCCAAGCAAAGGTGGTCCAGCATTTCTTCGTATTGGGTTACGCAAACGTCGGGGATATTTCTTCGTTCGAACTGACTCGCTTGGGACAGAACGCGACAGGCGTGTGGTTGTCCGACGTGCAATATACCATGGGCCGCGTCGTGAAAGCCGCCACAGCCTCGCCGCTGATCAAAGGCGCATTTATTAATTCCGATTGGGGCAACGCCGGGAACGCCGCCTGCGCCGGCTTCAGCGCCGCCTTGGCGTTCATGGTAACGGGCGAATCCAGCTATTTGGACTTCGCGCGCAATCAAGCCCATTGGGTCGCGGGAATTTCTCCTTTCACTCAGTCCTACGTTGTCGGATACGGGAATGGCCCAACCGCGCCGCATCATCGAAACGACGTGGCGCGTTTGAACGGCGTGCGCTTGAAGGGCGGCGTGGTCTCCGGACCGATGCCGACGGGAGCTTTTGACGCCAGCAAACCCGAGGCCTCCTCCTGGACGTTCAATGGCGGTGACGCCAACACGTATCAGAATACGGAAGTGGCTTTGAATTACAATGCGGGAATGGTGGGTTTGATTGGCTTCTTGCGTGACTATGATAATCCGCCCGCCGGCCTGGTCCGAATCACGACTGCCTTAACGGCAACCCCCGGAAACGTGGATTTAAGCACCAGTGGTACCGCGAACATTGCGGGTACCTTGGCCTCATCCATGGCTTGGAAAATCGTGCTTAGAGGCAGGAGCAGCGGCGCCGTCAAAACGTTGACGGGAACCGGATCGGCCATATCCGTCAAGTGGGGCGGAGAGGTGGATTCGGGTAGCTTCGTCGTCGGCGAAGCCGTGGACGTCAAATTGGACGTTCCGAACATCGCGTCCTATCATCTCTTACGCGCCGCGACGAGTTTTTACATCACCGGCCTTAAGAAAGAAGATTTCAAAACGACCGACGTTTTGGTGGATGACTTCGAGGGCACGGGTGCCTTGACCAAGCAGGGCGGGCCTTGGACGATTTTCACCGATCAGCCTAATAAAGGCACCTCCTCCACCAACCCGGCCACCATGGCCGCGGCGATTCTCGCCGGGGAAGGCGAGTCCGCGACGAAAGGCGTCTCGATTCGGCTCATCGGTTCGGCTGGCGCGGCGCATCCCAACGCGGGCATCCGCGCGACTTTCAACGCGGCCAGCACCGCCGTAGGATTAGGCAAGCCGACCAGCGTGGTTTTCGACGTGAAGTCCACGGCCGGAAGCAGCCTGTGGCTTGAAGTGGAGCAAACGGACATTACGGATGGCGCGTACTTCGCCAAAAAAATCGATTTCGCCGGCGATACCTGGAACCGCATCCGCGTTCCTTTCACCTCGCTGGCGCAACCCGATTGGAAATCGTCCGCGAAGAGCCTGAATTTGAATTCCGTAACGGGATTGCGGTTCACGTATTATGGCACTTCCAACGTGCGCTTCAATTTGGACAATATCCACATTGAAAATCTGAGCATTACTTCCGCCCCCGTGCATTCCTTAAAGGCGGAACGCGCTGACGGGTTTTCCCTCGTGAACGCGGGCAAGGGCGGGGTTACTTATCGATTCCCTCCGGCTGAAGGTTCAGCCGAAGCTTGGACCGCGGAGTTGATGGATTTCACGGGCAGGGTTCTCGCTACCCAAAAACTCCGGCAAGTTAGGGCGGGGCAAAAAATTCAAATCCAGGGTCTTCACTTGAATCCGGGATGGTATTTTATCCGCCATACGGCCCCGGGAATTAAACAAGCTTACATCAACGGACTTCTCATCGACGCGGATCACCCTTAATTAGGAGTTTCGATCAATTTGTTTTCCGGTCCGGAGTTTTTCGGGTGGCGATGGACTGGCCGACCTGAATATTCCGGACCGGAAGCTCCAAGGCCACCGACTTGAATGAATAAAGGCCCCAACCCCTCTGTGGGCCTTTAGACCCCGCCCAATTTCCTAATCCCCACAAGGAAAGTTGCGGCGGGGTCACTAAATCAACAATCCTTCACGGGGAGTTTGACGCAATGCGGATTATAAAATTACTGCTCATTTTTCCGGTCCTGGCAGCCCTGTCCCCTCGGGCGGAGTACACCGTGAGTCCCGGCGCGGTGAAAACCTCGGCGTCGCCCCTGCGTACCGGGCGTGTTACGGGAACGGTTCTTCCGGTATGGAACGCTCCGGACATTTACGCGCGCATGAAGCGAGGTCTTGGCGAACAAGGCTTCCGCTTGTTTCGATTTCCCAATGGGAGCCTCTCCAATCAGTACCATTGGAATGGCGCTGGAACGTATGATTCAACCGGCATTTGGCATCCGGACAGCGCGATTATCAAGCCGGGTTTCCTGTCGAATACCCGCTACCGGGGAACGACCAAAAACAATTACGGATCGATTTTCTACTCGAACCTGACCGACGGGGTGGATTCCACGATATGGTGGAGCGATCCGTTGGGCGGAGTCGATCCTTGGGTCGCGGTGGATTTGGGCAAGGACCAGGCGGTCGATTCCATGCAAATAACCTGGGGGAAGTTGCGCCCGGACAGCGTGATCGTCGGGGCGTTAACCACGGCGGGATGGAACGCATACAGCGCGACGGACGTGGCGTTTTCACGGCGAGGTAACTCTGCAGTTACGGGATCCGTCACGACGTTGATTCCCGATCCCGGTTCCATGCGGTATCTGGCGGTGCGACCGGTGGGAATTGATGGCCAAGGCGTGCAGATCGGCGAGATTCGCGCGTGGTCCAAAGGCGTTCTTGTCTCTTCCAACGTGGCCGATCAAGCGAAGCAAAGCCAGGCCTGGGCGATGTCGGCACACCCGGGAAACAAACGATCGACAGATTGGGGTGGGACGGGCACGCCGGACTGGACCTTCACAATGTTCATGGACTACCTCAAAACCATTCCGGGATCCGAAGCTTTGATTTGCGTGAACTATGGAACGGGTACGCCCGAGGAAGCCGCCGCATGGGTTCGGTACGCTAATGTGCAAAACCACATGGGCATTCACTTATGGCAGGTCGGCAATGAAATCGACGGGGAATGGGAGGAGGGCGGGCCGGTTACGGCCAAGCAATATGCGCGCAAATATTTGGCTTTTGTAAAAGCGATGAAAGCCGTGGATCCTTCGATCCTCGTCATGGGTCCCACGCTTTCGACCTATGAATTTTCGACTACCGGAAGCGCCGAGCTCGATGGCAGCACGTGGGCGGAAGAATTTTTACGCTTGGTCGGAGAGGCGGAAACGGCCGACGGAAAGCGCTACCTCGACGGCTTCGATTTTCATGCCTATCCCTACTATACCTCCGGGACTCCTACCGCGAGCGACATGCTCGCCGCCATGCGCGGATTAAAGCCGAATCTCGATACTCTCGCCGCTATGATGGCGCGACGATTGCAAGACCCGGGTTCGCGGTTGGTTTCCATGTCGGAATTCAATGCTTCCGTGGCCTCCATGAATCTGACCATGCGCTCGGAAAATGCCACTGGCATGGCGATGATGCTGGCGCAACTCATCGATAAGTTCGGGGGGCAATCGATGTCGATTGCGTGGGAATCCTACGGCGCAAGTAGTGGAAATCCGGACGGTAGCGCCGGCGGTACCTATGGAACCCTTTCGCTTTTCGTACCCGCGCGGTCGAATGCGGCTTCTTCGATAGACGTCGCGCCCAACGCGCCCTACTGGGGCAATTGGATGGTTTCCAAAGTATGGGCGATTGATTCCGCAAAAGCCCTGTCGACGACGGTCTCCGGAGGAAATCTTTTAGAGGTCCATGCGCTGACCGATGGAACCGATACTTCCTATTTGTTTCAGAATATGTCCGCGGTTGCCTGCACGGCCCAAGTGACCCAACCATCCGCGCGCGGGTGGATCTATTCATTCTCATCTGAACAATACGCCTGGAACGGCGCCACTTCCAGCGCCTACGCGTCTCCAAACTCAGGCCCATCGTCCCAACCATTACCCGCCTCGTGGAACGGCAAGGTTACCGTGCCTGCTTTCGGCATGGCTGTGTTAAGGACCAGCGCCTCGACATCTTCTCCGGCGAAGGATCATGTCGTGCAAATGAGCGTGAACAACCAGCAATTAGATATCGGTGATACCCTGGTCATTTCCGGGACTCTTATCCGTAAACCCGATGCTCCCGCTCCGAAGGCAAAGTTGGGGGATTCGACCGTGGATCTGCTTGCCGCCGATGGGACATGGGACGGACCGCAGGAAGCCTTCATCGCCAGGGTACAGGCCAAATCCATTGGGGTGGGGCAGTTTTGGCTGCGCTTGGGTGATTCGGATTCCATCCGCATCTTCATCGTGAATTCCGCGCTCGTCCATCCTACGGTGTGGCTGGATCGATTTGAGGATACCGCACTTTCATCCGACCAACCCTCAAAGGCACCCTGGTGGCCGTTGGTGGCCGGTGGCGCGCCTTCCAGTTTGAATCTTTCCTTCCCGATACGGGCAAGTGGTGGCCAAGCGTTTTTAAGCACGGTAAATCTGAAACAGGCGTCTAATCTTGGGTATACTGTTTACGGTCTTGCGGGACTTCGTCTGGACCGGAATTTGGTCACATCTTCGGTAGGTATTAAATTCGATTTCGCGAGTTGGCATTCCGCCAAGGGCACGTTCAATCTCCAATTCACCACAGATACGGTGCTCAATGGCGACAATTATATCATCGATCTGCCCGCAACGGATTCGGTCTGGCGGACCATCCGTTTGACATGGAGCAATTTCCAACAACAAGGATGGGGTGGGGTATTGACGGGACCGCTCCAGGCGCGGCAAATCAGCAGTCTGGCGTTCCGTGTCAACGGGGAAGGCAGCGCTAAGTTTTGGATCGATAATCTTGCTTTGTTGGGGACAACGGGCGATTCGATTTCGGGGATCCTTCCCGTGAAGTCGGCGAGGAAGAACTGGTCATTAACTCCCCGCGGCGATGGGTGGCAATTCGAGTTACCTGCCGGATCGACGCTGAGGCTGATTGGTCTGGACGGCCGATTGGTGCGCAAGTTCGAAGCGCGCCTGGCGACGGGAGTTTTTTATCATCCCCAGAGTACCGGAATCTTGTTTGCGGAGTTGGAAATCGACGGACATCGTTACATCAGCAAGCTTCCGATGCTGCGATAATTCAAATAGCCAATCCGCACC
>JADGQO010000182.1 GCA_017881725.1 Fibrobacteria bacterium
GTAAATATGACCACGATGGCATAACGTGAAAACCCCCACATGCCGCGAGCCGTAATCAGACCCATGTTGGCCAAGACGAAAGCGGCTACCGGCAGTTCAAAAATAACCCCGAAGGCAATCATGAATTGGCTGATGAAGGAAGCGAATTCATCCTGCTTCCAATTTTGTGCGATGGCACCGCTGGTATACGACGCGAGAAACGCCAACCCCGCCGGGAGCACGGCCATATAGGCGAAAGCGGCTCCCACTAAAAACATGACGACGGAGGAAAAAAAAGCCACGCCGAAAACGCGTCTCTCTTTTTTGTATAGGCCCGGAGCCAGAAAGCGCCAGAACTGCCACATGGTCCAGGGAAAGGAAAGGATGACTCCGGAAATGAAAGACATCTTGATGCTGGTCATGAACGTTTCCATCGGAGACGTGGCGATCATGGACACTTTCAAGTGTTGCTTGGTCAAGGGGTAGGCAATCATGGCCCAGATTTTTTCCCAATAAAAATAAGCCACACTCGAACCCACCGCGATTCCGATGATGCTCCGGATGAGGCGGGATCGCAACTCCTGGATATGGTCCCAAAATGTCAATTCAGGGTTTAGCACGCGAAGTTTGGCCGAGGTGGGCCGGAAAACCGCCCTATGGAGCATTCGCTTGCCCTGAAGGACAAGGACACGCTCAAAGGGCGGATGCCGTTAGGTCTTGGGGTTGCCGGGTTCGGAAGGCTTGGAGTCGGGTTTGGCCAAGGTTTTGGCGCTTTCCTCATCCGTACCGTTCATGGAAGTCTTGAAATCACGAATGCCTTTTCCCAAACCTTTGGCGATTTCCGGGATCTTCTTTCCGCCGAACAGCAAAATAACGATCAAGAAGATGATGATGAGTTCCATCGGGCCGATTCCACCAAGCATTGTATACCTCCGTAAAGACTGCTTCAAATATACTATAAGGCGCCGGTAATCCCTAAAGCGCATCCCCCGGCTTGACTAGGGAGATTTTCGCTGTTGGGGGTTCAACCATGCGTTTAACAAAAGATTTTCTTGCCATTTCATCCATTTCGCGGCTTCGGAAATTTTCACCGCCGAAGTGCACCCCGTCAGGGCCGCTGCCGTCATGGTGGATTTGGTGGCCAAGAGGGATGGGTCCAGTTCCAAAGCCTCCGCAAGCTGGTCCCGCACGGCTTTGAGATGGGCCAATACCGTTGGGTTGGGACTGGGACCGTTTTTTTTGGGTGGACGGAGAGGTTGCGGCCAAAGGTGGGAGGGTTGGGCCAGGGCATTTTGAAAAGCTTCTAAGCAACCCGTTTTTAATTTCGGCTGCAAGCGGGACGGCAAGGACGGCGCTTGCGTGGGCTCACCGATGGGCGGCACGCATAATGCGAAGCGGAGCAGAATATCGGAGGGCAGAATTTTGAAACTTGGCAAATCGGCGCCTTGGGCGCATTGGTCGCGAAAAATCCACAGCGATTTCAAGACGGCTAATTGACGCGGATAGAGTTTCGCGGAGCCATCAATCCTCCAGGTATTTTCTAAGTCAACCTCTTTCGACCTGGCCGTCGCCTTGACCAACTCCGCGCAGCATTCGGTATGCCAGTCGAGCCTGTTCTTGGCGGTGAGTTCTTCCGTCAATTGGCGGTGGAGTTCCGGGAGGAAAAAGGTGTCTTGTGCGCCGTACTCCAACATGCCGGGCGGCAATGGTCGAAGGGACCAATCGGCTTTTTGCTGATCCTTCTTTAAGGAAATTCCGAAATAGGCATGCACGAGGCTGGCCAGACCGAACCCGGTTTTACCCAACAATTGCGCCGCCAACATGGTATCAAAAACTTTTAAAGGCCGAAAACCGCTGGCTTGGTAAAGCATGCGCAAATCGTAATCCGCGCCGTGCAAAATCAATTCTTTGTCGGCAAGGGCTTTCAGGAAACCTTCCAGGGAAATGCCGGACAAGGGGTCGATTAAAAAGCATTGGTCGTCCAACAAAATTTGAATCAGGCAAATCTTGGCGAAGTAATGATGCATGCTATCCGCTTCCAGATCGAGAAAGACCTGGCGGCTGTGCGATAATTTTTCCAAAAGCATCGCCATGTCTTCCGGCGAATCCACGTATTGGATAGGGTATTGCGGGGCGGTCAGCAAGTTCATGAGGGAGGTCGGCGCGAGTCCTTTTTTCAGAAGGTTACAACTATTTTAATTTCAATGACTTACAAAATCCATTAAAACTTCAGCATGAATCGTTCTTGACCTTGAAAAAATACTAAAAAACCGGATTCGAAAGAGGGTTTTTGGGCTTGGACCGGAAAAAACCGTTTGGTCCGGGAATACTAGTTTTGGAAAATCGAATCCAGAAGCACCAAGGAGAGTCGACGATGGCATTGAGGGCATTGACGGGTATTAAACCAACGGGCGAGCCACATATCGGAAATTGGCTCGGAGCGATAAAACCCGCCCTGGCCCTAGCGAGTACTTACGACACGTTTTATTTCATCGCCGATTACCACGCCCTGAACATCATTTACGACGCGGAGGCCTTGCGGAAAAACTCCTTGTCCATCGCCGCAACCTACCTGGCCTTCGGACTAAATCCGTCCCAATCCGTGTTCTATCGGCAAAGCGATATTCCCGAAGTCTTTGAACTCGCGTGGATTCTCGCCTGCTTCACGCCCAAGGGGCTTATGAACCGGGCCCATTCCTATAAGGACGCCGTTGCGAAAAATATGGGGCAGGGCAAGGATCCGGATCACAATATCAATATGGGCCTTTACTCCTATCCTGTGCTGATGGCTGCGGACATTCTGCTGTTAGGCGCGCATGTCGTTCCCGTGGGCGCGGACCAAAAGCAGCATGTGGAAATCGCGCGTGATATCGCTGAGCGTATCAATCACAATTACGGACAGGCCTTATTCACCTTGCCGGAGCCGAGGATCGACAATCAGGTGAAGACCATCGTCGGCCTGGATGGCCGCAAGATGAGCAAAAGTTACGACAATACCATTCCGGTTTTTTTGGATGAGAAGCCGCTTTCGAAGCGCATCAACCAAATCGTCACCAACTCGCAAACGCCCGATGAACCCAAGGACCCGGACCAAAGTTTCATCTTCGCCTTGCATAAACTCTTATTGTCGCCACAGGAGGAGTCGGCGCTCCGCGCCAAATACCAAGCCGGCGGCATGGGATGGGGTCAAGCTAAAAAGGATTTGTTCGAAGCGTTGAATGCCCAGCTATCGGGACCGCGCGCGGAATACCAGCGTTGGATGGCCGATCCCGGTGCCTTGGAAAAAGTGCTCGGCGAAGGTCGGGATAAAGCGCGCCGCCAGGCATCGGAATTCCTGATCCGATTGCGCAATGCCATCGGAATTCAGTAACGGGTTTTAAAAGGAGTCGAAGATGGGTTTTGTATTGGCGACGGGCGCCACGGCGCCGGAATTTTCTTTACCGGGTAGCGATGGAAAGATCCATACCTTCGCGGGAAACCTGGGCGTGAAAGGTTCGCGCGGTACCGTGATTTTTTTCACCTGCAATCATTGTCCATACGTAGTCGGCAGCGAAGACCGCATGGTGGCTTTGTACAAAAAGCTGGAAAATACGGGCGTCAACATGGTGGCCATTCACTCCAATGAAACCGCTGATCATCCCACCGACAGTTGGCCCGCGGTTTTGGATCGCATGCGGACGATGGATTTGCCTTGGCTGGCCTTGCAAGACGAATCGCAATTGGTGGCCCGGGCCTTCGGTGCCGAGCGGACGCCGCATTATTTTCTTTTCGATGCGTCGGGATGCCTTTACTATTCCGGCCGCATGGACAATAGTCCGCGCGATGTGGCCAAGGCGCAAACGCGTGAGTTGGCCGATGCGTTGGAGGATATGCTGGCGGGCCGTCCCGCGCGCCTGGACCGAACGGACGCCATCGGCTGCAACATTAAGTGGTGGGGCAAGGACAAACATTGGATGCCCGCCGAAGCCTGCGACTTGGATTTTCTCCATCAACGGGAAACGGGAAAAAACCCGGCTTGAATTTTCCCTGAGGCGCGCAACGGGCTCAGGGTGACATTCCAAGTAGAACGGAGACGGCATGGCGCAAAAACCATTTACGTATCAAAGCCGCCAAAGTTCCAATCCGGATAATCGCTTCGCCTCCATGCAAGTGGAGTGGGAGGCAGGCGTGGAATTGCCGCAATCCCTCCGCATTCACGAAGAGCAGGCCAAAAGCATCCTCTCCAGCAATGACAGCCCGGACATCCCCTTTCGGTTCAGCGTCAATCCTTACCGGGGTTGCGCGCATGCCTGCGCCTATTGCTATGCCCGCCCAACGCACGAGTACTTGGGTTTGGGCGCAGGGACCGACTTTGAAGCCCAAATCTTTGCGAAGGTGAATGCGGCGGACTTGCTGCGAAAAAAATTGTCCTCCAAAAATTGGACTCGCGAACCGATCACATTTTCCGGCGTTACGGATTGTTATCAGCCCGCCGAGAGCCGACTCAAATTGACGCGCGCCTGCCTGGATATTTGCTCCGAATTCCGCACCCCGGTTTCCATCATCACCAAATCCACTTTAGTGCTCCGTGACCTCGATGTACTTAAAGAATTGCAACGGGCAGCCGGAGTCAGCGTCATACTTTCCGTTCCGATTCATGACGTGGCCATCGCTAAAATTCTGGAACCCTTCGCGCCGCCGCCGGAATTGCGTTTTCACGCTTTGGAAAAGCTCAGCCAAGCCGGAATAAAAACCGGCTTGGGACTTGGGCCCATCATTCCCGGTTTGAACGACAGCGAAATTCCCGCCCTGTTGGAACGCGGAAAAAACTGCGGCGCCCGGTTCGCTTTTTACGTCATGCTGAGATTGCCCGGGGCCGTGCGCGAGGTTTTCTTGAATCATGTGCAGACGCATTTGCCTCAATTCGCGGGGAAAATTGAGCATCATGTCCGGGAGACGCGCGGGGGTGAATTGTACCGGTCCGATTTTTCCCAACGCATGTCCGGGTCCGGAAAAATGGCCGATTTGATAGACAAGATGTTCACTATCCATGCCCGTCGCCTGGGGCTGACCGTCGGGGAACGGGCGGCGACTTGGGATATCCCAGGTAACTTGCAAGTTACTGAGTTAAAGGACGGGATCGGAAATGACGCCGATGATCGGATTGCGAAGGGAAACGGCGGGCGAAGTAGATTGTCCAGTCCTCCAACCGGACAATTGAGCTTGGAGCTTTAACAGAGGGTCGATATTCTCCGCGCACGCAGGGGCCGGCCCATCACCCGGGTTTGCGGAAACAGAATGCACCGTAGCGCCAAAGTTGGGCTTTCAGGGTTTTATACTGATAAAATGTCGCCAGGGCATTGCCCAATTTTTCCGTGCTGGAAAATCCCAGCGACCGTTTCAACCAACGCCAGGGGATGAATAAAAGCCCAAAGCGGAAAATCGCCAAGGAATGGGGCAATACATCGAAACTCAGATCCTCCTCATACGACAATTCCAGGCCGGCGTCGGCGCCGTATTCGCGCATTTGCGCGAAGGTGCAAAGATGCGGCACGGCCCATCCCTCCAGAAAATGCCGATAGGCCTTAGCCTGAGACGCATCGCGGGGCGGAGACGCTGCAAATCCATCAGCGATGATCAAACGTCCACCCGGTTTTAATAGGCCTGCCATGACTTTAACCCACTGAGCCTTGTCGGGGGAGTGATCAAAACTTTCCACGGCCCAAATTACGTCAAAACTTTTTTCCTTGAAGGCCGGCGTTTGAAAATCATTGACCGCGAATCGGGTGCGTAATGCCTGACCGCGTCGCGCAAACTCTCGCGCCATCCGGGCTTGGGATTCCACCAAGGTAATGCCCACCGTCCGGCAACCCAATTCCCGGCTCAGCCAAATGGCCGACCCGCCCACGCCGCAACCAGCGTCCAGTACAAGTGGAGATTCGTCCGGAAGAGCCTTCCCGGTATCGCCCAAGCCGGCAAGTCCGGCCAGGTAGCGGACCAAATGCTCGGTGGGATTTCCTCCTTTGGGGAGATCGCGATCGAAGCCGAAATGCATGTGATGATGCCAATCGGTTTGGTAATACTTGAGATAATCTTCGGTCGTTGCCTGGTAATATCGGCGGACTTGGGCTTTGACTTCCGCAGCTTCAACCATACGCTTCTCCAGCGAAGGCGGCCAGCTTCCGAAATCCTTTTTGAAAATCCACGATCGGGGTGAGCAGGCTGAGGACAATGGGACAACCTTCCGTGAAGCCGAACAGCGATCCGGGAAGCACGTATACGCCGGTTTTTGCGACCAAGTCCTCCGCAAACGTTTCATCCAACGAGGCGTCCAGTCTTCGGTATTGATGGTGATGGGCATGCACGGATTCCCCCGCATCATCCGTCCGCCCACTGCCATGGGAAATCGGCAGTGTCGCATCGACTTCCAATACCGCATACCATCCTGCTTCCGGACGGCGCAGGGTCGCCCATCCGGAACAATTCGCCAGGCAAAAATCCAAATTGGTTTTCAGTCGGCCCAGTATAGCCGCGCGTATAGTTGCTCCATGTTCTAATAATTCCTCGCACGCCACCTGTACGGGCGTGTTGACCGACAAGTACGCGTCTGCGATCCATTCTAAGTGGGATAATGCCTCGTCGACCGTGGCGCGATTTCCGCTTAGGTGAATCCAGCCCAATTTGACTTGCGGCAGCCCCAACATTTTCGAGAGGCCATTCAGGGTGAAAACCAACGGCCCCGAGGACGTTAGGGGTGAGTGCTTCCCGTCGGCCAATAAGTATTCGGAAAAAACTTCGTCCACGATTAAGGACAAACCATATTCGGCAGCGATTTCAAGGTATACGGAAAGGTCTTCCGTCGTCGTCAAGTGGCCGGTCGGATTGTTGGGATGAACCAGAATGATCGCTTTGGAACGCGTCGAGATGATGGAACGCAGGAAATCAAAATCGGGTTTCCACCGTGCAATCGGGTGGGCGGACGAGTCCTCCATCGGCAGCAACGGATAGCGGATTAACTCAATGTGTTCTAATTCCGCGAGGGAATCGAATAGGGGATAGGTCGGAGTGGGGATCAGGATTTCATCCCCAGGATCGCAGAGCAATTTGAAAAGATAGGCGTAGGCCTCGGACGTGCTCGCCGTCAGCAACAAATCATCGGGGGAAACAGCGCGGCCCGAACGGGAGTACCAATTGGCGATGGCCTTTCGCGCCGGGAGGTAACCCTGCGGTGACGGGTTGTAACGCATTGATTCCGGCGAGGACAATTTTTTCAGCAAGTCCTCGGGATAGTCGATACCGGCTTGGGTGGGATTGGAACCGGTGAGGTCCAGAATTTCCAATCCCGCGGCTTCCCGGCGCAATCTTGCCTCCCACAACGGACTGGCCGCAGGGGATGACGAGAATTTGCGTGAAAACATCCGGTTGCGGGTCGGCGGTCAAGTTTTTTTGGAGACGCTGAAATAGCCTCGCGCACGGAGGTTTTCCGTGATGCGCGCCGAGGAGTGGGCACGATTCAGCGAATAAAAATGGATTCCCGCGATTCCGTTTTTGAGCAAGTCTTCACATTGCATGGTCGCAAACTCAACCCCGCGATTCACCACGTCCGCTTCGGAACCATTGTTTAAAAATTCCACCAGGCGAGGGGGAATCACGCACCCCGACAATTCTTTAAACCGATCCAATTGCTTCACTTCCAACACGGGCATGATGCCTGCGACCAAAGGCAAATGGATTCCCAATCCGGCGGCTTTATCCCGGAAGCGGTAGAAGTTTTCATTGTCGAAAAAGAGTTGGCTGATGGCGAATTGAGCGCCCTGATCTTGCTTCAGTTTCAAAAAAGCCAGGTCTTGATCGAGGCTTGCCGCCTCCATGTGCTTTTCGGGATAAAAGGCGCAGCCGATTTGCAGGTTCGAATTTTGACGGATAAACGAAATCAAGTCGGAGGCATGACCAAATCCGTCCGGGTGGGGCTTGAAGCGGGAATCGCCTTTGGGCGGATCGCCACGTAAGGCCAATACGTTTTGGATTCCCGATTTTTCCAGGGAGCTGAGAATGTCGCCGATTTCATCCCGGGAATGGCCGACGCAGGTCAAATGCGCCATGGACTCTATGCCCAATTCGCCTTGAATGCGAGCCACCAGCTCCACGGTTTTCTGGCGGGTAGTCCCTCCCGCGCCGTAGGTCACCGAAATATAATCCGATGCGAGCTTGGAAATTTCCCCGAGCGTGCTGTACAGCGTGCCCCAGCCGGCGGGATTTTTGGGCGGAAACAATTCAAAGGACAGCGTGGGCGTACCCGCCCTTAATTTTTCAATCAGTGTCATATAGTGGTTTGAAGTTTAGCAATTAGAGCGGAATCCACCACATGTCTTAAGTATTTTAGAGGCATGAAAAAACCAGTCCTCATCGGCGCGCTGATCTTCAGTTTTCTTTTAGCCTTTGGAAATAACCTGCTGAACCGCCATTCCGTTGCTTGGGTGGGAGGCCCCGAAGTGTTGGAAAAACCCACCGGGTGGCCATCCCTCACCATGATGCAGGGCGTTCATTCGGGAATTAAGGTGGCCCTTAAGGGATATCATGACCATCGCATGCCCATTCTGGGAGGCTTACTGGCGTTTATCGTGTTGGCAATCTGGCTCAAGGTTTTCCGGAAATTTCCGGTCGGCGCGAGCGTCCGCTCGGCCCTGCGGTTGGGATTGGCCGCCATGTTTTTAGCCGCTGCCTGGCCAAAATTCCAAGACCCTAAAGGCTTCGCCATTCTCGTGGCGCAGTACCAATTTCTACCGAGTTTCCTGGTCAATGGATTCGCTTTGTGGTTATCCGCCTTTGAGGTGACGGTCACGGTGGGGTTGATTCTCACTGCATGGGAAAAAGAATTTTCGGCCCTAGTCGGCTTGCTCTTGGTCATGTTCATTGTGGCGTTGGGCCAGGCCCTGAAAAGGGATTTGGGGATCGCTTGCGGATGTTTCGATATCGAAGGCGCGAGCGACGCGGGGGAGACATGGTTTTCCCTCGTCCGGGACGTGGTGTTGCTGCTCCCCGTGGCCTGGTTGACGTTCACCGGTGGAGCCCGATTTATCTTTTCCGGCAAATCCAAATAAGCCATTCATGCTACCGATATGCCGCGCCGCCGGAGCTTTCCGGGTATTCCTGTTGCGTAGCCAACAGCGCGCTTTGGGATACGACGGCGTCAACTTTTTCCAATCGGCGCTTGGATTTCATTTTCGCGAAAAAGATTTGCGGCGTGATCGAAAGCCACACGGCCTTGGAGACTCCAACGCGGGTCAATGA
>JADGQO010000183.1 GCA_017881725.1 Fibrobacteria bacterium
ACACGCAATCCTGCTTCGGTCCGAAGCACGCCGAAACGGCGATCCAGAAGCTTCGATTTCGCGAGTACTCCATCCGGGGGCGGGTCCACAACGGCCGGTTCAACGTATTTCCACTTTTGGATCATCAGGTCGTCAATCCACAGGGCATTGGTCAGTCGGGTGGGGTTGTCGCCCGCATTCATTCCGAAGCCGATACCGGTGGCACGCGAGGCCACAAAGGGTTTCTTTGCCGACCAGGTGGGCTGCGCGAACACGGTGGAGGCCACCAATTTGATGACACAGAGCTTCCAGGTGGTATCCACGGTGAAGGATTGCGCGTATTCGGCGGCCCCGGTGGTGGTGTCGCGAGTTGTCACGGAGACGCTAAAAGTCAGGGGCGTCGAATCCGCTTTGACCCAAAAGGCGAGACCCGCCGAACCGGTCAAATCCAAGGTGTCATAGGACTTCAAACCCGTGGTGAAGCCGACATATGCCGGATAGGTGCAGGTGGCACCACAGCTGAGACTGCGATCGCCGAAAATGAATCCGAAGCGCATGGCGTGATTGGTGGTGTCGCCGCCATGACCATAGGGGTATACCAGCGGATTAAGATTGCCCAAAGTATCGTATGAGCCTTGAGTCCTGGAGCCCCAGCCAGTCAATACGGAGTTCCCATACACGGTATCAATCGGCGTGGCGGAATTATTGTCAGTAAAAGGGTAGGTGGCTCCTCCGAAATAGGTCGATACGCTCCCGTTGTAATCGGCCAAGATAAAATCGGCCGTGTCCGTATTAGGGCTGGTCTGGGCCAAAGCGGGAAGTCCGGTGAACGCGAGCAGCGCCAGGAGAAGCTGCATTGATTGATTTTTTAGGGTTGGGATTTTTTCCATGGATGACCTCAAGGGGATTTAAAATTTATATCCCAAAAAGATAATAATGGGAAAAGGGAATGCGAAGATGGGGCGAAACCCTTATCGATTTCCCTGCGTACAAAACGTACCGAATCGTACGTTTTCTCAGGGAAATTTGGAAGATTTTAAGAAATAGATGCGGGATTACGCCAGGGACACCTACTGAGTTGCGCCTTCGGAGGTGCGCCTACCGAGGCACCAGGGCCCGCGTCGATCCGCGCGTCAAGGATTTATTAATGCGTTTCCACAATGGCGTTGGCAGCGTCGCGGATGACAAGGTTTTCGTCGCCCAAAACTTCGAAGTAGCCCACCGTTTCCTGGTTCAAGAGAATGGCGCCACGCAATATCACGGCCTGGGGATTCTGCGTGTCGCTGGTAAGATCAACCCCTGCGGCCGGCGCCAGGGCTACCGTATATTTACCGTCTTGTAGACCCAGGTGAAGATTATACTTGGTGATTTTTCCTTGTGACATCGCCATGCTCATGGTATCGATGGTAAAGGTGTAATCGCTGAAGTAATGGACCCGGCCCTTGCCATCGGCGCTGAAGCTGAGGGTACTGTCGTAGATGGAACCCGACATGAGGAGGACGGTATTTGCCCAAGATTCATATTTCGGATTCTTGAAATAGGAATGCGAGACCGTACGCGCGGCCAATCCCGCGCAAGTCAACGCACCTGCGGCGTCATAATTCCAGGAGGTGTCGACACTGGATTCCACTTCTCCGGAAATGGTGTCTGAGTATGCGTCGATGGTCAGGCCATTGGTGCAATGGGGGTTGAAAAAAGTATCGATGGGCGAAATGCTATCGATGGTATCGAGGGGCGCGGAGGATTTTTTGGCCAGGCCGGAATTGCTGCGTCCGGGCATGGGCGCCGCGAAGGAGGTAACCCGGGTGGCAAGCATTTGCAGGTCCGCGCGGACTTGGGCGTTGTCGGCTTTGGATCCGGGCGCGGTGCCGTTGTCGCAAGCGGTGAGGAGCATTCCCAGGGATAAGGGCAAGATGGAGGCGAGGAAGATTTTTGTACGCATGGCGGTTTTCCTGAGGGTGAAGAGTATGAATTTATCGCGCGAAACGGGTTGGGCAAAGCAAGGGTATCAATTGATAAGACGAATTTCGAGGGTAAAACGGTAACCGGGAAAATGAAAGCCGATATCGCCACTCTATAAGGACTGGAACCTATTCCAAGGCGGCAATGAAACTCGACCTTGGATTCGTACCCACGTTTTTGCAAGTTGAAACGGGATTCTACCTCTGGAGGCAATATGCCCATTCAAGAATACACTTTCATTAGTCGATTGATCGCCGCCGCTTCGCGGTCATCCGCCGCTGTCGCTCGTCCATTCACCCTGGCCATTGCGATGAGCATGGCCGCCACGAGCTTGTCACCGGCGCAATTCCGTCCGTTCCCGGGAGGGCCTCCGGAAGTCTCGGCGATTTTTGGACTGGGGTTGCGTTGGCAATTGGCCAATCCCTACGGCATCGTTAAGAATGAGGAACAAACCCAATGGAACGCCGGTCGCATCCATGATTTGGCCTTCAGCGCCGGTGGCGGCGTCCTTTCCGCTTCCAACACCGGGGGCGTTTGGCTGACCTTCCCGGACGGCAATTCCATCTCGCTCAGCCGCGATTGGGACAATCCCGATATCATCTCGCTGACTTCCGATCCCACCCGCCGCGATCATTTCTACGCCGCCTGCGGCGCGGATGACGTGCCCACCTCCATCGGCGCGCTCTATGAAACCGACACGCGCGCGGCCATCCCGCTGATCGCGCCCTGGCGCAAGGTGAATCTGCCGCCCGGGTCTGCCACCGTCTACCGCGTATTGGTGGAGCCGACGCGTCGCAGGTTGATCATCGCTTGCGAAGGCGGCGTATGGTGGGCCAACATTCCTTTCCCCGGATTCAGCTATGCGTGGAAGGAAGCGTCGGGCGATTATATCCCGGGCCGATACGCGAGCATTGGCATGAGCAGCGCCGGGATCCTGACTGCGCGTTCGGTGAACGGCCGCGGCGGGGCGGCTATTTTCACGGGCTTGTTCACGGGCGCGGGCGCCGGCACAAATTTGACTTTGACTAAGGCGAAGATTCCTTCCGTGGTCGCGGACACGGCTGTCATGCGCAGGATCACCGTAGCCGCGTGTGAGTCCCAGCCGCAATTCGCCTACGCTTCCGTGGTCGATTCCAACGGCGCCATCTACCGCATCCTGGCTTCGACCAATGGCGGCAAGGTGTGGACGGGCCGCGGCGGCGAGCCGCCTCCCATTCCCGGAGACCGCGGATCGGGCGGACCCTTGCATCAAATTTCCGTCGCGCCCGGCAATCCCAACTGGGTGGGTTTCGGTTTGCTTTTTCCGACTTGGTCCAAGAATGGCGGTTCGACCTGGGACACGTTGGGCGTGTTCGGCGGCAAGTTCTTGAGCTACTTGCATTCCGACATCCATGAAATTTATTTCGATCGCGATGATCCCGATCGGATCTGGATCGCCTCCGACGGCGGTATCGCGTCCTCACCGGATTTCGGGGCGACCTTCGAGACTTTTTACAACGAGAAAATCGCCAACCTCGGATTCCTGTCCACCTTCGGCCTGCGCGAATGGTACGGCACGTTTTCCAAAAGCCCTGCCGCTTCCGGCGTGGTGGGCGGCGGCTTGCAGGACAACGGTAACGTTTATTCCATCCTGGACGGCTATACTCCCTGGAGGCTTCAAGAAAACTGTGATGGCGGCCTGATGCAATTCATGCCCAATGGTTCCGCCCTGTTCTTCAACAACGGCAATGGCAACGATCCTGTGCACCAATCGGATTGGGATCCCGCCACATCGAGATTGAAGGACATCGCGGATCTTCCCCTCACTACTACGAAAAAGGGCATCCGCATCGGAGTGGATAGGGTCAGGACGCCTACCTGGCGTAACAAAGCCGGCCAACTGATGTTCGCCACCGGGGGCGACAACGCCTATATCTACGGGCTCTTCGCCAATGACGACGGATCGGACGCGCAATGGCATCCGGTGGTCAGTTGGGTCAACACCTTTGGACAAGGGGTTTGCGCCACGGCATCGGCAACGGGCGATCCCATATTCGTCAGCTCCTGCGGGCCGGAGGGGGAGAAAATTTTCATCGCCACGCCTTCGCCCGAGGACGTGGGGCCGGTTTTAGGAGGCGGACCCACGGGTGAAATTACCGAGCTGCCGCGACCGGGAGACGCCAATCCCAACGCGGCTTTGACGCGCCTCGTGGATTTGGACGGTAAGCTGCTTTACGGCATGGTGGACGTCTGGAATACCATTGACGGCGCCCATCCCAAGGGCTTGGGCTGGTTGATCCGCAGCCGGGACGGGGGTAACCGCTGGGATACCCTGCCTTTGCCGCGCGAATATTATTACGGCATGGACGTAGACGCGAACGCCTTGCCCGCGCGCGTTTTTGCCGCGAGCGACGAAAACGTTTACGCCAGCGAGGATGGGGGCACGAATTTTTACGCCGCCGATTACGGCCTACCGCGCGTGCCCCATGGCGCCGATCTCCGTTTCGCTTCCGACATGGACGGCGACAACCTCTACCTAAGCACCTATGGCTGGTCCGTTTGGCGCGCCCGCGTCCCGGCCCGCCGCCTGCCCATCGTGTTCCGCATCCCGGATCGGTTCCCCCGTTATCCCTTCGCGCCCAAACCTTCCCTGGCCAATTTCCCCTCCATCGCCACGCCGTCCCAGGCCAGCCTAGTTCCCTTCCTGGATTCAACGCCCTCCCAGGTTAGTCCCAATGATCCGGGAAATCCCATGCCGGACCTGCCTCCATCGAACAACCCACCTTCGAATAATCCTCCGACGAACCCTCCGCCCGGAAATATTCCACCTTCCGCGAATTAATCAGCTGGACATCGCCGGCACACTACCGTCGTCCGACATCGCTTGGTGTTGGTACGGCGAAAATCAGGAATAAAAAATAAAAGTGATGGCGATTCTATTAATCGTTGGGCTGACCAGCTGCTCGGAAGAGGAGGCTAACGCGGATATCCAAGAGTCTCTGGATCAGGTCAAGCAAGTTGTATTGGGAAAAATTGATTCAGTATACGTGAAGGAAGGCGAACCGTTAATGTTATCGGCGTCGGCAAGGTTAAGGTGATTCCAAATCATTAAGTGATATCAGCAAATTTCAAATTATGCTAACTCGGGACCAAACGGTTACCAGGACGAATTATTAGGCTCTTCAGACATGATGGACGCGGGGTTCTTCGCGAAAGGGACGGCTGGCCGTGGCTTCCAAATTTACCCGGAAATTCTGGAGTTTTCAAAAACGGCTTATGTTACTTATGAAATCGAGTAACCATAGTGCACCTCTAAAAACGCCTTACGGCCTCGACCGGCTACGGTGACCGACGCGCAATTGCCTGAGCGCGCAGGCCCCCGCGACAACTCCCACGATGACGGTCGTATCAACACGCGCATGAGCGGCCGCATCAGCGGCCGTGTCGCAGCCTTCTGGTTATTCGCCGCATCGGTGTGCTGGGGCGTGTGCATTCCGATCATGAAAGTTTTGGGGGGCGAGCAAAGCATTTTGGCGCCGGAGGCCGGATCGTTGGTCGGCAGCGCGGCCTCGCTGGCCGCGCGTTTCGCGTTGGCGGCTGTGACGGCGGGATTGGCCACGCGCGCCTGGCCCTGGCGCATCCGGGCGGCGGAATGGAAACATGGTTCGATATTGGGCGTGATTACGGCCGTGAGCATGTTCCTGCAAGTGGATGGCATCGGGTATACCAGCGCGTCGGTGGCCGGATTTTTGATCGCGTTGTATTGCGTGCTGATTCCGGCTATCTCGTGGATGATGCGCAAGCGCGCGATGACGCCCATCCTGGCCCTTTGCTGCATTTTGGTGCTCGCGGGCGTGGCGGTACTGTCGGGACTGCGGCCGGGGTCTTTGCATTTGGGCCGGGGTGAAGGGGAAAGCCTGGCGGCGGCGTCATTGTTCGCAGTGCAAATCCTATGGGTCGATCGTATCGATCCGGTTCGTTGCCATACGGGCCGAATTACCACGGTTTTATGCGCCGTGGTCGCGGGATGCTGCCTGCTCGCTTTGTCTTTTTTACCCGGGGGATGGACCTTTTTCCCCACCCTGCACGGATCGACGCGGGCCTTGCTCCTGACGGGATTCCTGGGGCTGTGCGGCACGGCCGCGCCTTTTTTAATCATGAACGCCTACCAGGGTCGGCTCGGTCCGGTGACGGCCGGATTCATTTACTGCTTCGAGCCCATCGCCTCCGCCGTCGGCGCCTTGTTCCTGCCGGAGCTTTTGTCGCGGACGCCCGGGCTTTACCCGAACGAAGGCGTAACACTCAAGTTACTCCTGGGCGGAGCGTTGATTCTGGCCGCCAACTTGCTTCTTTTGCGGGATAGGTCAACGGCTCCGGAACTCGGTTGAACGACCAGCCTCCCGAGATCTACGGTTCGGAGTAAGAACCCGTGGACACTGTCCACCCCGTTTACATCTTCCCCGGACCCAATTTCTCCCCAACCCCGCCCCGACATCTTGAATTCCCCTTAAATTCGCCCGTTGTGAATGGGCCCTCCCGCGAAAATGATTGGCCCGGCTTTTGATTTACCTGTCACCGGGCATAACCATCTACGAAAGGAGGCAGTCTATGTCCTATCCTGCAAACACCCCGACTTATTCCTTTGGGGAACAATCCGGCCCGGCCCGGAAACGCACGATGTCTCGCCCTTGGGCTTGGCTCGGCGTTGCAGCCGGCGTCGGAGTGATGCTCGCCGCCCCTGGGCGCGCGTCGGCGCAAACCGTAAGCACCTACGGCCACGCGGAAGTCACCATCGGATTCCCCCACGGCGCGGTCACCGTGGGCCGAGCCTGGGACGATCATCCCCGGCCAGAGGTGGTGGAAGTCATCCACCCGGAATGCGACCCGGAACCGGAAGTCGTCTATCGCGACGACGACCAGGAGCCGGACCCCGTGGTCATCGAGCGCCGCCATTGGCATCATCACCATCGGAGAGTCGTCGTGATCGAAAGGGATCAGGGCGGCGACCCGTGGTGCGATCGCCGGGTGGTGGAGCAGCGCGACTACCAGCCCGCTTACGATTATCCGCGGCATGAGGTGGTTTACGAGCGCGGCCCGGAACGTGAAATCTACCGTCCCAATCATGAGGTGACGGTGGTGACGCGCCCGGAACACGGCCGTAACCATGGCTCGGTCATTATCGATAACGGTAACCGCAGCAGCAATGGAAACGGAAACGGCGGCAACCATGACAACCATGGCGGAAGCTACGGTTCGGGAAACCACAGTAACGGACCGGTTACCCTATTCCCGCCCGACACCGGCCGTCCCTCGCGGCAACGCGGGGTGCAACGCTAGTCCGGAATATCCCGGATCGTCCGCAGTAATGGTGCGGCGGGCGATCTTTCGGAACTCAGTCCACACCAAACAACATCAAACGGCACGCATCTCGCACCATCGATTCGACCCAACCAAACGTAATGAGAGCCCTGAGATCTTTGTAATGCCCCACGAGACCCTGTGAAGCGCCCGTGACGGCAAGGAGAAAAAAATGAAAAACGAGAATCGGACTTCCCTGAAAACCATGACGGCCATCGCCCTGGCCTCAGCATTAATGGCCCTGCTGACGACGGCGCGAACCGCGTCCGCGCAATTGACCCAGGTCACCGGAGAACTGGTGCCGCTTGGCAACAAGACAGGAGTGGGCGCGCGCGCCCTGGGGCTCGGCGAAGCGTTCACGGGCGTGGCGGACGATTACACAGCCCTGTATTACAACGCCGCCGGACTCGCGGACTTGGGTCGCTCGGAAGCGGGCATGACCCTGACGTACGGCATGTTCCAAAACGCGGCCTCGATCCAAAACCAGGCCTTCGCCCCGCGATCGCTGGAGTCCACCCGCCTCAACGCCCTGAACCTGGTGTTCGCCGATTGCGGTCCCTGGGCCTTGGGACTCGGCTATTATTCGCCCGTCAGCTTCGACGATCCCCTGCAATACACCGCGCGCGGATCGGCGTATACCTACGACGCTTCGGGCCGCATGGATCATTACCGCATGGGTTTGGCCTATCGCCTTTCCAAAGCAGTCAACTTCGGATTGGCCGCCAGCGCCATCAGCGGCCGCGAGCAATTGCAAATCACCGACGGCACGCCGCAACGCTACCTGGAGGAATATTCCGGATTCAATTTCGAGCCCTCCATCCTCATCCACGCTTCCGACGAATTCAGTTTCGGCGCCTCGGCCGTCATCCTCGAACAATTGCAATTGCGCGACACGTACCAACAGCAAGGGTCCGACGCAGTTCAAACCCAGTACGATATCCGCCATCCCTTCCAATGCCGCGTGGGCTTGGCCTATCGCAAGAACATGACTTTGGTTTCCGCCGATTGGCACGGGGATTTCTGGAGCGGTTATCGCTACTCGCAAGCCGGGGCCGCCTTCCTCAACCAGGACGCGGGCTATCCCAACCGCCACACCTTCAGCATCGGCATCGAACAAGGTTTGTTCCCCCACGGACCCACGTTACGCGCAGGTTACCTAGCCGAGACCGCCGACAACTCCGTAGCCGCGGCCAACGTGACCCAACCCTACCGCCTCAGCGCCGGTCTGGGCTTCGCGCCGGACAAAGCCGTGTCCATGGATTTCGCCTATCAATACGGAAACGCGGGATCGCAACAGAACTCACAAGTGGGCGGACCGGCAGACCTGCATATCCAAAGCGAACAGCACCAGGTGATGGGCTCGCTCCGGTATCGGTGGTGAAAATGAAAGTCGGTAAAAGAGGAAGAATAAAGATGAGCGAGGATCGTTTAAAATAGGGTGCGCGGATCGACGCGGGCCCTGGTGCCTACCGAGCTTCGCTTCGGTAGGCTTGTCGCGGTAGTCGTCCCGATGTCAGCGCGTCATCAATTCCAATAAGAATCCCCGAAGGACGGCGTGCTCCAAGTACCATCCGGTTGCACCTGTAATGTGACGCCGGTCAGCGAATTCGTGAAACTCAAGCCCGCACTGGTTAACGGGGCATTGTTACGATAAATGATCTGGTTATTAGTCGAAGTCCCCAATTCACCGTAGGCGAAAATGGTAAAGGCATCCAGCCCACTATACTGAAGTTTAATGGGGTTGGATATACCCTGTTCGACCCAAAGGCGCTGGATATTTCCCTTGGAATCCATTTTCAAGCCGCCGCCGACACTGCTTGCAATCTTTATGCTTCCCGCATCCGGCATGGCATAATGCTTGGTGAGCGAGGGGTTAGAATACAAACTTCCGTCAATGACCATGCTTTTTCCAAGCCGGGGATTGTTGATGGTGATGTTGCCCATTGCATTGGTGGTGACGAATTTCGTGCCGGTGAAGTTGTAATTCGCGTCAACCTCCCAAACGTCCATCAACCCGGTGGCAGCCATGGTATAGTTGTTTGATCTATCCACTAGGTAGGTGCTTAATGGGATGTCCGTCCCCGTAGCATCCTTAATCGAAACGATCACATTGGGATTTGCACCGCTGCTGCCCACAGCATCATCCAATACCAAATGCTCTCCTGTCGTCGCCATGACGTATTGGAAATCATTTCTTTCCTCAAGATCGTAGAAACTCGGAAGATTAACTTGGCTGATATAATCTTTCAGTGCCGACACGCTGCCATACATGTTTCCCGGCACGACTTCCCACAATCCCCGGGAATATTCGAACCAGATTCCACTGGAATTGTTTTTGAACATTCTGTTAAGGATCAAATAGTTTCCGGCAAGCGGATGAGTAGCTGAGTTTTCGGAACGGAAGTCAAAAATCTTGAATGACGCATGTCCTATAGTGAAATCGGGAATAGCTGGCGTCCAAGATGAAGGGTATTTTTGCGGCCAATCCGAGCGATCACTTGTTGGTAGTTGAAATTTACCGCTAAAATGATAATAACCATAGGCAAAATTCTTGTATACCCATGAATTCTTCGCACTAGTTGAATGATAACTTGTTGGGTGAAAAATATAAGTGTCCGTACAAGATCCCGTCCCACACGGTATTGCTTCCGTCCAACCCTCCGCGGTTACTTCTCCGCGCATTGTTATAGTCTCTTGTTCCAAACTTTCGAGGCCGTAGAAACTGGAATTGATGGTTCCATCCGCATTCGTTGAACTCGCGCCGACATCCGAGTTCACACCAATATCATATCGTGGCAATATCAGTGTTGGTTTAGCTAAAAAGTCGTAGGTTTGTAATGGGTCCTTCTGAATTGAAAAGATTCCTAGAATTGGGCTTTCGTCATCATAATACGGCTGCGCGCTCCCACCAGCCACACTTGCAAATTGCGGCGTTACAAAATAAAGTTGGGTGGATTCATTAAATGTCGCATCAGTGGATTGCCGGTTATTAATCGTCAGGTAATTACCATCTGGATTTGTATAAATCGGATAGGCGGATCTATGAGTATTATCATATAGTTCTGGGTTACTTGGTGTGAGAGAGGTACTCCAGAGATATTCCATATCATAATGGCCATACAAATATTTTATAAATGGAAAAGAACTGCTGAGTGGGCCAGGATCACTATAATCTCTTCTACCTCGCAAATAATATGGATTCAGCCGCATCCAACTTCCCGAGGTGCCGTTTACCATAAAATCAAGAATTACTTCCGGGATTCGATAATCCATTAAGCTTGACCATAAGGCGAACGCCCCTTCCTGGCCGACATTTTGGTACATGTAGGGCCGGTAGGGAATAGTTGGTTGAGAAGTAGTGCTTATATTATCGGAATAAATTCCATCGTCAAAATTATAGGCTCCGGAAAGGATCCCAAAAATGTGGGGTACATAATCATTGGCATAAGGATGGAAGCGATCCCGGTACGAAAAATTTCTACGCATGGGTCCGAGTCTTTTTCCGCCTATGGATTGAAAGGCAAACTGTGTGGCCAGTAAATTCAATGCATTTTCAGCGGCTTGGTGAATACTAACTGCCCGAGTATCGTTGGGAAATAAAACATGCGCATAAGAAGAAAAAGTTTGCAGAGCGCTGATAGTGAATGACTCATAAGCCTTCGAGCTTGTTTCAAAGTTGCCGTTATTCACAAAACGCCCCAGCATTTGTAGGATGAAATCCTTAAAAGCATCGGTATTTCCATACCGACCAGGGTCTGAATTATAGGCATTTGTCAATAAGTTGCTTTTGCGCGGATGGCCGGCAGGCAACTGGGCAACCCATTGCAAATAATTTTGCGCCAAATACGTCCAGCACATAATCATCATGGTATGATTTTCGGTTTCGGGTTGTGTAGCTTTCAAGTTTGCAAACTTATCGCTTTCATTAGTAAAGTAAGGTGCGCCGTCCGAAGTTCTTAGTGTTGTGAATTGGGTTGGATCTTGCCCGGTAGTGATCACCTTACCCGCTATGGATCCATTGTATCCCACTACTGAACCACTCACCGTTCTTGCCAAATAAGGTTGAAGAATAATGCTTTCAATCATTTGATTCGTCAGCACATTGGGGTAATCTCGAAATGCGTAAACCATTGTAATCAAATCTTTTTCAAGAAAGTCATAATCACCTTCGGGGTATCTTTCGAAATTATGATTGGACCCGACAGTCGTTCCGACTTCCTTAAATTGCTGAATGGTTTGAAGGTATTGAACTACTTTGTTTTGCCAACGTGCCAGATGGATATCGAAGGTGACGGTATTTAAAATTCCACTCAGCCGGGAGAAATCCGTGTTAGAAAATTCCGACGGGTGAGAAAACACGTAGAATCCCGCAGCCATCTTACGCAGTGCCCCGGCAGGATCCAATCTCCTCACATCAGTTCCTTCCGCCCAGTAGTCGAACCCCGTCGAATCATCTATGTGGTCATGATTCGAGCCATTATCGGAACCATCCCCTATTTGATCGAGGTTGTATTTGGCCACCCACGATTTTACGATATTGGCCCTTCGCTGGGAAAATGCATTGTTCGCTTGATCGACTGAAGTGGGCCATGCTTGAATAGCGTAGAATGAGACCAGGAGAAATAGGATGACTCGTTTCATTGCCTGCCTCATTTTCGAGCGACGGAATCAGGCCAAACTTCAGGCCAATTGACAAGGGAAGGCCATGCGGATTGTTCACTATTGATACGCTTATAGGTTTGGGCATCCCAGGTACAACCCAAGAGATTGTTGTCATTGTCCCGGACTTCGTTCTTCCTTACGGTCTGAAATGAACTCGCGGTAACATTTCTTTTGAAAAACGAAAAAAAACCGACAGCAGGCTCCCAAGCTTGACTCCAACCTCCATTGTATCCAACCGTCAACAAAGGAGTGTAGTCTTTCCTTTGCCCGCCCGACCCGCCCCATTTTACCAGGCTACCGGAGTCGAGGTACCTGTTCCAGGATTCTTCGGCAATGTTTAATAGGCCACTGGTTGTGCCATCCGGGTAATTCCGCGTCCTCGAATACACGATACCGTTAGAATCGTACACCTGGACATAAAGGGATAAACGTGACGTGTCTGAACCGGATTGGATGTACATGCCTGGGTTAATTTTTTGGGTGTCAATATCCGGCGGTGAATCGGTGCAGTTAACTAATGAAGAATTGCTTCCGCCATTGGAATTGGCTATACACCCCATAACCATTACCAACGCCATCAAACTCGAGATTTTCATCATCATCGCTCCCCATGTTCCGATTTGCATCCGCCGTTTTCCCGGCAAGCCAAGCAGGATTTTAGATTGATTCTTGTTCATGTTGCACCCGCCCCGGTTGAATTTCATTTCCAAACGATTTCCATTAGTGCCGTTAAGCCATCGTCTTTTCCGAATTCCTCTTGCCAGTCATAAGAGTATTTCTCTTCACGGAATCAGGCCAAACCTCGGGCCAATTCACAAGGGAAGGCCATGGGGACTGATCGTTTCCAATCCGAATTAAAGTTCCTGTGTCCCAGGAGCAGTCGATGAGATTACCGTCATTATCACGGATTTCAGTCTTTCTTAGTCTTTGAAAAGAATTTGAATTAACGTTGGATTTGGAAAATATGCCTGCGCCTCCGTGCACAGACCAGGTTTGATTCCAAAGTCCAGTAATAGAAGATTTTCCCCTAATTTCTCCTGACCCGACTCCTATTATCTGATCTCCAGAATCAAGATATCTATCCCAAGATTCAGTTGCACTTGATCCAATTGCATTAGTCGCATTATCTGCGTAATTTCGACTTCTTGTATAAAGGATTCCATTTGAACAATAAATTTGAATTGCCGTAGGTAAAACCGATGTGTCAGCACCCTGCAATATATACATCCCCGGGTTGATTTTGGTGTTATCAAAAGGTGGCGGAGCATCGCTGCATCGATTGCGTACCGTTCCACCATTGGAATTGGCTATACACCCCATAACCATTACCAACGCCATCAAACTCGAGATTTTCATCATCATCGCTCCCCATGTTCCGATTTGCATCCGCCGTTTTCCCGGCAAGCCAAGCAGGATTTTCGATTGATTATTATTCATGTTGAAACCGCCCCGGTTGAATTTAATTTCCAAACGATTTCCATTACTGAGGCTTACCCAAGCACCCGACTGATACCCTGAGATTGCCCATCTCATCCCCTAAAATAAGCCTTAACGATCCCGCGCCCAAACGGTATCGCGTCGCGCCTGCGCGGGCAAGCTGGGTTCAGCCCGTCCGACTGAACCCGGTTGTGGTTTCCACACCGTATCCGGAGTCGCAGCCCGCGCAGTCGCAGCCATGAGCGCACGCGGCACCTTTTCATTCGGCTTGCAGATGAAATGGATCTCGGCCACACCACACGCGGGACCGGTCGTCTGGTTTTGGGGCCGCAACTCCACGCGCAAAAGACGGGAACCATAGTTGCATCCGGAACCCAGCGCCTTTCCGCGCACCGTCAGGCTTTGCGACGTCGTCCCCGTTGAGGCCAAGGAAAAGCTCTGGGACAAATCGCCGTTCATCACATCCACATTCGTGGGCTGCAGGGACATGGTAAAGTCTTGGACGTTTCCCTGATTAATAAGGTTCACGGCCACGGTCACCGATTGATCCGCATCCAAATTGATGAGCGTATCGGCATTCGTCGCTGCCGTTTTTCCGGCTTCCCGTAGGCTCACGCCCACCGCGCACGATGGGGATGGAGCCGCCGAAACTACGGCAGCGGCAATAAGGATAAACGTCAACATTGGCGTTCCCACCTTGGAAATCAATGGGCACCAACCCTTTTTTCCAAATCGTCAATCCGCTTTTCCTGGTCAATGGCGTGCAAAGTCAGTTCCTCCACTTTTTTCAACAAGCGAAGATTCATCTCCGCCAAGTCCATACCGCCCGCCTTCATTTCCGCCGCGCTGGGGATTTCGGGCAAATGTTTGTTGGTCCGCACGTAGCGTTCCGTTTCCTTCAAGCTTTGCGCCTTGTACTCCGGTTCGAAAACGTAATCCGGCGCCGTGATGGTCCAATTATTCACTTTGATGGAACCGGCGGCAACCTGCCCAGGCGTGGAAAGCGAGGCGGCCGAAAAAGTTCCGGTAGTGGAAATCGATCCTGCGGAAACCTGTCCGGTGGTGGAGATGGACGAACCGATGAGTTTTCCAACCGTGCTGAAATCCCCGGTGTTGAGGTCCAGGGACGCGAGCCAAGAGTCGCTGCGAGTGTCGCCGGCCCCGCTTAGGAAGCGCAGATAACTATTGGTGTTGCTCGATTCGTAATTATCGATATATGCCGTCCGACCTCCGTCCAGGGGTTTGTTCAACTGGAGTTCGCCGCCTTCATTGGGTTGACCTGGGAATCCACCCAGCGATATCATGGATTCGTAACTCGCGATATTCGAGGTATTGACTTTGATGGAAGCAGCGCTCAGTTCTCCGCTCGTGGCGATGGCAGCAGCGCTGAGTTGACCAGTGGTGCTGATGTTATCCGCCGTGGCAACGGCTCCATTAGCGACCATTATCTCGGGGGTAGGCTGACCATTGGTATTGATATAGAAGTAGCCGGTACTCGGATCCTTTTTCCATCCGAGTGTTGCCTTGATACTGCCCGTCTCATTGATATTGTTACACGCCAAGCACATACTTGACATGCCTCTCTCGAAAGAAAGCCATGACTCTTGTAGGCATTTTTTGCAATGAACGCATAAATCCCATCACCTTGTCTTC
>JADGQO010000184.1 GCA_017881725.1 Fibrobacteria bacterium
AGGACCGCCGTCAATAAACCGATTCGATGGAGAAGGGAAGTTCTCATGGAAGACATCTCCAAAAGCGACTGGGCGTAGGCAATTCCGCAACCGTGCCATGCTAATGGTCTCTCCGCTCAATAAAGGTTTCTGCGGTGGTGAAACCAAGGAGCAATTCCGATCTCCTCGGAACCATCATGAAGTGATGAAATCAGGGCGCGCACAGGTAAAGCGAAGTCCCTTTTCCGTCAATATCCAACGTTCGCAGCCTCAACCTACCCCATCCCAGCCCGCCGGAGCATACCGTCACATGCCGTGCCCTTAGAAATCAACTCCGCGCTCTGATCCAATGTGGTTTACCCACCTGCCTGACCCAACGGGGAGGGCTGGAGAGGAAACGCTTCTTGAAGACCAGCTTCAATTTAGGGTTGTTTAGAATCGTTCAGACAGGCGAAAAAAATCGTCGGGCAGAATAGTGCCGTAAACAGGGTGATGAATAGTGCGACAAACTTTTGCATGGACGCGCCCTTTCCAATAACGCGGACGCGCAGGGATAGTTTTACTTCCAAGCTATTCCGTTTGCGGCCGGTAGGACCGTTTTTCCGTCTACAAATTGAGAGCGGAGGGGGTATTGACTGGGAATGGGTTTCGATTTATCATGCTCCGGATTGAATAAGGGCCCGTGAAGAAATAAGTGGAGCAAAGGAGCCCCCAGATGTGGGTCGGATTGGTTCGATCGGATTGAGCAAAACCTGAGGAATAGCAACGCTATTTCGATGGTTTTGTGATTGACGATCGGGCCGCCTCGGCCCGCCGGGCCAAGGCGGCCTACAGATGGGTGGCGAACTGATTCAGTTATTTCTTCACGGGCCCTAAGGGGGGTGATTTACTTATGCTCCAACTCGTCGCTGCAAGCGGCCTAACCGTTCCTGGCCGCGCGGGCTCGGCGCGACCTCTGAGCCCGCCATGAACTTGATCGGCCAAAAAACCGAACTCTTCGTCTCCGACCTCGAAGTCTCAGTCGACTTCTACGGCCGCGTGCTCGGCTTCGAGGTGGGCGCACTGCGCCAGGTGGGGCCCGAAGGCAACGAGCTGCGCCACGGCAGGCTGGACGTCGAGCGCGGCATCGGCGTCGAGCTGTGCTTCTACGTGGATGACAGCGAGATCGATGCGTACTACGAGCGCGTACTGAGCGAATGCCGGACGACGCTGGAGCCGCTGGTCTTGCAGCCCTGGGGTGCGCGCGACTTCCGGGTGATCGACCCCGACGGATACTACCTGCGCTTCAGCACGCCCGACCGGGACTACTTTCCGCTCAGCGCGGGAACCCGCTGATGGGCGGCTTCACAGGGCGCCTACCGGGACCACGGAGCCCGCGTCGATCCGCGCAATAAAAATACCGGGCACAATGGATCGATTTCGTGACTTCGATCACAATCACAGCGATTATGAACCATTCCGGCAGGTTGCGTAGTTTCACGCATGCAAAAGGCCCGGCGCGGCATGACGGAAACGGAAGCGCACGGTAAGTCCGCCATGCGCCGCCGCCGCCGCCGCGACCGGGTGAAAGGCGAGGATTAGAAATTGAACGTCGGCATGAAGTACAGGAAGAAACCGTTCTGCTCCGAGAAGGAGTTGGTGGTAATCTTGGCCGCTGCCAGCTTGATGGCCGACTTGTCCGGGATGAAATAGGCGGCGCCCAACACGATATTGGATTTGGGATACAGGCCCAGATGGGCTTCCAGGTTGAACTCCTGGCCGTAGGGGTCGTCCAATCCGGAGGGAGCGTTCTGCGGCAGGAAGTAGTGGTATTGCGGCTTCAGGGTAACCATGGAGTTACCCGCGGCGTTGGGCAGGAATCCCAGCTCGGCGTCCAAACGGAAATCGATGACGCCGTACTTGGGATTGTTCACGAAATAGTCCATCCAGCCGTACAGGTTGTGGGCGAAGTAATAATTGGCCCGGTATGTATGGATGGTATTGTCCGTGGCGTTGTCGTCGCCGCTCATCATGTCGACCCCGGCATTGGCCTTGTAACTTCCGATGACGACGCCCGCGCGCGTGGCGAGTTGGAAAGCGGCATTGTCCTTATCGACGCCTTTCATGTTCATTTCACCGGCCTGCCAGATGAACTCTTCCTCGAAAGCGAACAAGCCGGTTTTGCCGGCGACGCGTTCTCCCCAGTAGGTGAGATCGTAATTCAGGGTCGTATCCCCGGCGTATACCGTGCCGCCCAACCGGCTTTGATCATAGAACCCATAGGCTTCCGCGACGATATCGGGAGTGATTTGGTGGGAGTAGTACAAGCCGCTCAGGAGCACGCGATCCTGGGTGGTGGTATTGTTGGTGTCGCGCACCAGGTAGGAAAGTCCGGTCAAGTTTCCGTCCTCGCCGATATGGCAGTTGGCGGAAATGCCGTCGAACGATCGCGAAGTGGGGCTCCATTCCAAGGTGCTCAGGAAGCGGCCGGCGCCCAGAGTCATTTTCTGGCGGCCGAGTGCGACCTTGACCGGGCCTTCTTCGACCGCGATGTATCCTTGTAACAAGTCCACGCCTTTCAGGTTACCCTGGGTGGCGCTGGAAGGATTGGCGGCAGTGGCGGGCGAAGGCGTTTCCGATCCCATGTAACGCACATCCTGCATTTCGACCTTGATTTCCACCTTGGCGGACGGCACCGCCGTGAAGCCCAAGCGGCTGCGGAGTTGCGTGTTGAGCAGGGCGTGATTGTTCAAGGTGTCGCGCAAGTCCTTGCTGTCATATTCCGTGCGCGTGCGCACCTGACCGAAGAACGGCGGTTGCGGCGTGGCGAACGGGGATTCGGGAGGCACGGCTCCCCAAGCCGCAGAAACGGCGAGGGAGGCCGCGGCGGCCAGGGCCAAGGTCGGCAGGGATTTTGTGGGTTTCACGGTTAGCATTTTCGTCCTCTTTCTTTAGGTAACAGACATGTTTCCCCCCATCCGGCGAGGAGGCCGTTACGGGGGATTGGGTTTTGGATTTCCGGTTCAGGCGGCTGGGGCTGCGATTAAGCGCAGCTTCACCGCCTGGTTATTTCTGGTCGGCCGTTCATCCGGCCAAGGGTGCTTCAGGCCGTCATGCGGCAGCCTCGGCTACGGCATGACCCGTTCCAATCAGGTAATGCAGCAGCTCCTTGCGCAGTTCCATGTACAAGGGGTTTTCCAGCAGGCCTTCGCGCGTGCGCGGGCGGGGAATATCCACCGCGACCACCTTGGCAATCACGGCCTCCGGACCGTTGGACATCAATACGATGCGATCGGAAAGGAAAATCGCCTCGTCCACGTCATGCGTGATCATCATGACGGTTTTGCGGTTATCGTTCCAGATGGTCGTCAGCTCGTCCTGCATGCTGCCGCGCGTCAAGGCGTCCAGGGCGCCGAAGGGTTCGTCCAGGAGCAGCACCTGCGGATCGGCCGCGAAGGCGCGCGCGATGCCGACGCGTTGCTTCATGCCGCCGGAAATCTCGCCGGGCTTTTTATGCGCATGCTTGCCCAGGTGGACCATTTCCACGAAGCGATTCGCCTCGGCGGCGCGGGCCTTGGCGTTCCATTCGGGATGCACGCTGTCCACGGATATCTGCACGTTTTCCAATACCGTCAGCCAGGGCAATAACGAGTGGCTTTGGAACACCACGGCGCGATCCAGGCCGGGTGCTTCGACTTCCTTACCGTTGACTTGCACCGATCCGGTGGTGGGCAGGTTTAACCCCGCCACCAGGTTGAGGAGCGTGGATTTTCCGCAACCGGAATGGCCGATGATGCTCACGAATTCGCCCTTGGCGATGCGCAGGTCCACGCCGGCCAGCGCATGATAACGCTTTTTCCCGGCGCCGAACACTTTATGCACCGCTTTGATGTTGACGAAGCGCGCGTCGCGATCCTCTTCGAAGGCCGGGGCCAGGTCCGTTTTGGTGATGATTGGGTTTGTCATGGCGATGCTCCTTAATCCAACCGTGTTCCGAACCAGCTCGATAACTTCGCCACCAGGCGATCCAGGATCAGGCCCACCAGGCCCACGTAAACCACTGAGAGGATGATGTCGCTCATGCGCGAGGAGTTCCACGAGTCCCAGATGAAGAACCCGATGCCCACACCTCCGGTAAGCATCTCCGCAGCCACGATGGCGAGCCAGGCCATGCCGATGGAAATACGCAAGCCGGTGAAGATGTAAGGCGCGGCCGAAGGCAACAGCACTTTGAAGAAATATCGGCGGCCCTGCAATTTGTATACCTTGGCGACATTCTCATATTCCGCCGGGATGCGCATGACGCCCACGGAGGTGTTGATCAGGATGGGCCACACCGCCGTGATGAAGATCACGAATATCGCGGAAGGATTGGCTTGGTTGAACGTTGCCAGCGAGATGGGCAGCCAGGCCAGGGGCGGGATGGTGCGCAGGACCTGGAAGATGGGGTCGAAAGCCTTGAAGGCCAGGGCCGACTTGCCGATCAGGATGCCGAACAATACGCCTACCACCGCGGCCAGCGAATAGCCCAAGGCCACGCGTTGCAGGGAGGACAACAATTGCCAACCGAGGCCCTTGTCGTTGGCGCCATGGTCGAAGAAAGGATGGGCGATGAAGTTCCAGGACTCGCGTACGGTCTTGAGGGGACCGGGCAATACCACGCCTTCGCGCCGGGAATAAATTTCCCAGAACAGGCACAGGAAAAACAGTGCCACCGCAGGCATGATAAAGGTCTGCGCCCTTTCCCGAGAACGGGCGGCGCGCTCGGAATCTTCTCCGGGAGGAACGACCGGGAGGCTTCGATTGTTCTCCGTCTTCACGGCGGACTCCTTAATCTTCAGTCCGCTGACCATGGCGCGCGGCCTTTCCGCCAAGGCTTGGCTACCCAGGCTCGCGGCCGCCTGGGTAACTTGTGGGTTACCCTCGGTTTTTTTGGTTTGGGTCCCATCCACGATGAGGCTCATTTGCGCGCCACCGACCCCTTCTTGCCGTCGATGTTTTTGATTTTCAATTTCGCCAGATAGCCTTCCGGGTCGGCGGGATCGAAGGTCACACCGTCGAAAAAGGTTTCCACGCCGCGCGAGTCGCTTTCGGGAATCATGGCCTCTTGCCCGATTTCCTTGGCGCATTCCTTCCAAAGGTCGGCGCGGTTCACTTCGTTGATCACCTTGTCGTAGTCCACGCCGTTGGGCAGGAAGCCCCAGCGCCGCGTCTCGGCCAGGAACCACTTGTCATGGCTCTTGTAGGGGAAGGAGGCGTGATCGCGCCAGAACTTCATCAACTCGCCGTCCTTGGGCTTACGCTTGCCGTCGCCGTATTCGGTGTGGCCTTTCAAGCGCGGAAGCAAATCTTCCACGGGGCAGTTGATCCAATTTTTCGTGGAAAGGATTTTCGCCAACTCCACCTTGTTCTCGTCCTTGTCGCACCAGATTTGCGCTTCCATCACGGCCTTTAAAAGCGCCTTGGTGGCGTTGGGATGCGCGTCGACCCAGTCCTTGCGCATGCCGAAAGATTTTTCCGGATGATCCTTCCAAATCTCCTGGGTCTGCATTGCAGTATATCCGATGCGTTGGTTGATGAGCTGTTGGTTCCAAGGTTCGCCCACGCAAAAGGCGTCCATGTTGCCCACGCGCATGTTGGCCACCATTTGTGGAGGCGGGATGACGATGGTCGCCACGTCCACGTCCGGGTCGATGCCGCCGGCGGCGAGCCAGTAACGGAGCCAATAATTATGCGTGCCTGTAGGGAAGGTCATGGCGAAGGTCAGCGGTTTCGCTCCCTTCTTTTTCGCAGCTTCGATCCAGGGCTTGAACAGCGAGGCGTCCTTGGCGACACCGTCCTCCAAATATTTGGAGGCCACGGAAATGGCTTGGTTGTTCAGGTTGAGGCGGGCCAGGATATATATGGGGCAGGGCTTGTTGCCCTTGGTGACCAGGCCCAGGGTCATGGCGTAAGGCATGGGCGTCAGGATATGCGCGCCGTCGATGCCGCCCTTGTCGGATCCGAGCTCGAGGTTGTCGCGCGTGGCGCCCCACGAGGCTTGCTTCAATACTTCGACGTCGGGCATGCCGTATTTGGCGAACAGGCCTCTTTCCTTGGCCACCGCAAGGGGGGCGAAATCGGTGAGGGCGATGAAGCCGAGTTTGGCCTTGGTGGTTTCCGGCTTGCCGTCCCCCTGGGCCAGCGCCTGGGAGCCGAACGCTGCTAAGGTTAATACGGTTAAACTGGTCGTGAGCAAGCGCATGATGCGTCTCCTTAAAGCTTTAATTTTAACAAAAGATGGGGGTGAAAGGGGAGCGGTCCCCCGGCAGGAGGGAGTATGCCGGGCATTTTCCTGCCGGGGTCGCCGCCGGGAGATCCTCTCCGCGGTTGGACGGAAAGGCGGCGACGGGGAACCGCTGCGGGCTCGTTGGGTAACCTGTGAGGTACCCTGGAGCTTTTAGGTAAGCAACGCTTTTTCCCATCCACCGAACATAAGCCATTGGGCATACTCCTTCGGCCGTAAGGCCGGTATTCGTATGTCCAAAAGCCCGGGCGGACCGGAGTAAGCGCGCCCCGCGTTCACGGGGCTCCGGGGACAATCGTTCCCGGGCTTATAACTTGCGGCTGCGCCGGAGATTCATCCTCCGCCGCTTACTTGGTCCGTCATAACCATCGCCGCAAGCAATCAGTTGGCATTTGACACGGACACAGGATGAAAAAGCAAACGGTGTACCAATTAATATGGTGTTGACGGTTTACTTATTTAACGGGATTCCGCGTTCCGAATCCGTCAAGTGTAAAGGAAGTGCGCCAAGCGCGCGCGACAATGACATTTTTTGTCCGCATTTGATTCCATGATTGTCAGGAGATGCTCGCCAAGGCCTATGAATACTGGCGTGGAGGGCCCTATGGTCAAACAATGGGAAAATCATGATGGGGAAAAGAAGTTTCCGCGTCGCGGAAAAAAATCAGGATGCCGCTGGGCCGGACGCACCGATGGCCGGGTCGCGGCGGCGAACCGAGTCATGATAAAATTGTTCGAGGCACAAGCTGGAAAAATCCAGGCGCGCGGTGGACAAGGGCTCAGCATGTCCCCAGCGCAGCATCTGTTCCGCATACCACTGCGCGTGCGAACGGGCCGGCGCGTAACAGTCGTCGCTCAGAAATCGGGTGATTTCCGTCGCTACGCCGGACTCTCCCGCCACCGCTTCGCCACCGGCTTCTTCTCCAGCGTCGCGGAGCGCCGCCGCCACGACGCTTTTTTGCGTGTTCACATAATGTTTGGACGAGACGATTTCGACGGCCGCGTCAAAATTAGCCGCATCCGCCAACCACCGCGCCGCGCTGGCCAAGGCCCTTAGGATGCGCGCATGCACTTCGGGGTGATCGCGATGCCAGGCCAGTTTAACCCCGAGCACCTTTTCGCCCAATCCGGGCAGCAACGAAACGCTTTCCGCCACGATTCTACCGAGTTTGGAGGCCGCGGCCCGCCGGCTCCACGGTTCCCCGACGCAAAAACCGTCCACCTCGCCCTGGCGCAGCCGACCCACCATTTCCTGGGGAGGGATGATGCGCAACTCAATGCCCGGGCCGATGTCCAACCCCCCTCGCGCCAGCCACGAACGCAGCATGTATTCCTGCGTGCCGCGCGGATGCACGACTCCGAGGCGCAGGACAAGCCCGGGGTGCTCCGTGCGCCAGCGGGCGAGCCCGGCGGCGTCGCGCACGCCCCAATTCCAGAAGGCGTTGGCGAGGATAATCCCATTCCCGTTCCGGCTCAAGGTAAAGGCGTAACTGAAAGGAGACGTCCCCGGTAAGTTACCTAGGGCGGAATGCAACGGCATGGTGATGAGCATATGGGCGGCGGAAAATTCCCCCGTGGCGGTCTTTTCCTGGATTTGCGACCAGGACTGGGCCTTGCGCAACTCCACGCGCAACCCCTGTTTAGCGAAGTGGCCGCATTCCTGGGCGATGGCCATCAAGGCGCAATCCACCAGGGGGATGAATCCGATCTGCACGGTTGAATCGCTCATGAATAATACTCGGTTTTGCCTGGGCGTCGGACGCCGCCGGGCGTCGAACGATTATAACCCTCGGTGAGGCCGGCAATCCTCCGAAGCGGCTAAGGCCGCCAACTTCGGATTGGCCGACTAATCTTTGATCCTGGCTTTAAACCCGGGCGCGGGCCACTTCGGGCGATCCCCAAGTGGAGCGCCAACGCAGTTTCACGCGGAACAAAATTACGAAGGCGCAAGCGCCGAGCAAGGCGTACATGATAAAGCCCAAGCGATAGTCCCCGGTCAATTGCTTGGAGAGGCCCAAGGAAGAGGCGAGGTAGAAACCGCCGATGCCCCCGGCCATACCGACCAATCCGGTCAGGGTGCCGATTTCACGTTGGAAGCGCTGCGGCAACAATTGAAACACAGCGCCGTTGCCCATGCCCATGGCCATCATGCCTACGCAGAAGAGGGAAAGGGAGAGAGCCAGCGAGGTAGGCAAAACCGCCACCCCCAGCATGGCCAATACCACCATTATGTAAAGGAACTGCAGGGCCCGCACGCCGCCCACACGGTCCGCCACGGTGCCGCCGATGGGCCGGAACATGGAACCGCAAAACACGCAACCCGCCGTCAGGTAACCGGCAACGCTGGGTGCCACGCCGAACTGAGTGTTGAAATAGATGACCAGACTGGAAGCCAAGCCTACGAACCCACCGAAAGTCACCAGGTAAAAAAGCATGAACCACCAGGCGTCGCGTTGCTTCAAGACCTGGAAGTATTTCGACAGGGATTGCGGCGGCGGAGTGCCCGGCGCATCTTTGGCCATCAGGGTATAGATGATAAAGGTTACGGATAACGGCATCAACACGATTCCCAGTACGCCGCTCCAACCGAAATGGTTGGCCAACACGGGGGCGAACAAGGCGGAGAATACGGTGCCGGAATTTCCCGCGCCCGCGATTCCCAGAGCCAACCCTTGGGCCTCGGGCGGATACCACCGCGAAGCGAGCGGCAAGGCCACGGCGAAAGACGCGCCCGCGACGCCCAGACACACGCCCAGAAGATAGACCTCATGCACGGTGTGCAGACCATGCAACCAGGAAAACGCCAGGCCCGATAAGACCACTAATTGCCCAATTACTCCCGCGCGTTTGGCGCCGACGCGGTCCACTAGGAGCCCCATGAAGACCCGCAAGACCGCACCGGATAACACCGGGATGGCGACCATCATGCCTTTTTGGGCCGGCGACATTCCCAAATCCTTGGCGATGTGTACGCCCAGCGGACCGAGCAGCACCCACACCATAAAGCTCATGTCGAAATAAAGAAAAGCGGAAAATAGCGTGGCCGGATTACCGACCTTGGTAAAATCTTTCAGTTTCATTTTAGGCATCTCCTGTCCCGGTAGAAAGCAAACCCCAAGCCAAATTGATCAGCCCGCCCCAGTACCTTACACGTTACCCCCCCCATTTGGGGGAGCCTAGTATATAGTAGGACAACCGAACTAATCGTGATTGCCGTCCATGGGTTCTGGTTAACTAACCGCAAAGCCGAAATTATTGGCGATTATTGTTAGAAATGAGCATGACATTTGTTGACGAATGGGAACATGAGTTCCAATTTTGGTGAGGTTAAACTCGGTTTTTGTGATTTTTATTGGGGTTTTGGCCAAATTCACGGACAATTTAAATTGCAATTCATTCCCTTGCACGAATTACAGGCATGGCCCGGGGTTTGCAATGGTTAATGCACATAACTGCCAACCGATTACGGTCCGTCCGATCCTTTGGCCATTGCAAACTCACCCCCGTAGGGGTAGGAGAGGCTATGGCACTGGACCTAGCCGGCGAACTCGGTTCGCCGGGAGAATCGCAATTGAAGACCACCACGGCAGGCACACCCTTCACTCCGGATCAAAAAGAATACCTTGAAGGGTTTCTGCGCGGCCTCACTGCGCCAGCGCCGACCACGGCGGTCCATTCGGCTAAAGCCGCTTCCGACCAGGATGCGGCCGCGAAAGTCGCGGACACGAAATCCGACAACGCAAGTTTGCCTCTCGGAAAACGCGCGCAGTTGGCCTGGATGGCTTCCGGCAAACGGTTGAGCAAAGAAGAACAAATCAAGTTCGAGTCCGATCCGCTGGACGCGTGGCCGCGCATCGCGGAGCTGTCGGCCCAGGATAAGCTGCCCGAAGGCGAGGACCTGTACACCTTCAAGACCTTTGGGCTGTGGAATGTGTCCCCCGCCCAAGCCTCCATGATGTGCCGCTTGCGCATTCCCGGCGGGGTGCTCAAGGCCTACCAGGCCGAAGCCATCGCCCAGGCGGCGGAGAATTACGGCGGCGGCTACGTCGACGTCACCACGCGCGCCAACCTGCAAATCCGCGAGATCGCGGGACGGTACATGTTGTCGCTGCTTACCGACCTGCATGAAGCCGGCATCGTGCCGCGCGGGTCTGGAGCGGACAATATCCGCAACGTGACGGGCAATCCCACCTGCGGCATCGACCACAACGAGCTGTACGACGTGCTGCCCCTGTGCCGCCAGATGCACTACCGCATCCTGCATGATCGCGGCCTGTACGGCCTGCCCCGGAAGTTCAACGTCGCCTTCGACGGCGGGAATTCCATTTCTTCCTTGGAAGACACCAACGATATCGGCTTCAAGGCCGTGCGCGTGGAAGAAGGTCACGGCGTCGATCCAGGAATTTATTTCCGCGTCGCGCTCGGCGGCATCTCGGGTCACGGGGATTTGGCGCGTGACACCGGACTCTTGCTGAAGGCCGAAGAATGCGTGCCTGCGGCCGTGGCGATGATCCAAGTTTATATTGCCTCGGGCGATCGCGGCAATCGTAAGAAGGCCCGTCTCAAATACGTTCTGGACTCCTGGGGCTTCGAAAAGTTCCTGGCCGAAGTCGAGAAAATCATGGGCCGCACCTTGCGTCGCCTGCCGCAGGACGCGTGCATCGCGCCGCCGCCTGTCGATAAGGCCGCCCATCTGGGCGTGCATACGCAGAAACAAAGCGGCCTGTGTTACTTGGGCGTGGATGTGCCCGTGGGCCGCCTTTCCGTCGCGCAATTACGCGGACTCGCCGGCTTGGCTTCCCGATTTGGATCGGGAACTTTACGACTCACCGTATGGCAGAACCTGCTGATCTCGGATATACGCGAAGCGGATTTGGGCGAGGCCCTGCAAGCGCTCACCGCCTTGGGCCTCACGCATGAACCCGATCCCATCCAGGCGGGCCTCGTGGCGTGCACGGGCGCGGAAGGCTGCAAGTTCGGGCAAGCTCCCACCAAGTCCACGGCCTTGGCCATCTCGGCCTATCTGCGCGGCCGCGTGGTCTTGGACCAACCCGTCAACATTCATCTGACCGGCTGTCACCATTCTTGCGCCCAGCATTTCATCGGAGACATCGGCCTGATCGCGACCGGCGTGGAAATTCCCGGTTATAAAGGTCCGGGCTTCCACGTATTCGTAGGCGGAGGATATGGACGTGAGGGCCGCATCGCCGTCGCCGCGCGTCGATCGGTGCCCGTCGCCGAGTTGCCCATCGAAATCGAGCGCATGTTGAACCTGTATCTCGGACTTCGCCGAGCCGGAGAATCCTTTACCGATTTTACCGCGCGCCAATCGACATCGGAATTGCAGTCCCTGTTCCTGGAAGGCGTCCCTGCGACGCCGGCGGCCCAGTCGCCGACGACTATGGCCCCTACGATTACGGCAGTATCGGCCCAAAACGGATTTCCCCAGCCCCGTCCGGCGATGGCGGGCATGGAATCCCATCTGAACGCGCATGAATTTACGTCTGACGGTCGCGCCGTCAAGGAGCAGGCGAAATGAACGCCCCGGTATTGCCCGAATCGTCCCCCTTCACCTCGGAACAGCGGAATTGGCTGAACGGATTTTTGGCTGGATTGGCCAACGTCGGTTTCGGATCCTTGGCGCAAGCCTCCGCCGCAGCCGGAATCGCTTCCGCCGCCGGAAACGGTTCTTCCATATCTGCCTCGCCCGTCACATCCAAGTTACCCGTGCTGATTTTGTTCGGCTCGCAGTCGGGGACGGCCGAAGGTTTGGCCATGGCCCTGGCCGACAAATTGAAAGCCTATGCCGGCAAGTCCGTGCAATTCCAGCCGCGCGTCGTGGGCATGGACAAGTTCCAGGACATCGATTTCGCCGCCGAGTCGCGCATCCTCATGCTGTCCAGCACCTGGGGCGACGGGGACATGCCCGATCATGCCGTGGCGTTTTGGGAATGGCTCAAAAGCCCGCAGGCTCCCAGCTTGGCCCATGCCGCTTTCGCGGTGATGGGATTGGGCGACCGCAATTATACCCGCTTCTGCCAAGCCGGAAAAAACCTGGACGGCCGCTGCGCGGATTTAGGCGCCACCCGCCTCCTGCCGCTGTGCGAATGCGACACCGACTATGAGGCCAAGGCCGACGCTTGGATGGACGAAGCCATGAACGCGTTGGAAACCCATGCCGGTGGACAAGCCCTGCCGCCGGACGCGATGCCCGAGCCTTCTGCAAACGGTTCCGCCAACGGTTCGGCGAACAGTGCCTCCAAGAGCGCGGCCAACGCATCGGGTTATACGCCCGCGAACGGTTCTACCCTTGCGATTCCCGCTCCGGTCTTGAACGGCAATGCCGTGGCATCTGCAAATGGAAAAGCCCTGTCCGCCCCAATCAACGGGCAGCATGCCGCCCTTTCCGCTTCCTCCGCAGCCGCGGGCGCTTCCGCAACTTACGGCCGCAAGCATCCTTTCCCGGCTCCGCTCCTCGAAAACCATCCCTTAAACGCCAAGGGTTCCGGCAAAGACACGCGCCATTTGGCGTTCTCGCTGCTCGGCAGCGGCTTGGAATACAAGGTCGGCGACGCGCTGGGCGTTTTCCCCCGCAATTGCTACGAGCTGGTCGATCGGATCATCCTTTCCTTGAACTGCTTGGGTAACGAACGTGTTACCCTGGACGACGGCGAAGCGACCGCCCTGCGCGCCGCGCTCATCTCCAAGCTGGACCTGCGCCGGGGGTCGGAAAAGCTGCTCCTGGGCCTGCGCGCCGAGAGCCGCAACCTGGGTGAAACGCGCCGCCTGCGCGACCTGCTGGAAGATCCCGCCCAGGCCAACGCCTATTTGACCGGCCGCGACGTTTTGGACGTGCTCGAAGATTTCCCGCACACGCGCCTCGACGCGCAGACGTTCACGGGTTCCCTGGCTAAAATCGCCCCGCGCCTGTACTCGATTTCCAGTTCGCCCAAGGAAAATCCCGGCGAAGTCCATCTCACCGTCGGCGTAGTCCGCTATGCGTCGGGCCATCGCCTCCGCCGCGGGGTGGCCTCGACCTTTTTGGCCGAACGCGTGCCGCTGGGCATGACCGTGCCGGTGTTCATCCAGCCGACCTCGCATTTCACTTTGCCGTCCCAACCCGGGAAGCCCATTATCATGGTGGGACCGGGAACGGGCGTGGCGCCTTTCCGCGCCTTCCTGCAGGAGCGCCGTAACACGGGCGATACGGGCAGGAACTGGCTCTTCTTCGGCGATCAACGCCGCCGCCTCGACTTCCTCTATAGCGAGGAATTCGTGGCCATGGAAGCCTCGGGCTTCCTGACGAAAATGGATTTGGCCTTTTCGCGCGATCAGGACGAGAAGGTCTATGTGCAGACGCGCATGTTGGAACAGTCCAAGGAACTCTTCGCCTGGCTGGAAGACGGCGCCCATTTCTACGTATGCGGCGACGCCAAGCGCATGGCTAAAGACGTGGAAGAAGCCCTCTTGCACGTCATCGCCAAGGAAAGCGGCAAAGGCCTCGACGGAGCCAAAGCCTATTTGGACGGCATGAAATCGCAAAAGCGTTATCAGCGGGACGTGTACTAACATGGTGCAAACCTTCCCCGATAAAGTCCCTCCCTCCCTGGCCAAGTTCCTGGGGGAAGGTCCGGCCCTCATCGGCGCGTATTTGGAGGAGCAGCAGAACCTGACCGCCGTGGAGCGTTTTTCTTCGGCGCATGACCTCATGCATACGGGTCTGGCCGGCAAGCCTCAATTGGAAAACCATTACCGCGACTTGTTGCCGCTCGCCATGCCCAAGCCCGGACAGCAATTCGCCTTCGAGGTCGATCTCGATCGTTGCACTGGCTGCAAAGCCTGCGTCACCGCCTGCCACAGCCTGAACGGCCTAGATGCCGGAGAAACCTGGCGCTCCGTCGGCCTCATCCACAACGTCATCGGCAAACCCCGGCAACAAACCATCACTACCGCTTGCCAGCATTGCCTAGAGCCCGCCTGCTCCCATGGCTGCCCGGTGAAAGCCTACGAAAAGGATCCCGTCACGGGCATCGTCAAGCACCTGGACGATCAATGCATCGGCTGCGAATATTGCATCCTGAAATGCCCGTACGACGTGCCGCAATACCATCACGATAAAGGCATCGTGCGCAAATGCGACATGTGCGTGGGACGTCTGGAAGCGGGCGAAGCCCCGGCCTGCGTGCAATCGTGCCCGACCAAAGCCATCCGCATCACCATCGTCGATCAAGCCGAAGTGCGGAAGAATCCCGATGACTATACGGCGATACCCGGCGCGCCGGATCCGCGCTACACCCATCCGACTACGCGCTATAAGACCACGCGCCCGCTCTCCGAGGGCATGGAGGCGGCCGACGCCTATAAGGTCCGCAAGGAAAAGGCGCATTATCCGCTGGTGTTCATGCTCACCCTGTCGCAACTCGCCGCCGGATTTTTATTCGCCCTCGAAGCCGGAACGCTCTCCGGTTTTCTGCCCCGCCGCCCCTTGTTCCAGGCCCTGGGACATGTCCTGGGATCCGCCGTCATGCTTTTGGCCATCGCCGTGAGCGTGATGCATTTGGGACGCCCGCAATTCGCCTTCCGGGCCGTGATCGGATTCCGCCGCTCCTGGCTCAGCCGCGAAATCGTGGCCTTCGGCCTCCTCGGCGGTTTGTCCGCGATCATGGCATGCGCCACGGTCGGCCTGGCCCTTCATCCCGTCCCCGGCGGTCGCCTCCAACTTTTGGAAGCCTTCGCCTCCAACACCGGCATGCGCATTTTCATGCTCCTGGCCTGCCTCACGGCCGTGCACGCTTCCGCCATGGTTTACCGCGACACCCCGCGCGTTTATTGGGCCACACGCATGACGTCGGCCAAGTTTTTGTTGACCTCCGCCTTGACGGGCCTGGCGGGTTTGGCGGCTTTCATCGCCTGCTGCCTGGCTTCCCGCGCCTTCTCCGCCGACGCATCCCTGCGCGCCGTCGTATTGCCCCTGTGCATTTCGCTGCCGGCCCTGCTCATCATCAAGCTGGCTTGCGAAGCGCGCATCCATAAGCATATCGACGATCAGGACGCCAACCCTTTGAAAAAAACCGCGCTCCTCTTGCGCGGCGAATTGCGCTTCGCCCATGCCTGGCGCTTCAATGCCGGCCTGTTGGGAGGATTGATGCTGCCCGTGTTCTGGATCTATCGCGGCGACTCCGCCGGCGCTGTTTTTTCCGCCGTCATGTTCGCGGCCATATTGATTTTGGTTGCCGCCGGTGAGTGCCTGGAACGATATTTATTCTTTACCGCCTGCGTGCCGCCGCGCATGCCGGGAGCATAGTCTCCCGAGGGCGTTCGGACGTTCGATTCAAAGCGCCTCCCGCAGGGGAGGCCAAGGCCGACCACGGCGTAGAGGTATTTGCCCATGAGTTTAGTGAGTACTTTTTCCGATTTTCTCCGCCAACGCGACGGCAAGCTCACGCACGAAATGATCCTCGCTCCGGGCCGATTCGGCCTGGGCAAGACTCCGAACCGGTTACAGCCGGACTCCACCACGTCCATGGTGTGCGGCTATTGCTCGACGGGATGCAGCTTGAAAATCCACATGAAGGACGGCAAAGCCGTAAACCTTACTCCCGATCCGGCCTATCCCGTGAACTTGGGCATGGCCTGCCCCAAGGGCTGGGAAGCCCTTGCGCCCCTGAAAGCCGGGGATCGCGCCGTAACACCGCTGTTACGGGATGGCTCCGGGAACCTGAAACCCGTGGAATGGGACGCCGCCCTGCGCGAATTCACCGGGCGCTTCAAGGACATTATCGCCCGGCATGGCCGAGAGGCCGTGGCCTTCTTGAGCACGGGGCAAATCCCCACCGAGGAGATGTTCATGCTCGGGGTCCTTGCCAAATTCGGCATGGGTTTTATCCACGGCGACGCCAATACGCGCCAGTGCATGGCCACGTCGCATGTGGCCTATAAAATGAGTTTTGGATTCGACGCGCCGCCTTTCACCTACAAGGATTTCGAAGAGTCCGACGTCATCGTCTTTCTGGGAGCCAACCCCTGCATCGCCCATCCCATCATGTGGGAACGCGTCATGATGAACAAGCGCAAGCCGGAAATCATTGTGGTCGATCCGCGGCAGACGGAAACGGCCCTGGTGGCGACACGCCATTACGCCCTGGCCCCCAAAAGCGATTTGGCGCTCCTGTACGGCCTCTCCCATATCTTGATCCGGGAAGGTTGGATCGACGAGCGTTATATCGCCGAGCATACTTCCGGCTTCGAGGAGTTCAAGGCCCATGTGCAAACCTTCGATCCGGAAGCCGTGGGACGCATCACGGGGCTCGGGACCGAAAAATTGAAGGAGTTCGCGGCTTTGCTTAAACCCGGCAAGCGCGTTTCACTTTGGTGGACCATGGGCGTGAACCAAAGCCACGAAGGCGTGCGCACCGCCCAGGCCGTCATCAACCTCGCGCTGATGACGGGCAATATCGGCAAACCGGGGACGGGCGCCAATTCCATCACCGGGCAAGTGAACGCCATGGGATCGCGGATCTTCAGCAATACCACGGGCCTTCCGGGCGGGCGCAACTACCAGGACCCGGCCCATCGCGAGGACGTCGCGCGCTTCTTCAAAATCGATCCAGCAGCCATCCAACAGAAGCCCGGCCTGGCTTACGACCAAATCTTATCCGCCATCGACGAGGGAAAGATCAAGGGCCTCTGGGTCATCGCCACCAACCCGGCGCATTCCTGGATCAATCAGGAGGATTTCCGTCGCGTAGCCGCCAAACTGGAATTCCTGGTCGTACAGGACATGTATCATGATACCGATACCGCGCGCCTGGCGCACCTGGTGTTGCCCGCCGCCGCGTGGGGCGAAAAGGAAGGCTCGGTCATCAACTCGGAGCGGCGCATCGGCTTGTTCAAAAAAGTTTCCCCCGCCCCGGGGCAAGCCCTGGCGGACTTTTACATTTTCAAGCTGATGGCGAAATATTGGGGTTGCGAAACCCTGTTCTCCGGCATCGACACCCCCGAGCAGGCCTTCCAGGCCATGGCCGAACTGTCCCGCAGCCGGCCTTGCGATTTCACCGGCATTTCCGGATACAAACAAATCGATTCGTTGGGTGGAATCCAATGGCCCTACCCCGAAACCTCCAAGTTACCCCCGGTGCCCGAGCGCCGCCTCTTCGAGGACGGTCGTTTTTACCATCCCGATGGAAAAGCCAAATTCCAATTCAGTCCGCCGCAACCCATTCCCGATCCGGTCACGGAGAAATATCCCTTCGCGCTCATGACCGGCCGCGGCTCCTCGGCGCAATGGCATACCAATACCCGCACGGGGAAATCCGAAGTCCTGCGCAAGTTGTACCCCGCGGATTCCCTCGTGGAAATCCATCCCCAGGACGCTTCCCGCCTGAAACTCGCCAACGGCGACTGGGTGCTGGTCAAATCCCCTCGCGGACAAGCCCGCGCCCGCGCGTCCGTGGCCTCCACCGTGCAGCCGGGACAACTTTTCATGCCCATGCACGACGTCGAGGTCAATCGCCTCACCTTTCCCGCCTTCGATCCCCATTCCCGCCAACCGTCGTACAAACATTGTGCCGTGCTGGTGGAAAAGATATAATTGGGACATGTCCGATCCGTTCTTCCGCTTCGAATCCGATTTCGTCGAATCATTGCGCTGCATCCCCATGGCCGTGCGCCTGCGGCTCGACGTCACCGGGGTCAAGCTCAAGTTGAATGAATGGTCCAAGTTGAATCCTGACCAAAGGCTATCCCTGGTTCGCATCCCCTTCGGGACTTCCGGAGAAGTATCGGATTACCGAGGGCGTCTCAGCTCCCTGGTCGCCGACGTTTGCGGGTCACCCCCGTCCTTGCTGCCGGAATTGCCCGAACCGGAGTGGGAAAATTCCGCATTCGTCCCGGAGCAGGTGAACCAACAGGCCCTGGCCGTTAACTTGCAAGTTACCCCGGCGGATTGGTCCAGACTCACCTCCCTGCAACGATTCGCGCTCATCAAGCTCAGTCGCCCGGGCCATGAAAACCGGAACTTCGTACCCGCCATGGTTGAATTCGGCCTCGCCTGAATTCGCCAAGCGTGCTCGACGCCGGTTAGATATGATACGATTCTTCCGTGGACAGCGATTCGAACAACGCCTACTTCGCCGGCACGCGCATCCTCATCACGGGCGGCCTCGGTTTTATCGGCTCCAATCTGGCGCGTCGCTTGCACGGCCTGGGTGCCAAGCTTACTTTAGTCGATAGTTTGATTCCGGAATACGGCGGCAACCTATTCAACGTCCGCGATCTTGAAGGCAAGGTCACCATCAACATCACCGGGCAAACCAGCCATCTCGATTCCATGTCCGACCCTCGCAACGATCTGGACATCAACGCTTCGGCACAGCTCAGCATTCTGGAATCCTGCCGCAAGCATAATCAAAACATCAAAATCGTCTTCGCCAGTACGCGCCAACTCTACGGCAAGTCGCAATATCTCCCCGTCGACGAAAAACATCCCATCCGCCCCGTGGACGTGAACGGCATCAACAAGCTCGCCGGCGAATGGTACCATTTGCTTTACAACAACGTATACGGCATCAAGGCTTGTGCCTTACGGTTGACCAATACCTATGGGCCCGGCATGCGCGTCAAGGATGCACGCAAACCTTCCTCGGCATTTGGCTGCGGCAACTGATCGAAAGCAAACCCATCAAGGTTTTCGGGGACGGGACGCAACTTCGCGACTTCAATTACGTCGACGACGTGGTTGACGCCCTGTTGGCCGCGGCGCTCAATCCCAACGCCTACGGCGGCGTGTTCAACCTGGGCGCGCCCGAGCGCGTAAGCCTCAAGGACGTCGCCGCGCTGATGGTCGATCTGTATTCCGACGGCACTTTCGAACTGACACCGTTTCCGAATGATCGCAAAGCCATCGACATCGGCGATTACTATTCGGATTTCACCAATGCGCAGACTGAATTACCCTGGACGCCTAAGGTCAACTTGCGAGCGGGTTTGGAGCGCACCATGGCTTTTTACCGCCTGCATCATTCCCATTATTGGGATGTGAAATGAAGTCAAGCCAGCCTCCGCCGGTTTTGTTTTTTCGACGCGAGGATTCCCGATGAGCCCAGCGCCCTTCAAAATCCTGATGAACGATTTCAAGGCAGAGCCGGAGGCGTTAATACGCTTGCAGACGGAAGCGGCCGAGCGGGTGATTCGATCCGGTTGGTTTGTTTTAGGCAACGAAGTGAAAGCCTTCGAACAATCCTGGGCCGAACGTTGCGGTCTTCCCCATTGTGTCGGAGTCGGAAACGGAATGGACGCCATCGAAATCGGTCTGCGCGCTTTGGGCATCGGTTCCGGCGACGAAGTGATCACCACGCCCATGACGGCATTCGCCACCGTATTAGCCATCATTCGGGCCGGAGCCACGCCCGTTTTAGCCGATATCGATCCGGAAACCGCACTTTTAAATCCCGACAGCGTTGTCGCTGCCTCTCAGTAAAAACCAAGGCGGTCATCCTCGTTCATCTTTACGGGCAAATCCGGAACATGGACCGATGGCAAGCTTTATGCCGTGACGCGAAAATTTCCTTGCTGGAGGATTGCGCCCAAGCCCACCTCGCTTCGTCCCAAGGACACGTAGCCGGCGGATTTGGAGCCTGCGGGGCGTACAGTTTTTATCCGACCAAAAATCTTGGTACACTTGGGGATGGCGGCGCTCTGGTCACTTCCCGCTCCGACCTCGCCGAGGCGTTCGCCCAACTCCGCAATTACGGGCAAAGCGTCCGTTACCACCATCCGGTACTGGGCATGAACAGCCGCCTGGATGAACTCCACGCCGCGATTCTCTCCGCGCGCCTGAACTGGTTGGAGGAGTTCAACGCCCGACGCCGTCAAATCGCCGATGTTTACCGATCCGGCCTCCGCTCCAATCGGTTCGAACTCTTAGCTCCGCCGCTAGAGGCAGCCAATCACGTGCACCATCTATTCGTGATTCGTTGCAAACATCGATCCGACTTGATGGAACATCTGAAACTGCGGGGCATCGAAACCCAAATCCACTACCCGATACCGGTGCATAAACAAAAACCGTGCGCCGACATCCGCATTGATCCGCGGGGGCTGCCGTTTGCGGAAGCGCATGCTGACGAATGCATTTCCATTCCTTGCCATCCGCAACTCCGAGATGCGGATGTGATTGAAGTGGTTGATGCGCTGAACTGTTTCTAGTTCCCGCCCCTTTTAATCCTCCAGTACCGGCCCAAGATGTTGCAACTCCGGTTTATCTGAATGCCTCTCATGCAGGTATTATGGTCCCTGGATAGCGCAGTTGGAAAGCCTGATTGAAGCCGCTGTTTCCACAACGAGTACGCGCTTTTCCCGCCTGTGCTCGGGGCCAATTCAATTAAAGTATACAGGGTATCACCCAGGATTACTTCGGCATGGAATTTATCTTCCCCGATCGGGGTCGGAACAATCAATGAATCGGTGGCCAATCGGTTTGGGACATCGTCGAAATAGATGAATCTATATGAAGCGTAATTGTTAGTTACCGCCAGGATAAATTTATCCCTATAGGGAAAGCAATTTTCTAACTGGGGATGGTAAAGATGGTGGCTAAGAGATCGCCTGCGCCCGTTTCGCGAACCGCATAATATGCGTCATCGCGGGTTTGAGACGCGGTGTCACCAACCAAATCGAATTTTTTCTCGAACTCGAAACGATCCTGGGCTCACAGCTTCAGCAAAGTAGTGATCTCGGAGTGACCTCCGTTAAACAGTTTATAGGCTCCGGCCAAGAAAAGGTCCCCTGAACTGGTTTTCAGTGCGGAGTTCACCTGAAGCCTGGAGGAATGCGTCGTTGTACGATTTTCCGCCAACCAGGATATGGAAAGCGAGTCGAACAGTGTTAAGTGGTCTTTGTCGGCAACACCAGGATAAGGCGGGCATTACCTGGAAAGGTTGAAAATTGGAGAGATTAAAATTGGAATAAGGTTTCGATATACCTATGTAAACATGGAGGTTATGCTTTTTATTGTGAACGACGTGGCCATGTTCGCGCCACACTTCAATTATCTGCTATGGGCGCTTATCGCCGAAGGATTTCAAATGGGTGCGGATATAGTATTTGAACCGGGGAACGTCCTGGAAGAGATGTAATCGAATGCCGCTATCGCCATCCGTTGAAGAGTACCGTGTCGAAGCGCTGGTAGGCACAAAATCCTTGGAGTCAATCCGCGATCTGTGGCAACAATGGCAAATTCACCCCAACGCGGACGTGGATTTTTTTGAGTGCGTAGTGGAAAGCCGACCATCGGTGGTGAATCCCATGGCGATCGTGATTTTTTTCAAAGAGGCGCCAGTGGCTCTCGCCGTGGGACGCCTGGAAAATTTTATTCTGCCAGCGACGTTCGGCTATCTGAAGATTTTCAATTCCGCACTTCTGCAATTCTCGATAGTGTACGGCGGGTTGATGGGTGCCTGGGACGAGAAGTGCGCTGTGGCATTCGTAACCTACTTGCGAAAATGGATGAAGCACGATGGAGTCGACGCCATTTACCTTGCCGCCATGTGCGCCGAACACCCGGTTTATCGGGCAGCCGCTCGTGGTACCCCGTTTTTATTACGCCACACGCCCCTAAAGGACAATTTCCATTGGTGGGCGGAATTGGCTGAAACCCCTGAATTGTTCAAAAGCAAAGTCAACAAAGCGGATCGCAAGAAAGAACGGAAGCTCGCGCAACATTCTCATGGAGACATCGAGTTTAAAATGTTCGAAAAACCTGAGGACGTGCCGGAATTCTGTTCAACCGTGGAGGAAATTGCTCAATCGACTTACCTGCGCGGATTGGGAGCGGGATTTTGCGATAACGAGGAAATGCGAAACCGTCTCGGCGTGACGTCGCGAAAAGGATGGATGAAAGGCTTTATCCTGTACGCCAATAATCAGGCATGCGCTTTCCAATTGGGGACATTGTACCAAGGCGTCCTTTATCTGGATTACACCGGATTCAAATCGGATCTTCATCCCTATAGTCCGGGTAGAATATTATTTATAAAAATGGTGGACCATCTTTGCAAAACCCATGCCGTACGCGGCATCGATTTCGGTTTCGGCGATGCAGAATTTAAACGGAGATACGCAGACAGAAGCTGGAAGGAATCGGATCTGTACCTTTTCAATCAAACGCCGACCTTGCTAATGGCAAATCTGGTACGCAAATCATTGACTTTATTTCGCGGCTTGGCGGAAATGGCCCTGAGGCGCTTCGATCTGCATATCCAAGTTAAAAAATGGTGGCGACATTCGGCGGAAAAAACCGGGCGCAGCGCAAAACACACTGAGGAGGAAGAGCCTCTGGAAGCGTAGGTAAAAACGAAGGCAGCCGAACCTGCATTGTGAGGTTTTTTGGTGCGAAACAAAACTGGCCTTTTCCAGTTTCGCAATTCCAAAAAGTCATCCTGTAAAGTAGAGGAAAATAAAATGCGGTTCATTTAACTTGATAAAAAAGCAGGGCCCTCAAGGACCCCGATTTTACTAATGGAAGACTACTCGTGACTTACGGCTGACGCTTCTTGCGACGGCACGCGGCGAAACCGAAACCGGCCATCCCGAGACCAAACAAGGCAAAAAGTTGTGCCCGATGAGGGTTGCGTGCGAATCAATCCTTTATCAACCTGACCGAGAAACCGGTATTCTTATAGTTGCTGTTCCATTGCAGACTATCTGAATTGTGGAAAAGGTTTCGGGCTACCGCACCCGATTCATTGTATTCCGTGGAGCTCCACCAGTTACCTGAGCCATAGAAATCGAAGGACCCATTGGCGACGCGGGAACCGGCGGGTAGTGCCGCAAAACCACTCTTGTTGTTCTTGGACATGTCATTGCTGATAGCGCCGTCCGCCGAATCGGAAAGCCTATTCCAATCCGTTTTCGCAGCCAAGGATTTTCCGATCTTATTCCCTGACGTGGTTCCATCCCAGTTGTACCCATTCCCAATCAGGTACGATTCGAGGGTTTTCCAATCCGCGTCCGTCGGAACACGCCAGCCGGGAGGAGCGAGCTTTTTAGTATCTACGGCATGCCAATTGTAAAGCACGCCATATTTTCTGATGCTATCCGCATTGCTTGTGTTATTGAAGTAGCAATAACCGGGAAGGGGCGCATTCACCCAATCGGCGCTATCCTTCTTATTAAGAATTTCCGATCCATCGTTATACCTCGTGGTCCGCAAATTCTCCGCGGTCCATACCTGGTCCCCGATCTTGACTGCCTGATAAAGATTCCCATCGGTATCGGTCATCGTTCCGGCGCTGAGGGTGTTTCCGTTGTACCCGAGATCCTTAACGACAAGGGTAAACCGTTTCGCCTTTCGATTATCTCCTTTGGATACGGTTGCGGTTAAGATGACCGAAGCCGCTCCCTTACCGGCTGCCGGGCGGCTCACAATCCCTTCAATTGTGATTGCCGTGTCATTTCCCGAGACCCATACGATTTGACTCCCTTTCGCCCCGCTGGCCGGCAAGACCACATTTCCCGTGACCGATTCCGCGCTATCTCCCGGCGCATACGTTATGAATAGGTCATCCCCATCGAGTTGCACGGCCCTGGCATCCGGGTCATCCGGATTCACCCCGGTTTTGCTGCACATGCAGATCAGCGAAATCGAAAGTAAGGCTGTAAGGCCCGGCAGAAATGATTTTAAAAAGCGCATAGCCCCTCCACAGGTTTATCGTTCGGTGAGGTCGGCTTTGGCTGGATTTCTCCACTTTCAACCCCATCGCATTCACCCCCCCTCTTCGTTATTAAGCAAATACCGCGCCGTGAGTTTCGGCCAACGTCGATGAAGGAACTGCCGCAAATCGAATAGAATTGGGCTTCAATCAAAAACTGATTTACAGGAAATGAGAATTTAGTTTGCGAGAAGAGTAATGCTTGAATGCAACACACATTCCTGGACCCTAAAAGGCAGTTTCGGGATTTAGCCCGTGCATCCGGCAGGCGGTGGGCCCGAATAGTCGGATGATTTTCTTCCGGAGCGGCGTCATGTTCGTCACCAACTCCCGCACGGACCCAGTACCGTCCGTTCCGGAGCTGCCCTCGAACCGGGCGATTCCCAACCCCTCCATGATTTGAAAGATCCACCGCAGCGTGGGGTTCCGCACTTCCTTATCCAACTGGGTCGGCACGGTCTCTCCCGTTGTCTTGAGCTTGTCCCGTAACCGGTACTGCGCCACGTTGTGCGCTCCAATATTTCATATTTATAGCTCTTTTTTGATCGCAAGGAATTGAATTTCCAAGTAGCGGGTAAGAGCGTAAAATTTAAGGTTAATGTAAATAATCAAATCGATTAGTGGGATCGGAATTGAAAGCCAAGATTGGTTCCAAAAACAAAATCCAATGGACGCCAACACCAAGAGATTGCTTATCCAATTCGTGGCATCTATATCTATAGGCCGCTCTGGCCATCGAAGTGGGGAAAGCGTATTTTCAAAGGGATGGCCAAGACTCCAAATCCGCGCGCGCTGTTCACCATCGGGCATTCCAACCAATCCCTAGAATCTTTCCTGGGGCTCCTCAAGGCCCATGATATCCGCTTTCTCGCGGACATCCGCCGTTACCCGGGATCCCGACGATGGCCCTGGTTCGGAAGGGATGCGTTGCCCAGATCCTTGGAGAAGGACGGCATCGTCTACCGCCATTTTCCCGAGCTGGGCGGCCGCCGGAGTCCCGCGCCGGATTCCCCCAATGGCGCCTGGCGCGTGCCGCAGTTCCAGGCCTATGCCGATTACATGGCCACGCCGGAGTTCAAGGCGGGCCTTGGGGAACTGATTCGAGTGCTTCCGGAAGGGCCGGTGACGGTCATGTGCGCGGAGGTCCTGCCGTGGCGGTGCCATCGGAACCTCCTTTCGGATGCGGTCGTGGTGCGCGGCATCCCAGTCTTCCACATCATCGGGAGCGGAAATCTGAAGCCACATGCCTTGCCCGGGTTCGCGAAGGTGGATCGGCGGTCGAAGCCGCCGCGGATCACCTATCCTCCCACGGAGGAGCTGCAAGCCCGCTTACGCCTGTAAGTGCTTGTGATCCCTTAAAATCCTGCCAAGTAAAAATTAATGGTAAACTCTTCACGAGTATTGAAAATATATTAATGATATAAATTTGAAAATAAACGCCATATTCAATGCAAATAGTCGAATCCAAAACAACCCAGACGCCAAAAGCTGTGATGATAGCGTTGCGTGCCCAAAGTTCCTTTCTTCTGAACGGATAATAGGCAATATAAGCCAGCAGAATATAGCAGCAGGCAATTGTTCCACCCAGAGGACCCCAAATGAATGCACGAAATGGCTCTACAGCGCTCGGTATCTCAGATTTGCCCCAAAATATTTTTGCAAGCATTTGGTTATAGGGTAGAAAAAGCGTATTGTTTCCATAAATTGCGAAAAGAACTCCGGATAATGCGAATAGAATACTTGTATAGAATAGCCATTTCTGCCAGAACGTAAACGAAGGTTTTTTCAACATGGGATTGTCATCCTAAAACAGAAATCCAGCAAAGGTCCGCAAGCACCGCGACGTCGGTGGCGCTGTCCGTTCGAGCTCATGGTTGTGCAGCCTGCATTAGTTTTCAGATTTGTATTTTAACTTAAATATTTTTTCAGCATCTGTTTCTTTTCCATATTTTCCTTTATTGAGCAAACCTTTTACAAATAAATATGTAGAAACTAACCCAGCGGCAGTTACCGTAATTTCAAACGGAATATTCACACAAAGACCTGAAGGATTCGGAGTGTCTCCGCACGCCATTATTGCTCCCATCCACACTACTGCCCGTCTCATTGATATGGCTACACTCCGATTACATATCTGACATGTCTTTCCCGAAAGAAAGCCATAACTCTTGCAGGCATTTTTTGTAGTGAACGCATAAAACCCATAACTTTATTTTCCA
>JADGQO010000185.1 GCA_017881725.1 Fibrobacteria bacterium
GACCGAAGCAGGATTGCGTGTGCGCATGCCTGGTATTTATGCCGGTCTAAGTGGAAAAGTCCAAGCCCTGGATGTGAGCGGACGGATCATCTGCGAGGTTCCGTTCCAAGCCCACACCACCGAGGTCGAGCTCGCTTTGGCTTCCCAGTCTGTCACCCTGAGCGCGATTCATTTCCGCGTCATCGCTTCCAAAGTGGTTCGTTAAACTTTTCGAATTATCCTTCGACATTCACAAAGCATCAGGCTCTCCGGAATCCCGGAGGGCCTTTTTTTTGGATTTCGTTTGGCTGAATGGGCCCGGTCCCTTGGCCTGATTACTAAGCAGCCGCTCCCGCATCCGCATCTGCGTCCGGTGATGCGGCCATGACCCAAGCGCTTCCCACGGCCAAGTCCATCGCCGCCGAAATGGGCGTAGGCTGGAATCTCGGCAATACCATGGAAGCCATCGGCGGCCCCAAAGCGTGGGGCAACGACGTGCCGATGCAGTTGCTGATCGATTCCGTGAAAGCGGCGGGGTTCAAGACCATCCGCATTCCCGCCGCCTGGGATGAATACGCTGATCCGAATACGCATGTCATCGACCCCACATGCAACCCCACCTGTCGCGGTGGAGCTGGTACGAATACGTCGTCTCGTCCGCCACGGCCCGGGGCATTATCCCGGTGGTATGGGACGTGGGTGACAAGGGGAATCACACCATGTCCGTTTTCGATCGCAATACCGGCGCTGCTTTTGATCTGGGCTTGCTCAACGCCATCCGTTCAGGTGCCGAATTATCCAAGCTGCCGGGGGATACCTCACTGCCGCAGGCCGTGCCGTTCAATAACGCAATCATGCGTCGCGCCTCCTTCCACGGGAACGTTTTTCACAGCACGCTTCTACGGGATCGTATTCAGATTGATTATTTCACGACCGCTTCCGGTTCAGCCGGGCAAGGTCCGGTCGGATAGGATCCGGCCGGACAGGATCCGGACCGACAAAGTGGGGGCGGACAGAGGCCGGGCGGGCAGGGCCCTGCGCAAATCGCTCTGATGAATCTCACGGGCAAGACCATCTGGTCGCGGGCTTATCCGGTAGTCGCGGGGTGGAATTCCTTCTCGATACCCGTCTCACAAAACGGATTGTGTCTCCTGCAGACCCGGCAGAACGGTTGGACGCAAACGGACAAGGTTTATTTTCCCTGATGAGGAGTAGTCAATTTTTGGCCATAGCGTAGGATTGTTCTGACCTAAAATTAGGATTCATCGTACAATTTGAGCGTAGTTTGGAATGCGCCGGCAGCGCGGAATAAAAGCCGGGTTGCTAGTTTTTGGCCAAATCGCATTTCACTCGGGAGCAACGCGTGGCTCTACTTACCATCCTTCATTTGGAGGACGACGTTTTTTTCAGCGACATGGTCGAGTCGCTGTTGCATGAACAGGGACTGGATTTTCGCATCCGCCGCGCCGCGACCTATCCCGAGTACGTTACGGCCTTGCGTGAAAGCGCATACGGCCTCATCCTTTCCGATCATGCCGTACCCGGCGGCGATGGACTGGAGGCTTTGGCCCAGGCGCGCCAGCATGCTCCCGATACGCCCTTCATATTCGTGACCGGCCGCATGGGCGAGGAAGTGGCGGTGGATTCGCTTCAGCGCGGGGCCTGGGACTACGTCCTGAAAAGCAATATGTCGCGCTTCACGCACACGGTCATGCGCTCCCTTGCCGCCGCCGGCGAAGCCGCGGCCTTGCGTAAGGCCCAACTGCGCATCCGCCAGGATCAAAGCAACCTCCGCGCCCTCATTGAAAACACTTCCGATGCCATTTGGTCGATGGACACGTCTTTCCGCATCGTCGTCTTCAATTCCGCCGCCAGCCTTTTGGCCATGAAGCTCGGGGGCGAACCCATGGTGGTGGGGGACGATTTCCTGGGTTACCTTCCCGAACGGGATCGGAAAGTGTGGCGCGAGGCCATGGCCCAGGTGGTCGCGCGCAAACGGTATCGGGGCAGCCAGCTTTTACATTGGCAAGGCCAGGAAATTCCCCTGGACATCGCCTGCAATCCCATCAGCCATGACGGCGCGGTCACGGGCATGGCCGTCTTCGCCAAACCCGGTTTGCCGGGCAGCAACCACGAGCCTCTGCGCATCCTGGTGGTGGAAGACAACCCCGTCAATCTCGCGGTGTTGATGGGCATCCTGGATACCTTGGGCCATGCCGCCGACGTGGCGCCGCATGGAGCGAAAGCCGTTGAGCTTTCCGCGCGGCGCGGCTATGATTTGATTTTCATGGACATCCGCATGCCGGTGATGGACGGTTACCAGGCTTCGCGGGCCATACGCGGTAAGGGCGGGGCCTCTTCGGCCGCCCGTATCGTGGCGGTTACCTCGGAAACCGACGAGGAATTGGCCGAAAAATGCAAGTCTTCCGGAATGGACGCCGTGCTGGCGAAGCCCATCCTGCTCTGGCCCGTGCAGGACGAATTGGCGCGCGCCTACGGCTTGCGCAAGAATTTTCCATCCGCGATTTCCGATTCGCAAGCGTTGCAACAGGTTTCGAATCCGGGGGCTCTCGAAGAAGGGTAGGAGGGGCGTTTTTTTTGACGCCTACCAGAACTCGAGCGACCGTTAAATGAGAGTTCCTTTTTTCCGGATGCCGCCGACTTTATACTGGTCCAACCTCCTCTGGGATTGGTGTGGAATGTTCTCTTGGGATACCTTGCGATGCAAGGAAAACGAATTGCGACTTCAGACTATGTTTCGTTCCCGATTGGGATTGTTGGTCGGCGCAGAAATTCAAAAATGAATTTCTTCAATGACGCTCAAGGCTCGGCGGGCGCTTCCGTTTCCGGCTCCGACTTTTCCGCCGATGTGGAGAGGATGACCAAGTCCACGCGACGGTTGCGCGCGCGGCCCGCGGGGGAATCGTTGGGCGCGGTGGGCCGGAATTCGCCGTAGCC
>JADGQO010000186.1 GCA_017881725.1 Fibrobacteria bacterium
AAGAAATAACTGAATCAGTTCGCCACCCATCTGCAGGCCACCTTGGCCCGATCGTCAATCGCAAAACCATCGAAATAGCGGTGCTATTCCTCAGGTTTTGCTCAATCCGATCAAGCCAATCTGACCCGCATCTGGGGGCTCCTTTGCTCCACTTATTTCTTCACGGGCCCTAAGTTCAATTGCCCTGGTTGGGACGAGCGGAATCGGCCTTGGGTCTGGTAATTTCGGTTTTGGGCGCCGGACCGTAATCGCCGTAAACGCCTTCGCTGGGATGGAATTCCTGGTTACGCAAATCGTTCCTGGCCATCTCCTCGGAATGCCCTGCCTGCGCGACAATATGCGGCGTGACGAAAATGATCAAATCCCGTTTGCGCGTCTGGTTCGAGACGTGTTTGAACAGGTAACCGAGAATGGGGATGTCCTTCAGCAAGGGCACCCCGGTTTCCGATTCGGTCTCTTCCTTGGTGGTCAATCCCGCGATGACGACCGTCTCCCCGTCGTTCACCACCACCGTGGTTTTCGCGCTCTGTTTCTGCAAAATGGTTCCGGCGCTCGGATCCACGCGGAAGGAATTCTTCTCCGGATTCAAATCCAATAATACCCGGCCGTCCGCGGTGACATGCGGCGTTACCGTCAGGGAAGTGCCGGCATCCTGCAATTGGATGGCCTGGCGGCCGTTCGCGTCCAACACCCGGATGGGCACCTGCTCGCCCATGAAAATGCGGGCCTCGGTATTGTCGATCGTCGTGATTTGCGGCTTGGCCAGGATCTCGCCCTTGGCCGTCTGTAACAGGTTCGCTACGGCAACGGCCAAGTTACCGTTGAGCAGCCCGAATGCGAATTGCGTCGTGGCTCCGGCGACGCCGCCCACAATGGCGCCTGCGCCCGAGGAACCGCTTCCCGAGCCGGTGGCGTCCGATCCCGTTCCTCCTTGTTTGGATGTTCCCAGCATGGTGAAATCGGATTTCGTGGTCGGCAACTGGCCGGGATTGGTACGCAACGGATCCAGGATTCCGTGTCCGACGCCGAATTGCCAGTCCACGCCCATTTCACGCAGGGCGTCCGCATCCACTTCGATCAACTGGGCCTGGATGTTCACCTGGTAGGTTTCCACGTCCAAATCCTTGACGGCGGAACGGATTTCCCCGATGTTGGCGCGCGTGTCGAATATCAGCAATGCGTTGTTGCGTTCCACGACGTTGATGCGGCCGCGCGGCGATAGGAGGCCTTTCACGGATTCCTCAAGGTCCTTGGCCTTCGCGTTCTTAAGCTTGATGATGTCGCGCATCAGCGGGGCCATGGATCCGGCGGCCTGCAACGCGGCGGCGTTTTCGACCGAGGACTTGTTGAAATCGGCCAAGTTCTGCACGTACAGGTAATTGTCCTCGACCATGTATTTGAGGCTGTACATCTGGCAAAGGATCAGCATGGCCTCCTGCCAGGTTTTATCGGTGAGCTGGAGATTCACGTTCTGGCCGCTGACGTTGGGCGCTACTACCACGTCGACGCGTCCCGAGGCGGACAAGGCCTTGAACGCAGAGCGGATCTCCATGTTGGAGAAATTAAAGTTTTGCCTGTGCGCGCCTCCGCCGACAGCTTTTTCAGCGGGCTGCGCGGGCGCGTTGATGTCATCCCCGGCCACCGTGGCGGCCAGGCAGGCGGCCAGACAGGCGGCCAAGCAGAGGCGTTTCAGAATCACAGAGGTCATTTTTTAGCCCCTTCCACTTTGTTGGAAACCAACTTCAGGCTATAGGACCGAGAAATCCCATATTCGCTGATGTCGAACGTCACGGCATCGCGCGTGATGCGGGCCACGCGTCCGTTATGCACCGGATCGCCTTGCTTCACGGTGAAACTCACGCCCGCCTCGCGGTTATGCTCCAGCACGGCCAGGGGTTCCGCCCCTTGCCAGATGATGCCGACCACTTTCATTTGATCGATATCGATGCCGTTGTCCGACGCGCCTTGTTCCACGGGGATGAACGGATCCCGCCGACCATAACTGTTGTACGTGACGCGGTTTTCTTCCGGCTCTACCCGCAGCTTCTCGTTTTCAGCCTGTTGTTTCTCCCTGGCGAGTTTGTCGGCCAGTTCAGGATTGTCCGCGATGGCCAGTCTGGAAGCGCCGCCCACCACGGCCTGACCGGCCACGCCGTTTCCGCCCTGCGTCGAGGGCGCACCGCCCTTCGCTTGAACCGAGGCCCCTTCCACCGGCGCCTGATCCGGGGACTGCGCCGCGGACTGCGCCCGGGCCTGCTTCTGCGCGAGTTTGTCGGCCTTGGCCTTGGCCGCAACCAATTTTGCCGCCGCCGCTGCGGAGTCTTTGGACGCCTTTGCCAACGCTTTGGCTGAATCCCGTTGAGCTTTTATTTGCGCCGCCATTTCGGCCTGCTTTTTTTTGTCCTCGGCCTTTGCCAGAGCCGCCGCCGCCCGGGCCTCCTTGGAGGCCTGGGCTTTAGCCAGGGCTTGCTGTTTCGCTTGCAGGCTATTTTCCAGCGTCGGCGTCATTTCGTCCGCGTATACTGCGGTTCCAGCTTTGATGTAGCCCGTATCCGGGCCGGACGCCACGCGGAGCCAGCCGCCCTTCGACTCGAGCTTATCGATTTTGGCGCCCAGCGCGATTTTCCTGCCGGGTTTGCCTTTAGGCCCGGGCGCATCCAGCAGCGCCGTCGAATCCCGCATGAACACCATGGCCTTGCCCGCGCCGCCCACCGTAAAAATTTTGCTGGAAGAAAGTACCGCCCCTTTCCCACCTCCCACGGCATGCCGCGCATCCAAAGCCGCGCCTTCCGCTTGCGCCGATTTGATGGGCTCGGGAGGTTCGGCGCCTTGCACGGAATCCTTCGGCGTCACCACCGAACCAGACTGAGCTTCGCTCGCAACCGATGGCGTTGGGTTGGAGTTCGTTTGCGGGGCTGGTGCGGAAACGGGCGTAGATACAGGTATGCGCGCGGCGGAAGTGGTTTCCTTCACCGGGATTGATGCCGTTGGACCGGCAGCAGCGGACGAAACCGGCGGCGTCTCAGCCTTGACGGAAAGATGGTCGTCTTTGGACTTTACGGACGCGGAAAGCGACCAGGAAGATTTTTTCCTGGCTGCCGGACCCACCGTAACGTTCAGGATACCCTTGGGCATCGGTTCGACGAGGAGATCGCCCGAAGGCAGGGTCTTGAGCTTGATCTCGACGCCCAGAAAATTCTTTCCGCTGGGGCTGGTGATCTTGCGGAGCAGGAGTTCCTCCACGGCCGGTGAATTCACGGGAAGCGAGTGGCGTCCCAGCGGGAAGGCCGTCTCGGTTTCCAGAAAGGACAACGTGACCGTGCCCTTCGCAGAGTCCGCCTTTTGGAAATAGAGCGGATAGCCGCCTGCCATTCCCCGTCCATCGAAAGTCAATTTCAGGACGGCATGTCCTTGCGCTCCGACCAGGGCCACGTCCTTCAGTATGAAAAAACTTTCTTCCGCCCACGCCGCCGCGCTCAAAACGCCCAGCGCCGCGACCGCCAGGGAAACCCATAGGGAGAAAAAGCGCCCCCTCGCCACCTTGCCTTTCATGTTCCCATTCCGGCTCGAAGCTCCCGTCGCATGCCCGTTGATTCGCATCCGGCTACCGCTTAGAGGTAAAGGTTGTGAGTTGGAAATTGGCCACGATGGTCCGCGGAGTCTCCCCGTGTTCCTTGGCGTCTTCCACTTCCTTGTCCAAATCCTGCGCCCGCTCGATTTGCAGCTTATTGATGGCCGTGGGATACCGGAAATTCGCCACCTCGCCGAACATCATGCCCAGGGCGTGGTAGCTCGAAGAGATGGTGATGGCGTAGTGGTTCTCCTTGTAGAATTCCTTTTCCTCCACGCGCAGCGGAAGGAATTTGGTGGGAATG
>JADGQO010000187.1 GCA_017881725.1 Fibrobacteria bacterium
GCGGCTCCGCTCATCAAGCAACGGCCACAGGGCAGAAAACTTTTTCCGAAGCGCACGAGTATCGTTATCCATGCAAACAAATAGAATTAATGTTACACGAAGTTGCTGCCTTTATTTATTGACACCGCCTTAGGGTTCTGGTGCCATATTTCCGGCACCGATTTGGTGCGTGACGGGCAGGGTCATTTCACGGTCCTGGAAGACAATTTACGTTGCTCGTCCGGAGTCTCCTTCGTGCTGGGAAACCGCGCGGTCATGAAACGCACCTTTCCGCGCATCTTCGAAGCCGTAGAGCCGCGGCCCGTCGACGATTATCCGAGCAAGCTTTTGGAAATGCTGCAAGCGGTCGCGCCCTGGAGCGACAGCCCGCGCGCGGCGCTGTTGACCCCCGGAATGTACAACTCCGCGTATTTCGAGCATTGCTACTTGGCGCAGCAAATGGGCATCGAATTGGTCACGGGGCCGGACCTGAGCGTTCGCGACGGCATGGTGTTCATGCGCACCACGCGCGGCAAAGTGGCTCTGGTCAACGCGCCGGGAACCGGCGTGGCGGACGACAAGGTGGTTTACGCCTACGTACCACGCATGATACGGTATTATCTCGGCGAAGACGCCATCCTGCCCAACGTGGAGACCTGGGTGGGGCATGAGCCGGCCGACCTTTCCCATATGCTGGCCAATTTAGACAAGCTGGTGATTAAGACCGCGGAGGGCTCCGGCGGCTACGGCGTATTAATCGGTCCGCACGCCGACAAGGCCACCTTGGCGGAATGGCGCGCGCGCGTCATCGAGAATCCGGCCGGATATATCGGCCAAACCACATTATCCTTGTCCCGTAGTCCGGTGCTGGTGGACGGCAATTGGGAAGGACGCCATATCGACCTACGGCTTTACGCCTTATTCGGGAAATCCATTTACATCCTGCCCGGCGGACTGACGCGCGTGGCCTTGCGCAAGGGGAGCTTGGTTGTAAACAGTTCCCAAGGGGGCGGGAGCAAGGACACCTGGGTGGTTCCTCGCCCGCGTGGGATGCAACCCTACGGCGAGGTCGCGGGGAATCTCGCGGTGGCTTCCGCATGAAATCATTTTTCGGAACTCTCGGAATTCGGTTAATCGCATGTTGAGCCGCACCGCCGACAGCATTTATTGGATGAGTCGTTACATGGAACGCGCTGAGAACGTTGCGCGCTTCATCTCCGTCAATCTCCAGGCCTTGTTGGATTTGGCTTTGAATTTCCGCGAGCACCACCAAGGCCAATGTCCTGCATTTCCTGACCTTCGAGGCGCGTAACCCGAACAGCATCACGGCCTGCGTTTCCATGGCCCGCGAAAACGCCCGTCAGTTCCGGCCGGAATCGCCACGCCTTACCCCGTTTCAAGTGGAAAATTTTGGCTGCAAAGATGGGATTCATCCGTTTAGCGGGATATAATAAAGTGCGAATTCCGGTTTGCATGGAGGTTGAGGCATGGCCAAGAGATGGAGTTTTCATCCCAATGACGTGATCCTGCGCGAAAACGACGCAGGAGAATCCGCGTATATCATTGAATCCGGAAAAGTGGAAATCACCAAGGACATGAACGGGAAACGCGTGCACATCGCGTTTCTGGGGCAAGGAGCGACTTTCGGTGAAATGAGCATGGTGGACGATTTGCCGCGTAGCGCCAGTGTTACTGCGGTGGAGCCGACCGAGGTCACCGAATTTCACCGCGACGATCTTTTCGCAGCGATGAAGGAAAATCCGGAAGTATTCTCAAAGTTTTTGAAAAGCATATTCGAGAGATTGCGCGAAGCCAATTCCTTGATTGCCGCCCGTGACGCGGATCCCGTCGCCGGGGGACGTTTGGCGAACTTGAAGGACCCGAACGCCAACGGCGAAGCCTATACCATCGAGGGCATTACGCCCAAAGCCATTGCCGCCATCACGTCGAATCCTCATCCCATCCGCAATTTCCCCTTTCGGATCGGCCGTAAAAGCAACGACCCTTTCCTCTACAACCATTTCGAAATCGAAGACCAGGATCCGCCGAAAATTTCGCGGCACCATGTCAGCATCATTCTGGAGAACGGCCGGGTGGGCATCATCGATCGGGGCAGCGAGTTGGGCGCGTCCGTGGATGGCGTGCGCATCGGAGGAAAACATGGGAATGGCCCGGTTTTTTTCGAGGGCAAGGAAGGCATCTTGATTTTGGGCAATGAAGCTTCGGCTTACCAGTTCAAAATCCGCGTTGCGTGGAAATAGTCGCGTAGGTCGTCCACGCCGGCACGTCAGGCGGTTTGATGCACAGCCCGACAATGCCCGAGGTCCTCCAAGGCTACGCCTTTAAAACCATCTACCATCGGTTGCAGGACAATGGCAATTCCATGCACCCCCTCGACGAGCACGGTGGAAAAACGCTTCGGCATCGATCCGTTGACGGAGCGCGACAAGCATGCCCTTACCTTAGCCGGGGCCGCCTGGGCTTTTCCTGCAAGCCCAGGTTGCTTTGGCGCTGTCTTGCGACATGGCCATGGCGAAAGTGGACGCGGCGCAGGCGCCGATGCCCGCAGGATGGTTGCGTCCCCAATCAAATGGGAGCCGCGCGGATCAAGGAAACTCAACCAGCCGCGAATCCTGCCTTTGATTTTCGTAAAGAAGTTTGATGTAGTCGTCGGACCTTTCGGCGTATGCGACCCACAATTCATCCAACGCACCTTTAAAATAATAGCCGGTGCCGGTAGGGGCCCATTGGTCCAACGTTCCGTAGCCCCAACGCCAATACCCCGTGATGTTTTCCGCGACGGTGGACGCAGGATCATAGGAAACCCTTACGCCGTCTACGAACAGGGCTTGTCCGCTCGCGGAGAGCCGCGTCACGACCTGGTGCCATTTCCCGTCGTTCAGCGGTTTCGGAGAATCGATGGTTTTGAATATGCCCGGGCTGACTCCGGATTGCGTGGGTGAAGCGGGAGGGTAGACGGAAAAATGAATCATTCCGTTGTTGGTCATGAAAATATGTCGATCCCGGTTCACCATGGCGACCGCCGTATCGACTTCGGTAAAATCCAATAACTTGCCGCCGGAGGTCGATGTGGTGCGGAACCAAAGGCCCGTGGTGAAAATTTGCGGATTATCGAAGGACTTTTGCGTGCCGGAGAATTGCGCGGATCCGTCCAATCCCATGCTTCCTTCCAGTAGGCCGCCCGTGGCCGTTGCGGATGAGCCATAACCGATGGCGATGCCGTGATTTTTCCGATCCGATGCGTCGTGGAATTGGGGCGATGGGTTGCTTGGGTCCTCATCGAGATGCCAAACCCCCGCGTATCCATCCGCGGTTTGAAAGACGGTTCCCGCTGAAGTATTCGTAGCGTTTCCATTTCCCCAAACCAAACGCAAGGCTTGTCTGCCGTTGCTCCGGGCGGTGGAAAAATCAAAATTCGCAGAAGTAAGTCTGACTAGGAGCGGAAAGCGGGTCACGGTTCCCGGAACCGCAGCTCCTTCGGCCGTGGTATTCAAGAGCAGGGTCCGTGAGTTTTTCCAGGCCAGGTAGGGTCCGGTCGCGGTCGTAGTCGTATCCGCCTGCACCAGCAGGTCCCAGGCGAATACCCGGGAAGATTTGCCGCGCGTTAAATTTCCATACTGGATGGAATCTACCTTGCCCACGGGCACGGAATCGAAAGTCACTGTGCCGGAGGAAGCAATGATCTTTTTATACAAGGTCGTTCCCGTAACATAGATGTAACCCCCCGAGGTGTCCGCGGCTCCGGTCAACGATACGGAAAGTTTGCCGGGGTATTTCAACGATTGTTCGGGTAGTTCCACGACGCCCTTGCCGATGGCGATGCCTTTTAAATTGGCCCGCGTTCCGGCGACCAAGTCCAGCGCTTCCAGGTTGTAGATTCCGCTGTCGATTCCCAGGAATCGGAAATGGCCGGTCGCGTCGGTGGTATCGGACGGGATGACCGCTTTTCCGGAAACCATGTCCAAGGGATTAAAGTCCCGCGGCAACAAGTATACCCGCGTATGCGCGGCCGCGACGCCGTCCGGCGTTTTCAGGATTCCGGCGGTGCCTTTGGTCGGATTCCCCGTTTCGCTTCCGTCGAAGCAGCTTTGCATCATGAACATCGGCGCGCAAACGGCTATCCAGATTAATACGGATTTGCCCAGCGAGACTTTTTCGATCACGGTTTTTCCCCCGGCTTGATTTTCGTCAAAGGGAAAAACTGCATGTTCAATTGGTACACTCTATCCGGCTTGGGAAGCTCCCGTTCCAACCCGAGAAGTTTTTTTCTGAAGGCGATGATTTCTTCCTTGAAGATTTCGAATCCGGCTTTGGTCAGGCTTAAGGTTAAGGTGGAAAGATCGCGCAAGGAGGCGTCGTGGCGATCAATCGACTCCTTGGCTAAGTCTAAGCAGGCGATTTGGTAATTCGCTACGTTCAGGGATTGGACTTCCGGGCCTGTGGTGATGAGGTTCTGCGCTTGGCGGTAAATGCCCCTGTCACCCTTGATGATGAGGGAGAGGTCCTCCAAGACCCGAATCGCCTTCTCCGCTTGGTCCGGGCGGATGGGGGGATTCAACTCTTTGGCCAGGGCGGCGTAATCGTCCTTGAATTCCATGAAACCGATCAACTCCCGGATGGCGCTGTAATACCATTTGGAATAAAACTCGAATTGATGGGCTTGGACCTGGTAGGCGTCGATTTTCCGCAACGCCATCATGCGTTCAAAGTAGATGCGCCGTTCTTCAACGGTCATGGCTTCGTTGAAATAGACCATGCTTTCGAAATACTCGGCTTCTTTTTTCTTCAAGCGCATGGCTTCGGAAAAACGGACGATCAAACTGCGTCCCAGGCCGCGCTTTCCGTCCACGACGTTTTTGTAATACCCCGATGAATTGATCTTGGCGCGTTTGGCGAAGTAGCGGTAGGAAAAAGCCGGGTTTTTCCGTTTTTGATAATAATAATACGCCTTTAAATATTCCCGGTAATCGGTAAAATCGAATACCGAAGGGCCATCCTTGGCGGTTACCTTTTTTTTGTCTCCAACCTCTTCGCGCATCATGTGTAAGCCCGCGTCGAGCGGCCGTTTCCTCGCTCCCAAGTATATTCAATTTCGGAAAAGTTGCCGTTCATAAAATGGGATTTCTGGTTCTTTCCGGAAACATCGAAAATAATCAAATAATGCTTGCGTGTCCCGAATGAGGGAAGAGGCCATTAATATAAGGTTAAAAACAACGGGAATCCGAAAATATTCGCTTGAATGCGAAGGCTGATTTTAGAATGAGGATTTATTGGGAGTTTTTGGAAACAGGCAAAGAGGTTTGCGCCGGCCTCTTTGCCGTAACCGCAGGGCCTACAAATGTCCCTGTCTAATCATTCCAAAGACGATGGAGTTCGACTGATTCGTAATCGGAATCACCAGGCTCGGGTTTTCGTTCAACGTTTTGATGGTGCAGCGGAGGATATACGCGCCATTGCCCGCGCGGCTTCCGTTGGCCGTATTCCCGGTCCAAATGATGCGCGCGCGCCATTTTTTTCCGTCGGGGGTGAGCTCCATCAAAGGCAAATCCGCCACTTTATATTTCCCGGAGCCGCTTACGACGAAGTCTCCAAGGTTGGTGAAGATTTTGAATTCATATTCCACCGGCCCGGGGATTTCCAAATTGATGATCGGACCTACAAACGGCGTTCCTGGCGAGTAGCCCCCCACAAAGCAATTACCTGGACATTTGCCGTCGGCGCCACCGGGGATGGCCACGCCGCTCTTATCGATGGGAATAAAAACCACTTGGGAAGTTGTTCCAGGAGGCGGTACGGAATTTTGATCCGGCGTGCTCTTGCCGTTCGGAAATTGGACGAAGACGTTGGAAGGGGGATTGGGCGCGATGGTCTGCGTATACGTGAACTGCACCACCACGCTGGGCAGCTGATTGGTCTTGGTGTCCATGGCTTTCAAAGTGGTCGTCTTGCTAATCGTAATCGGGCTGGTATAAACAGGGCTGGTGCTGTCGGGGGTCTTGCCGTCCACGGTATAGTGAATTGTCGCGCCGGTTTCTCCGGGCTTGAGAGCCACGGTGAAGGCCGGATCCAGGTTGGTGAAAGTTTTCTTATCCGGAGTTGGAGTTGCCGTCGGCGGCAAAGTGACGGGCATCAGATTTCCCGACAGGGTATACGTAACGGTTTCGCGCGAGTCGCGGGCATAGGTCCAGGTCAAGGTGATGAGTCCGCCCGCATTCGATTCCAGCGTGCCGTTTTTTGAAGTGGCCGCAGTGGCCAAACCATTTAACGGATAGGGACTTTGATAAACGTCCATTCCAGCGGCAGGCGTGGATGCGGATAACGGAATGGATTCCACGTCGCCCCAACCGGGCGTTTTCGCTCCGTCCTGCGTCGTCGCGGCGATGATCACAGGCCCGACGTCGGAGGTATCACGCGTGAGACGTATCGCGTAGGATGTGGCTGTAATCGAATACTTGGTTTCCGGCTGGCCCTGGGCCGGTCTCAATAACCGGACGCGATGGCTATTTTATACAATCACACAGGCCGAACCTAGATGCGAATCCAAATATCCCTTTATTTTAAAGTTAAACTCGAACTATTAAGACGTTAAGAACTGAAGGATCGGCGATTCATTGGTTTCTCCAACAGGCCCCATTTATTGGGGTGACAATTGAATGTTAACGGTTCCACTAACTGAAAACCCGCACTCCATAAATCACTTTGGGCTTTATTATATATGCGATACGTGGGGCGGGTGGCTTCAGGTCTGGCGGTGGGTGGAAACTCCACGGACCTTCTGATTTTATAACAACCAAGCGGGCAGACCTCGTTTGGTTTGTTCCCCTGATTAAATAGACCAGGAGAATGGCTCATGTCCAAATTGTTTCTGCACGCCTTGGGTTTATCAATTGCCCTGGTCGCGTCGTCCATGGCGGCGCTTCCCAACAACATCACTTTCCGTAATGTTTTTAGTGGCGGTCCAACATTTGTAAGACCGGTTTTTTTCTCCGAGGTTCCCGGAAAAGACAGCAACTACGTCGTGCTGGAACATGCCGCCGGTTTGGCCAGCGTGACGCATCGACGCAACGGCGCATGGGTGAAAGATACTCTGCTGAAAATTTCCGTGGTATCCAACGATAATGTCCTGGGACTGTTGGGCTTGGCGTTCCATCCGGACTTCGTCAATAACAAGAAGTATTACATCTTTTACAGCCAAACGGCGACCACGAATGTCATTGAGGAAAGGCAGGTGGACGCGTCCTTTATCAAGGATGCCGGAGTCGCTCCGAAGAAGCTGTTGACCCTTACGCATACGGCCTCAGGCAATAACGGAGGTGACATGGCGTTTGGTCCCAAGGACGGCTATCTGTATATCGGCGTCGGCGATGGAGGGGATCCGCAAGGCGATGCGCCCAACCGAGGTCAAAATCCCGATACCTTGCTGGGAAAATTTTTACGCATTGACGTGAACTCCCAGACCGGAACCAAACCTTACGGTATTCCAGCCACCAACCCTTTCGTGAGCAAAACCGGTTATCGCCCGGAAATCTGGGCCTTGGGCCTAAGGAGCCCTTGGCGCTGGTCGTTCGACGGCCTGACGGGAAATCTTTGGGTCGGTGAGGTCGGTAACGCCACTTGGGAGGAAGTGGATACGGTGCCGGTGGCCGGAGGCGCGAATCTCGGGTGGAGGCCCATGGAAGGATTCGGCTGCCAGGCGGGGGTAACGTGCAATCCCGCGGATTATACGCTTCCCCTTTATGTCTACGGACATGTCGGCGGAGAAAACGCCATCATCGGCGGATATGTTTATCGCGGCGATCCGACCTCGCCGTTTTACGGCGCATATTTTTTCGGCGACAACGGCAGTGGAAAGGTCAAAGCCATCAAAGTGACCGGAGGTAAAGCGCAAGACTCCCTGGTTTTTTCCAAAACCGTGGCGGGATTAAGCGCCTTCGGGCAAGATTCCCATGGGAATCTTTACGCCGTCAGCGTGAATTCGGGAGTCATATCCGTGATTGAAAGTCCGGACATGAAACCTTCCGCGACAGCGCTTGCCTACCATCGCGCCAAAGCCGGCGTAACATCTTCCACCGATGGCTTGGAATGGCGCGACTTGCGCGGCGAACGCGTGAAATCAGAACAAAAAGGACGCGGCGTATACCTCATCAGGTCCAAAGACGGGACCCGGGACTTGGTTCCGGTCATCAAATAACCAGGCCCTGAAGCCGCCGGATTTCCGGCAAGCGTACTCCGGGCCTCGCGGTCCGGAGAGGCGGAAACCTTCCGTAATAAAATTTTCAGAGCCGCGTTAAGCGTGATCCGCATGACGGACCCGCGTCCGCATTTTAGATTTTGTCCGGTTTAAAGGCCTGGCGCGACAAAAGCGAACTCCGCTCCACCCAGGCCCAGCTATCGAAGACGTTCCACCAAAGGTTATGCATGTACAGTCCCAAAAAATCAGCGCGTTTTTTATTGGCGGCCCTGTTGCTCGGCTGCTCGACGAAGGATCAAACCTTGAAGATCGGACTGTTGATGGACACGTTGCAGACCGAACGCTGGCAGCATGATCGCGACGCGTTCGTCAAGCGGGCGGGGGAGTTGGGCGCCAAGGTTTTGGTGCAGGTGGCCAACGGCAACGATGCGACCATGAACTCCCAGGCGGAAAACCTGTTGACCCAGGGCGTCAATGTCCTGGTGGTCATCCCGCATAACGGAACAGCCTCGGCTACAATTGTAGAAGCGGCGCACAAGGCCAACGTAAAAGTCATGGCTTATGATCGTCTCATCATGAATTCGGATTTGGATCTGTACGTCTCATTCGATTGCGTCTCGGTGGGGGTGCGGCAAGCCGAATATCTGGTGAAGCGGCAGCCCAAGGGCAATTACGTGCTGATCGGAGGCGCGCCGACGGACAATAACGCGGTGTTGTTCCGACAGGGGCAGATGCAGGTGCTCAAACCGTACATCGATCGCGGGGACATCAAAATCGTGGGCGATCAATGGGCCAAGGATTGGCTGCCGGTCGAAGGCCTCAAGATCATGGAAAACACCCTGACGCGCGCCGAAAATAAAGTGGATGCGGTGTTGGCTTCCAACGACGGGGTCGCGGGCGGGGCCATCCAGGCCTTGGCGGAACAGAAATTGGCCGGGAAGGTTTTAGTGACCGGCCAGGATGCCGACATCGCCGCCTGCCAACGTATCGTGGACGGAACGCAATCCATGACCATCTATAAGCCGTTGACGCAGTTGGCGAACAAAGCTGCGGAGTTGGCCGTGTTAATGGCCAAGAACGAGCCCTTGAAAGATCCAACGACACCCGTGCCCAACGGCAAGCGGGACGTGCCCAGCATTCTGCTCGTGCCTGTCAGCGTCGACAAGGAAAATTTGGACGCTACCGTTATCGCGGATGGCTTCCAAAAGAAGGATGAAGTTTACAAGAACCAACCGAAGGTCGCCGAGTCTGTCCAAAAATAATATCCTGCTTCGGGCCGAAGGCCTGATCAAACAGTTTCCCGGCGTCTTGGCGCTGGCCGGTGTGGACCTGACCGTGCTGTCCGGAGAGGTCCACGCCCTGTGCGGGGAAAACGGCGCTGGCAAGAGCACCTTGTTAAAAATACTCGCGGGTTGCCATCCCCATGGAAGTTATGGCGGGGAACTTACCCGCGACGGAAAAAGCCTCGCGATGAATTCGCCTGCGGACGCAGATGCGGCGGGAATCGCCTTGGTGGCCCAAGAGTTGGCCCTGGTCGCGGAACTCTCGATTTTCGAAAACATTTTCTTAGGCCGCGAGTTGAGCCGATTCGGATTGCTTCGCAAGCCGGAAATGAGAAAGCGCTGCGCGGAAGCCTTGCGGCGTGTGGGCCTGGACGAGAATCCAGACACAGTGGTCGGAGCCCTGAGCGTGGGACGCCAGCAACTGGTCGAGATCGCCAAGGCCTTGGATAAAAACGCGCGTATTTTGATTCTCGATGAGCCGACCGCGGCCTTGACCGCTGCAGACGCGGATCGATTGAATGCCTTGGTGCGCAGTTTGTCGGAACAGGGCGTGGGATGCTTGTATGTCAGCCACCGGATGGACGAAGTCTTCGCCGTATCCGATCGGATCACGGTATTGCGCGACGGCAAATCCGTCGGCAGCGGTCCAATTTCAAATTGGACCAAGGCTTCGGTAGTGGCGGCCATGGTGGGTCGGGAATTGGAAGCGGACGCGGCGGTCGCTCCTCCGCGCGTGAAGAATACGTCGGCGCCGTCCCTGGAATTGGAAAACTGGTCGATGGTACATCCATCCCTTCCCAACCGTTACGCTTTGGAGGAAATAAACTTCGCTCTGCATCCGGGCGAGATCCTGGGAGTGGCCGGCCTGATGGGCAGCGGACGCACGGCGTTATTGACCAGCCTTTTCGGCGCCGGCCGGAGCAAATTGTCGGGCCGGTTACGGTTGCGCGGTAACGACTGGCGCGCGCCCTTCGCGGATCCGCGCGCGGCGATGCGCGAAGGCCTAGCCCTGGTCAGCGAGGATCGCAAAGGTCAGGGTCTGGTTCTGTCCGCCAGTTTGAACGAAAACATCGCGCTGGCAACCTTGGATAAATACCAACGTCGCGGTCTTTTGGACTGGAACGCCTTGCGGCGCAATGCGGCCGCCATCGCGCAAAGCCTTCAAGTCCGCGCCGCTCACCTCGACGTAGCGGCGGGAAGCCTTTCCGGGGGAAACCAACAGAAAATTGTCCTGGCCAAATGGTTGGAAACCAAGCCGACCATTCTATTGTTGGATGAGCCGACGCGCGGCATCGACGTCGGCGCGAAAGCCGAAATCCATGCCTTAATCAGGAAATTCGCCGAGGCGGGAATGAGCGTCCTGGTCGCCTCGTCCGATTTGCCCGAGCTATTGGGCTTGAGCCATCGCATTATGGTGATGGCCGGCGGGCGTCAGCGCGTGATTTTGGATCGGGAACATTTCAGCCAGGAGGCCGTGATGCATGCGGCCACGGCAACCTAGAAGCGGAACATGAAAAAAATAAGCTGGCAAACGTTGGGAATGTTGGGCGCACTGGCGCTGGTTTGGATCGCCTTCGCCATTTTCACCGACGGGGTTTTTCTCACGCCGCGCAACCTGGCGCTCCTTTCGCGGCAAATGGCGGTGACGGCCATGGCGACCACGGGCGTCGTGCTGGTTATTGTTTCCGGACAAATCGATTTGTCGGTCGGGTCGGTGGCGGGTTTATGCGGCGCGGCGGCGGCCATGGGATGCACCCGCTTGGGGCTCGGCGTAGCTCCAGCGATTCTATTGGCGGTATTGCTGGGCGCGGCGGTGGGTTTATCGCAAGGCGTAATGGTCGCGCGTTTTGGAGTCCCGCCTTTCATCGTTACCTTGGGCGGCATGTTGATTTTTCAAGGTATTCTGCTCGGAATGACCAAAGGCGTTTCCATTGTGCCGCCGGATGGATTCCTGCGTATCGGACAGGAGTTTTTGTCCAAGCCGGCCACGTGGGGTATCGGCATAGTCGGCTGCGCGTTCAGCCTTTGGCGCGCGCGGCGGAAGGATGGGCGGTGGCTTTGGGTCGCCGCTGCGGCTGGAAGCATCGGCATCTCCATTTTGTTCAACGCCTATCAGGGTTTGCCCCTCCCCGTATTGTTGATGTTACTGTTGGCTACGGCTTTCTGGATCCTGGCCGAGCATACCGCTTTCGGACGCCAGCTTTACGCCATCGGCGGTAATCGCGACGCCGCCTTTTACGCCGGGGTGCCCATCGCCCGTCGTTTAATCGCCGTCTTTACCATCATGGGATGTGTTTCCGCATTGGCCGGGATAGTGCTTACGGCGCGTGTCGGAGCGGCCTCGTCCGATGCCGGCAAGATGTTGGAACTCGATGCCATCGCGGCGGCCGTGATCGGGGGCACGTCCTTGCTGGGTGGACGCGGGCGCGTGTGGGGCGCGATTTTGGGGGCAACTGTTATGGCCTCGTTGGACAATGGCATGAGCCTGCTCAATACCGAAGCTTATTGGCAGCCCATTATTAAAGGCGCGATTCTGGTCGCCGCGGTAACGGCCGATCTTCGGTGGCGTATTCGTAAATAACGTGACCGATGGAAATAGCGATTCCTCGGATTTTCGCGGAAGGGTTCAGCATGGGCATCGCCCCGATGAACCTGATTCGTTTGGAAAAAGAAAACCCTCCGATTAGGGAGGGTTTTCCGTGGAGCTTAGGAGAGTCGAACTCCTGACCTCTTCATTGCGAACGAAGCGCTCTACCAACTGAGCTAAAGCCCCAAAATCGAAGAGGCGAAAATGTGGAAAAATTCTAACGTTTTTCCAAGTGATTGTGAGAAAAATAGCTTGCCAATTCGGATTCCATAAGCCATAAGCCGTTAATTCCTATCACGACACGGGATTTCATCCACCCCGGAATCAGTTATATTTCCCAGCGAAACCAGGGGAGGCCGCAGGCCTGAGAGCCCGGGACCAATCCAGGGTTTGCCTCGGTCTTTCCCATCGAATGCGCAGCGTTCGATGGGAAAGACGAAGGCTTCGCCTTGCGAAGCCCGGGGACCCTAGCACCTGATCCGGGTAATACCGGCGTAGGAAGGGTTTTACGGGTGCTCCCTGCTGTGTCTCGAACTTGTTCGCGGGAGATCCGATGATTCGCAATCCAAACCTGGACACTACTGCCGCTTCCGGCGATTCCCTGGATAAGGCCTCCACGGGAAATGCCGGTCAGACGGAATCCGGAGTTAGCAACCAGTCCATTACGCGCGCGCCGTTTCCCGGCTCGGAAAAAATCTATCGTCCCGGAGCCCTGCATCCCGACTTACGCGTGGCCATGCGTGAAATCAAGCTTGCGAACACTCGTTCCCATTTCGACAAATCCTTGGATCGGCCGAACGAGCCTGTGGTGGTATATGATACCTCGGGACCCTACACGGATCCGCGCGTGGACATCGACGTGCGCCGGGGACTAGAACCCCTGCGGCAAAAGTGGATTCTCGATCGCGGCGACGTGGAAGCGCTTTCCGATCAGAGTTCGGAATACGGCCGCGGCCGAGCATCGGATCCGAAATTGGAGGAGTTGCGGTTCCATCGCACCCGCAAGCCGCTGCGGGCCAAGACCGGCAAGGGTCCCAGCGGAACATCCGGTAACGGGGCTGTTACCCAGTTGGAATATGCGCGGCGCGGCATCATCACTCCGGAAATGGAGTACATCGCCATCCGCGAAAACCTGCAAGCCGAAATGATCGAGGAATCGCTTAAGCGCCAACATCCCGGCGACGCCCGCGGGGCGGCCATTCCCAGGATCATCACCCCGGAATTCGTGCGCGACGAAGTGGCCCGGGGGCGCGCGATTATACCTGCCAATATCAACCATCCCGAGTTGGAGCCCATGATCATCGGCCGGAACTTCCTGGTCAAAATCAACGCCAATATCGGCAACAGCGCCATCGCCAGCTCCATTGAGGAAGAAGTCGAGAAGATGGTCTGGGCCGTGCGCTGGGGCGCGGATACGGTGATGGATTTATCGACGGGGAAAAACATCCATGAAACCCGGGAATGGATTCTGCGCAATTCCCCCGTGCCCATCGGCACCGTGCCGATTTATCAGGCCTTGGAAAAGGTGGGCGGCAAGGCCGAAGAATTGACCTGGGAACTGTACCGCGATACCTTGATCGAGCAGGCCGAACAGGGCGTCGACTATTTCACCGTGCACGCTGGCGTGCTGCTGCGTTATGTGCCGATGACGGCGCGCCGCATGACTGGGATCGTTTCCCGCGGCGGCAGCATCATGGCGAAATGGTGTCTGGCCCATCACAAGGAAAATTTCCTGTATACCCATTGGCGCGACATCTGCGACATCATGCGCGCCTACGACGTTGCTTTTTCCATCGGCGACGGGCTGCGCCCGGGATCGATTTACGACGCCAACGATGAGGCGCAATTCGCGGAGCTCAAGACCCAGGGCGAGCTGACGGAAATTGCCTGGGACATGGGCGTGCAGGTGATGAACGAAGGCCCGGGCCACGTTCCCATGCACATGATTGAAGAGAACATGCGGAAGCAAATCGAATGGTGCCACGAGGCGCCGTTCTATACCCTGGGACCGCTTACTACCGACATCGCTCCCGGTTACGATCACATCACCAGCGGCATCGGCGCGGCCATGATCGGCTGGTACGGCTGCGCCATGCTCTGCTACGTTACGCCCAAGGAACATTTGGGACTTCCCGATCGCGAAGACGTGAAAGTCGGAGTCATCACCTATAAACTCGCCGCGCATGCGGCCGATCTCGCGAAAGGACACCCGGCGGCGCAGTACCGGGATAACGCGCTCTCACGCGCGCGCTTCGAATTCCGTTGGCACGATCAATTCAATTTGTCGCTCGATCCGGATACGGCCCGGAAATTCCACGATGAAACCTTGCCGGCGGAAGGGGCGAAGCTGGCGCATTTCTGCTCCATGTGCGGACCCAATTTCTGTTCCATGAAAATCACCGATGATGTGCGGGCCTATGCCAAAGAGCAGGGTCTTGTCGAGGCTGCGGCATTGGAAAAAGGCTTGGAAGAGAAAGCCAAGGAGTTCGTGGAAATGGGAGCCGAGGTTTACCGCCAGGAGTAGGCCTGGCGCGTGGTGGAAGGTAATTGGACCCGGGCTCCGGACTTTGGCCGGGCCGTCAACGATTCGGGTCCGGTCCTTCCAATTCATAAAGGACTGCGCCCGAACTTTTCGGCAGGAAAAGCCCGCCGCCGGCATTGCGGAATTTCCGATCCAAAAGGGTCCGATACCATTTCCCGGGGCGCAAAAATACATTCCCATCCGTAACATCCTGGTTACAGTGCTCGTCCCAATCCATGCGCGTGATGATTTCCAGGTAGGTCGCCCCGCGGCACAATCTGGCCAGATTCGCGATGGCTTTTCGGGCTTGGCTGTCGGGAAGATATTGGATTACGCTTTGGCAAAGGACCAAATCGTATTGGCCCTGTCCCTTAAAATCCGCCGCCGAACCGTTTTTCCAACCGAATTTCCGGCATAGGTATGGACTGAACTCGACGCCGGTGTAGATGGCCTTGGGATACTTCCGGGCGACTTCTTTTTTCCAATGTCCCAGCCCGCATCCGATGTCCAGGACGCGCCGTATGGGCACCTGCAAATGGTCGACATAGCCAAAAACAAAATCGGCCAACCGTTTGTGATCCTGAGAGGCCCGCACACGGGTTTCTCGATCCAAGTAAAATCGCTTGTAATAAGCCTCGTTGAAAGTGGAGGCAGGGGATTGATTGGGTTCGGCCCTAACAGTGCTTTTTTTGATTCTAGTGGCATTTGGCATCGGCAGAAGGTAGCAAGCGGGGCTTCCGGCCGGAAAGCATAGCTTCCGGTCGGATACAAACAGTAGATTCAGTAATTTCAGCGTAAATGGGGCTATTTTGGACGGAAAATATTCCATAATTCACTTTACTCTTGCCAGACTACTGATATTAGTGTAGATTCTCTCTAACAGCGGTACTCTCGCCATATTGAAAGATATCCGTGAGAAACCCTGAAGAGGACGATGGCTTTATCCAACCCCAAGATGACTGCTCAAACTGAGTCTCCGAGGATCCTGATAATCCCTTGTTCATTAACCTCATTCCTAATCGTATCCAAGGAGACATATGAATATTTACGTTGGTAATCTCGCCTTCAGCGTGACCCAGGAAGAATTGACGGAAGCTTTTTCGTCGTTTGGCCGGGTCAGCTCCACCAAGATCATCATGGACCGTGAAACCGGGAATCCCCGTGGCTTCGCGTTCGTGGAAATGGCCGATCAAGCCGAAGGCCAAAAAGCCATCGAAGGCATGAACGGCGTCCAGATCCAAGGTCGTCCGATTTCCGTCAACGAAGCGCGTCCTCGCGTTCCCGGTGGCGGTAATGGCGCCGGCGGCGGCGGCGGTGGCGGCCCCCGTGGCGGTGGATCGCGCGGCGGCTTCGGCGGCGGCGGTGGCGGCGGTGGCGGCGGCGGACCTCGCAACCGTTGGTAATCACGCGATAATACCGGCAATGCCGGAGTTGTTATCAAGGCCTGGCGGAAACGTCAGGCTTTTTTGTTTTGAATTCCACTCATTTTCCTTTCCTTTCCTTTCCTTTCCTTTCCGCTCCCTAACCTTTCACTCACCCCAAACTCTTGTAATTCTCGAATCCTCGTCCGGGCTTGGCATAAACGCCAGGTTGTTATCCCGGCATATTGTCGATAAAATCGCTAATATGCAGATAAATTGGAAAGTTGGAATTGCATTGGCATTCCCTTTCTTATCGCTGTTAGCCGCTCCCTTGCGGGCGGCTCCCTCGCCCGGCGCGCAAGTGGAAGCGCGTACCTTGGCGATTTTGGATCCCATTGACTTGCACACGCAAAAACCGGATCCCGATTGGGGCGAGTTTTTACGGCGCAACGTCCAAACGAATACCAAATGGCGGGTGATTTCGCGCGACACCATCTTGGCCAAGTTCAAGGATTACAAAATTGATCCCCATACGGCATGCCACGAGTTTCAATGCGCTTTTGACGCGGGAAATATCCTTTCTGCGGAATTTGTTTTGTTCGGGTCGGTGACGGGATTGGACAACGTCTATGCCTATACGCTCAATCTGGTGCATACACCTACTTCGCAGGTGGTTTGGTCCAGGGTCGGAGACGTGCGTAAGAAGGAATTGGGAATGCCTGGAGCGGCTTTGGAAGCGAGCCTGGCACAAGTGTGCGCGAACCTGGGTCCGGATCAACTGCGCACCGGCCGCAGGGAAAAACGCGGATTGCTTTCCGTACTGGACTTGAGCGCGGAGGGAACGACGCCTTCCCGCATGATGGCCGAGCGCGTGGCGACGCATCTGTATGCCTCGCGTAATTACGACATCATGGGAAAAAAGGAAATGGAGGAGTTGCTGGGCGCCTTGGGGATCAACAAATCGGCTTTTGCACCGACGGATTCGAACATCATCCGGATGGGCGGGAAAATGGACATCAGTAATCTTGTCTACTCCAGTCTTTCCATGTCCAAAACCGGCGACTATCAATTGCAACTGGCGCTTTACGACGTAGCGGAAAAAAAGAAAGTGCGCGAGTGGTCGGTCAAATCCAGCGATGATTTCCGTAGGCTTTTGGAATTCGAGGACAAATTTTTCACGAGTTTGTTCAAAGCGTCTGAGTACGATTTGAGCCCAGCCGCCAATCCGGTGTTGGCTCGGCATTGGACTTTCGCTGGAGTCGGCATGGGAGTGGCCGCCGCGACGGTGTGCGGTTACCTCGCATATACGGCCAACCAAGACGCGGACCAGGCCTACGCGGAATTTCAAATGGCAAGGTCGCGGCAATCCGCTGAAAGTCTGCAATCCAAGGTGCGGACCAAGGAACGGAATTCCCTGGTTTTCGGAACCATTGGCGGCATCGCCATGCTGGGGGCGGGCGTGGTCCTGGCCTTTAGTTTTTAAGAACGGCATGGATGAAGAAAATGTCCCTTAAAAAATTAGGAGTTACGGTAGCGGCGGCGTTAACCATGGGAGGAGCCATGCTCGCTTGCCACCATGATTTCGAAAGCCCCTACCTGCCGGGAAGCGGGGATTACGCCGGGGATGATTGGACCCGAGACGGGAACGGAGACGGCGTTTCCGACAGCGTGGAAAAGTACTATCCCACCTGTTCGCTACCTGCTGCCAAATGCCTGTCGGACGCCAGGATTATCGCGCAGCTTCGGATATCCCCGGGCCACCTTTCCGCCCAGGACATGGTTGTGTGGATCGGCGATTCGGCGGCCTTGCCAAGGCTCTCCTGGTCACCGCTTATCGCCTCCGGTATCGGATACGGATTGATCAGTTCCGATTCCGGCATCGTGATGCCCAAGGCCAATCGGATGCTTCCACGCAAAGCCGGCAGCGCGCAAATCACCGTCGTGGTTCCGGGCGATTCCACGCTGACCGCTTCATTCATCCTGAAGGTGGTCGCGGGAGGCAAACGCGTCGTGTCCGTAGACGTCAAGCCGGAGTCGTTATTGGTTGGAAGGGATACAGCCCCTGAGATCATCTGGACCCCGTCCGATGCCTCGTTGCGCGAGTATTCCCTGCAAAGCGATAAGCCCGAAGTGGCGAAGGTGGTGGGTCAAAAGCTGCGCGGGGTCTCGGCGGGCAAAGCGAATATCGTTTTGGAATCCCTGGACGGCGGCCACCGCGTGGCGTTTGCGGCGACCGTATTGGGATTTCCCGACGTGATTATGTGCGATTCCATCTGGACCGAGGAGATGTTTCTGGTCATCGGCGACACCGCCGAATCGCCCGTCATGCACTGGTTTCCCGAGAGCGCCACCGATAAGCGCTACCGCTTGATATCCTCGGATACCGGAATTGCGGGATTAAGTTTGGACAAGAGCAAGGTAAATCCCAAATCGAGCGGCCAAGTGCATGTCGTTGCCCTGACTTTGGACGGCCAGGGCCATACCACGGAGTTTACCGTTCACGTCGCGGAGAAGGCCGTCGCGGTTACCGGCCTGGCTGGGGTGGATTTGATGTTGGTTTTCGGCGGTGAACCGGTTCCGCCCAAATTGACTTGGCTTCCCGCCGACGCGACCAACAGGAAGTACACGCTTAAATCGTCGCAGCCGACCGTGGCTCAGGAGCAGGGCGGATGGATTCGACCCCTTGCCATGGGGAGCGCTGAATTCACGGTGACCACTCAGGACGGCGGATTCCAGGGGACTTTCTTGGTGACCGTCGGACGTCCAGATACCAGTATCCACGTGGACTCGGTGCATGTCGCCGAATTTTCCCTGGCCGTCGGCGCCCAAAAGAAGCCCGCGATCGATTGGTATCCGGCGAACGCCGGCAACCAGTCCTATATATTGACCAGCGGCGATACCTCCGTGGCCGTCCCGATGGCCGATAAAATATCCGCGCTTCGCGTCGGGCAATCCAATTTTCAATTGGTATCCGCAGATGGCGCCCGTATCGCCAAGTTCAAGGTGACCGTCTTTGCGTCGGTGATACCCGTTCTCTCGGTGCAAGCGGACTCGGTAAGCTTGGTCCTGGGCGGCAATGACATGGCTCCGACCCTGATTTGGTCCCCTGGGAACTCAACCAATCATGCCTACGTTTTGGAGTCGAGCGATACTAATATCGTGGCCATCCCTGGGGCAACGCTTCTCCACGCCAAGTCCGTCGGCATCGCGCAGGTTATGGTCCGAACCTCGGATGGGCCGACAGCCTCTTTTTCGGTAGTGGTCTACACCAACGCCATTGGCGTGGTCTCCATGGCCGTTCACAACTTCACGCTGAATGTGGGCGATGTGGGCATGGACGTTCCGGCTATCGAATGGAACCCAGCGAATGCCACCAATAAAAATTACACGCTTAAATCGGTATCGAATTCGTTCGTGTTGTCGATCGTAGGCGACAAACTCAATGCGCTAAAAACCGGGAAGTCGGCTCTGGTCGTTGGGGCCTTGGACGGCAATAAGCCCACGGCTGTTTGCACCGTTACGGTCGTTTCCTTGACCCGGACCTTATCCTCTCGCGACGATACCTTGCGGCTGGGAGCGGCGGACCAGGATCCCAACGGACTTTTCGTTTGGATGCCCGCAGATGTTTCCAACAAAGCATACTTGCTCAAATCCATGGATACGACTGTCGTGAAAATCGTATCCGGGGGGCAAAAGCTAAGAGCCATGGGGGGCGGGACGACGAAAGTAACGGCTTCCGCGCAGGACGGTTCCAACCAGATCGCCCTATTCACCGTGTGGGTCAAGGTGCCCGTGACGGGTTTGACGACGAAAAATGTAACGCTGAAGACCGGCGTCGATACCTTATTTAATCCCAATCCATTATGGACTTTCTCGCCCGTGAACGCAACCGACAAGAACTGGTACCTAACCTATCCCGGTGGGACGCCGCCGACTTCCATCGTTAAAATCACCAATGGATGGGAGCTGACCGCAGTGGGACCGGGATCCGCTAACATCATCGTGAATTCGTCCGACAGTACGGCGATCAAAGACACTTTCCAGGTTACCGTGATCGCTCCCGTGAAAGGTGTAGCGGCGATAAATGTCCAGTTACGGGTAGGTGACGCCGACGTCCAGCCCGCATTGTCCTGGAATCCGTCTTTTGCCAGCGACAAGGGCTATACCCTTTCGGGAGGAACGGCGGGTATCGCCACCGTGGTCGGCAACAAAATGCATGCGGCGGGACAAGGTACGGCCTCGTTCCTGGTGACGACGACGGACGGGGGAAAGATGGCGTCTTTCACCGCCACGGTTACTCAACCGGTGATATCCGTCACCGGGATCTCCGCGAACGATATGACTCTCACGGGTGGATTCGGGAGCGAGCCCACCGCTCCGGATTTAATTTGGACTCCCGCCGACGCGACCGACAAGGGGTATACCTTAACCGTGGTATCCGGAATCTCCGTCAACATCGTCAATGGAAAATTGAACCCGTCTTTCTGGGGAATTTCCACCGTGCGCGCCACGAGCAATGACGGTGGATTCACCGCTACGTTTACCGTGACGGTGAATTAAAAAGTCCTCGCAAGCGCAACGGCTCGCGGGGACTTTTTCAATACCCTGTTAAGGCAAATTCAGTAACCGGGAAGTTACCCTGGGAAATTATCCCAGCGCGGCGATTTTTTTCACGTTGGTCTTGTACTCGGCCAGGAATTTTTCGGCTTCCAGAACCACGTTATCGGCGGTATAACCGAATTTCTGGTCCAACACCTTGAAAGGCGCGGAGGCTCCAAAACGGGACATGCCGTAGACCTTGCCCAGCGGTCCCACCAAGCCCTGTAAGGCTGCGGGCAGGCCTGCGGTCCAACCCAAAATCGGCGCTCCGTATGGCAACACGCTCTCACGGTACTCGGCGGACTGATCCCGGAACAACCCTTCGGAAATAGCGGAGACCACGCGGACCTTCAATCCCTTTTGGACCAGCTTTTGGGCGCCTTCCACCAACAAGGAAACTTCGGATCCATTCGCGACAAAAATCAGATCGGCCTTTACGGGCTTGCCTTGCGCGTCGGTCGCGTCCGTCAATACGTAGGCCCCTTTGGACGAGCCGGCGATGGCCTCGGAATAGCGCGCCCCTTTGGTCGGCAAATCCGTGACCGGTTGGCGAGTCAGGATGAGGGCCGCGGGCACCTTGCTTTCCAATGCCAATTTCCATGCCGAAGTGGTTTCCGCGCCGTCGCCCGGGCGGAGAACCAGGAAGGAACGGTGGCCTTCGAGATTCGCCATTTTCTCCAGGAGACGGATTTGCGTTTCCTGTTCGATGGGTTGATGGGTGGGACCGTCCTCACCGACGCGGAAAGCGTCATGTGTCCAGATATAGATGACATGCGCGCCCTGCAAGGCTGCCAAACGCGCCGCGGGCTTTTGGAAATCCGAAAACGCGAAGAACGTGCCGCCGGCGGGAATCACGCCGCCGTGCAACGCCATGCCCGTCAGGATGCCGGCCATGGTCAATTCCGCCACGCCCGCTTGCAGGAAGGCTCCGGAGAAATCGTCCTTGGTGAAAATCTTGGTCTTCTTCAGGAACCCTTCGGTGTAATCGCTGTCGGCCAAATCCGCCGAAGCCACGATCATGTTGTCGAGGTTGTCGGCCAAATACGCCAACACGTTTTTCGACGCCGCGCGCGTCGCTTCGTTGGGCTTCTGTTCGATGGACGCGAAATCCAATGCGGGCAGTTCGCCGCTGAAAAAACGCTTGAACTTGGCGGACAATTCCGGGTTCTGCTTGGCCCATTCCGCCTGGCTGTCCTTGAGGACCTTGGCTGCCGCGACTTTCTCCGACTTCACCACGGCCATGGCTTCCACCACGTCGGTGAAAAGTTGGAAGGGATTCTCAGGGGTACCGCCCAAGTGACGGATGGTCTCCTCAAAGGAAGCCTCGCTCTTGGAAAGCGGGTTGCCGTGAAGTTTCGGGGAGCCTTCATAGGGCGTACCGTCGGCCTTGACAGCGCCTTTGCCCATGATGGTCTTGCCGATAATCAAGGTGGGTTTGGATTTTTCCGCCCACGCGCGTTTGAGTGCGCCGCGCATGGCATCGAAATCATGTCCGCTGACCGTTTCCACGCGCCAACCCCAGGACTCGTACTTTTTCGCGGTATCCTCGGACATGGTATCCTTGGTCATATGCGAAAGCTGCACGTCGTTGGAATCGTAGAACATGATGAAATTGGCCATGCCGAGATGTCCGGCCAGGCGTCCCACGCCTTGGGATACTTCTTCTTCCACGCCGCCGTCGGAAATGTAGGCGACGGTCTTGTGCTCCATCCAACCGCCGAAGCGGGCGCGCAGAAAGCGCTCGGCCATCGCCGCGCCCAAGCCCATGACATGGCCTTGTCCCAGCGGTCCTGACGTGTTTTCAATGCCCCGATGGATTTCAAATTCCGGATGGCCCGGAGTGGGCGATCCCCATTGACGGAAATTTTTCAATTCGTCCATGCTGTACGCGCCGAGGGTGGACAATGTGCTGTACAACATGGAGGACAAGTGCCCCGCGTCCAAATAGAAGCGGTCGCGGTTGACCCAACCCATTTCGGTGGGGTCGAAGCGAAGGAACTCCGCATACAAAATGGCCATGAAATCGGCGCCGCCCATGGGTCCGCCGGGATGACCGGATTTAGCTTGTTCGGGCATGGCCGCGGAAAGGATGCGGATATTGTTGGCTATTCTCTGTAATTTGGCGTTTTCCAATTCAAAACTCCTTAGGTCTTGTTTTCATTCATTTAGGGTCCGGGGAAAAATAATTAAAAGCGGCGTTTTCCTTAATTTCAAATGGCACTAAGTTGGTAAAAATCGGGGTAAGTGCCGACTTTCACCCACAAAAATGACTGAATCCGTCAAAGTCGAACAATTTATCCAAGCGAGTACGATTTTCCACGGGAGTACAAAGTTGGGACCTCCAACGTAAACGCCTTAGGCGAATCGAGCGTCACCGTGTCTGTGTCATAAGTCCGGCCACCCGCGCATATTTCGAGTGCGGCGTTTTCGTTTAGCCGTCGAGAAACATCCTCAGTTTCGGACCTCGTAAACCAGAAGCAAAGGTCACCCAGATTTCCGGTCCATTTCATCATTTAAATTCCGTTTCAACCATCCCTCGGGTAGTTTATAATTGGATTGCAATTTGATGCGTCCGATAGTGGCATGATGGTTTCCCCATCGTCCGGATTGAGGTTTTGGAATGAAGAACTTGGCGGCGACGAATCCCTTTACCCTGGAACCGGCGGGAGAGTATCGCGTAGCGGATTTTTCCGCGCTCCAATCATGCATCCACATTGCCAAAGCCGCCGCGCAGGCCTGGCGGCATGTGCCCGTCGCCGAGCGCGTGAAACTTTTCCGGGAAGGCTTGCAGTATTTCAAGATCCATGCTGCGGAGGTTACTCGAGACATCACTCTGCAAATGGGGAAACCACTTCGTCAAAGTGAAAATGAAATCCAGGGCCTGTTCGAAAGGGCCGAATATTTGTTGTCCATCGCCGAGTCGACCCTGGCTCCGGAATCCTTGCCTCCGAAGCCGGGATTCACACGCCGCATCGAACATATGCCGTTAGGCGTGGTGCTGATTATCGCGCCCTGGAATTACCCTTTGCTGACGGCCGTTAACGGCCTGGCGACGGCACTACTGGCGGGCAATTCGGTTATCCTCAAGCACAGCAGCTTGACTCCCGCCATCGGGGAACATTTCGCGAAAGCTTTCGGAAAACTGGGGCCCGTAACCGATGTGTTACAGTCGGTTTTGGCCGGCCATGAGGACCTGGGACGGGCCATAGCGACTTGCGAAATTGATCACGTTGTCTTCACGGGATCGGTCGAGGGAGGGCGAACGGTGCAGAAACACGCTTCGGCGCGGTTCATCGATTGCAACCTGGAACTGGGCGGGAAAGACGCAGCCTATGTTGCCGCCGACGCCGATATCGACAAAGCAGCGGCGGATTTGGTGGATGGGGCGATGTATAATGCGGGCCAATCCTGCTGCGGCATCGAGCGGGTATACGTGCATGCCGACCGGTATTCCGCTTTCCTTGTGGCTGCGAAAAAGGCCGTGTCCGAATACGTGCTGGGGGATCCGATGGATCCGAAAACCACCATGGGACCGTTGGCGACGGCGAAGGCCGCCGAGGCGATGCAGGCGCAGGTGGAGTTGGCATGCGCGGCGGGCGCCAGAGTCGAGGCGGGTGGCAAGTCGCGCAGGATTGGCAAGGCGACTTTCTTCGAGCCGACCATTTTGACTCAGGTGGACAACTCCTTAGGCGTGATGCGGGAGGAAAATTTCGGACCGATATTGCCCATCATGTCCGTTACCGACGATGAAACGGCCTTGCGCCTGGTGAACGACAGCCCCTACGGATTGACTTCCGCAATTTACACCCGGAATTTGGAACGGGCCGAACGGTTCGCCGCCGGAGCGGATACCGGCACCGTGTTTTTGAACCGATGCGATTATCTCGATCCGGCCCTGCCCTGGACCGGAGTGCGGGACAGCGGGCGCGGGACCACCTTGTCGCGATTCGGTTTTTATTCGTTGACCCGGCGCAAAGCCATCCACTTCCGACTTCCATGAAGCGAGGGACCATGCCTAAGGCGAAAAAAAATCCACCGGTTAAAATCGGTACAGCTAGGTCCGCGCCGGATAAAAAATCCGGGGGGGATAAAAAATCCGCAGGGGATAGAAAGTCCCTACCGAAAATCGCCGGTCCCGCCGAAGCTTCCGAGACTCCCGAATCCTCCAACCCTGCCGAGGCCTCCGCGCTCTGGAACCGAAAACTCGCGGCTTGGAAAGCACAGGGAATCAATCGGGTCAAGCTGGCCTTGTCCGATATCGACGGCGTGATGCGCGGAAAGTATGTGTCGATGGACAAGTTCGCTTCCGTCGCCAAGGACGGCGGGACTTTTTGCGATTGCGTTTTGGGTTGGGACATGGACGACAAGCTGTATGACAATGTCAGCTATACGGGATGGCACACGGCGTTTCCGGACGCGCCCTTCCGCTTGGATCTTGCAACGGAAAGGACTTTGGTCGAGGAAGGGGGGATTCCTTTTTTCCTGGGCGAGTTCGTCAATTCGAAGGGCATAGGTCGCCACGCGTTGTGTCCGCGCAGTGTTTTGCAAAGGGTCTTGGACAAGGCTGCAGCCATGGGATTCGGAGCCAAGATCGGGTTCGAATATGAATTTTTCGTCTTCGACGAGACACCGCATTCGGTCCGACAAAAGCGCTACCAGGATTTGACGCCCTTCACGCCCGGAAACTTCGGCTATTCCATATTGCGCAATTCGGTGGAATCGGATTTATACAACGCCTTGCTGGATTATCACGCCTCGTTGGGCATCGGCATCGAAGCCTTGCATTGCGAAACGGGGCCAGGCGTGATGGAGGTGGCGTTGGCGCCCGATCTCGCCCTGCGTGGAGCCGACAACGCGGCTTTGTTCAAAACCTTTACCAAGGTGTTTTTCCAGAAACGATCCAAGATGGCCACCTTCATGGCCAAATGGTCCCTCAATTATCCGGGGCAAAGCGGCCATTTGCATCAAAGCCTTTTCGATCTGAAAACCGGAGACCCCGTCTTTCACAAGTCCGGCGGCCGCGAGGGCATGAGCCCTTTGATGGAAAGCTACGTGGCCGGCATGCAGAAATTCCTAAAGCCGTTTCTCTGCCTCTGCGCTCCCACCATCAACAGTTACACGCGCCTGGTCAAGGGCGCCTGGGCTCCCACCAGCGCCACTTGGGGCGTAGAGAACCGGACTACGGCGCTGCGCGTCATTCCCGGCGGAAAAAAATCCCAGCGCGTGGAATTCCGCCTGGGCGCGGCCGACGGCAATCCCTACCTTGTGGCTGCGGCTACCATCGGGGCCGGTTTATTGGGCATCGAAAAAGGCCTGGCTCTGGGCGCGCCGGTCAAAGGCAGCGCCTACGAGGTCCAGGACAAGTTGCCCGAAGAACTCCAATTGCCCGGCAACCTGCGTGATTCCCTGCGTAACCTGCGGGCGTCGCGCGAAGCGGACCTTTTATTCGGCAAGGATTTCGTGGAGCATTTCGCCGCCAGCCGGGAATGGGAAGTGCGGGAGCACGAAAAGCAGATCACGGATTGGCAACTCAGCCGATATTTCGAAATCATCTAAGGCGTAAGGTGGATACGACATGCAGCAATTCAACTTTCCCACCGTCATCCTGTTCGGCTCCGGTGCCTTGGAGGCCTGGGCCGGTCGCGTGGCCGGTTCGGTCCGCCACGTTCTGCTTGTGACGGACGCAACCTTGGTCAAGGCCGGGTTGGCCGACACCGTGGCCGCGGCCCTAAAGGCGGCCGCAAAGCCAGGTAGCATACAGGTTACCGTGTTCGACGGAGTGCATCCCAATCCCGTTGAAGAAGACGTGGAAAAAGGCCTGGCCGCCTATCGGGCTGCCGGTTGCGACGCCTTGGTGGCTTTGGGCGGCGGAAGTCCCATGGACGTAGCGAAAGTTATCCGCTTGATGGCCGCGCACCCTGGTCCCTTGGCGCAATATGACGACGCCATCGGCGGGGACAAGCTGGTCGTCAATCCCATGCCTCCGCTATATGCCATTCCCACCACCGCAGGCACCGGCAGCGAAGTGGGACGATCGGGCGTCATCATCCTGCGGGCAACGGGCAAGAAAACCATTTTTTTTCATCCCAAGTTATTGCCGGACATTGCCGTCCTTGAGCCTAAACTGACTGCGGGATTGCCCGCGCATATTACCGCAGCCACCGGCATCGATGCGTTGACCCATTGCCTGGAGGCCTATTTAGTCCCCAGCTTCCATCCCCTCGCTGACGGCGTGGCCTTGGAGGGCATCCGTTTGATCTTGAAGCATTTGCCCGTGGCTTTCGCCCAAGGGTCCAATCTGGAATCGCGCGGAGCGATGCAAATCGCCGCCGCCATGGGCGCCACGGCGTTTCAAAAAGGACTGGGCATGGTCCATTCCCTGGCCCATCCGCTCTCCGCCCATTACAATACCCACCACGGCTTGGCCAACGCCCTGCTATTGCCGGATGCGCTGGCATTTTTGGAATCCGCACCGCTTTCTCAGGAGGCCCGTGCCAGACTGGCGGTTTTGCTCGGACTATTCCGCGACGCCGGTTGGGGCCAGGTGACGTTGTCCCAGTCCTGCCGTAGTTTCATCCTTGCCCTGGGGGTAACTTTAGGGTTACGTCAGCATAAAATTCCGGAAGCCGACCTGGCGATGCTTGCAGAGGATGCCTTCGCCGATACTTGCCACGCGACCAACTTGATTCCGGTGAATACGGCGGACCTATTGGCGACCTATCGCGCAGCTTTCTAAGAGGTACGCAGCTTTTTGAAAGACGCGCGGCTTTTTGACGGGCGAGCCGAAAATTCGGGTCAAGGCCCCGTGGCCGAAAGGCGCTGGACCTCCGTCAATTGTTCGTTCAAGTTCCCGCTGCGAAAACCCTGCGGATCAAACACCACTTCCTGGAAGCCCAGATTTTTAAGTAATCGTTCGATCTCCAGGCCTTCCTCAGTTCCCAGCAGGCGCGGCAATTCTTCCTTGCCCACCTCGACGCGGGCCGAAGCGCCGAAATGCCTGAGCCTGACTTCGCGGAAACCCCGCTCACGCAAGATGCTTTCACCCGCCTCGATGGCGGCCAGTTTTGACTGTTCCACTTTTTGGCCGTAGGGAATTCGGCTGCTGAGACAGGGCGATGCCGGTTTGTCCGCAGTGGGCAGCGCGAAAGCTCGCGACAGCTCACGCACATCGGATTTGGTCATGCCCGCTTCGGCTAAGGGAGCGCGTGCGCCCCGCAGTCGCGCGGCGCGATGACCCGGACGGAAGTCCAAGCCATCATCCAGATTGGCTCCGTAAAAAATTTCCGGCAGGTTGTTTTCCTCCGCGATGCGAAGCAGGTGCGTGAACAAATCCTGTTTGCAATGGAAGCAGCGATCCGGACCGTTGGCGACATATTGCGGATTCTCGAACTCTGTGCCGGTGTAGGCGATCAACTTCAAATCGAGATATCCTGCCAATTGCAAGGCTTCCCGATGATCATGGTCTGACAAGGAAGGGCTGACCGCCAAACCGCAAATCGCGCGATCCCGTCCCAACACATCGCGGGCTACGGCGGCGAGAAAGGTCGAGTCCACGCCGCCGGAGAAACCGATAACTCCACCGTCGCCCCGGCCCAACAAACTCCTTAAAGCGACATACTTGGCCGCCAAAGCGGCCTCGACACCGGAATCTTCCCAGCGGCGATCGGGCGAAAAGTTCGGACGGGCAGGTAGGGAGCGTTCAGTCAGCATGGATGGTCCGGGTTCAAATAGAAATTTTTCCCTCGCCTTCGGCAATCGAGGCTTTGAAAGGGGTTTCCAAAGAAGATATAATTGGGTACCGACGGGATCGCAACCTTCTCCGTCTGCGCAAAGGATCCTTTCGGCGACTCAAGAAGCGGAATACGATGACCGTTGAAATCAAAGTGGAGATCGTTTTTGCCATCATCCTTTCCCTGGAGCTGTTAGGGCTTTTCATGATTATCATCCGAACCGTGGCCAATCTCGAATACGGACTCAACCGGGTGGAAGAAATCATCCGCCGCGAGGTGCAATTGGCCCTTCGCGTGAAAGAACAGGAACGTCTGACCCGCGAAAAGGCGCATCAAAACGACATGAACAAAGGCAAGAAAAACGAGCTTCTCCTGAACATTCCTTTCATGGAGCGTTTGAGCAAGGAGAAGAAAAAGGATAATGGCTGAACACGGCAAGTTGATTGTGTTTTCAGCTCCATCGGGAGCGGGGAAGAGCAGTCTAAAAGACGCCCTGATGAAGCGGTTCCCGAAACTGAGATACTCCGTGTCCGCCACGACGAGGCCGCCTCGGCCGGGAGAATCGGAAGGCGACCATTATTATTTCAAGACCCTCGCTGAATTCAAGGAGATGATCGACCGCAACGAACTGGTGGAGCACATGCAGGTGCATGGGAATTTTTACGGGACGCCCCGTGCGCCCATCTTACAGGCTCTGCAACAGGGTTTCTCGATCATTTTAGATCTGGATGTCTACGGCAAGGTGAATTTCGACAAGGCTTTTCCGGACGCCCTGGGTATTCTTATCGCCCCCCCCAATTTAGAGGAGCTGGAAAGACGATTGATCGGTCGCCAATCGGATTCCCAAGAAACGATTCGCATTCGTCTCCAAAACGCCAACCGGGAACTGGATTTCGCATACCGTGAAGGCAAGTACGAGTATACCGTGGTAAACGATGATTTCAACCGTGCTTTGGAGGAGCTGACCGGCATCCTGGAAAGAGAACTGGGTACTCGGCGTATGCAGGAACACTCCAAATAAGTCGAATATCTCATCGGATATCGCCAATTCGGGACATATATTCCCTGACGTTCCATGGTCGCTTGGAGGTAAAATAAGGATGTTGCATCTCTTTAGCGGGACTGGCATGTCATGTAAAATCGCGTTGGTGGGAATATCCTATTTACTTGCCGGTCCGCTTTGGGAAGGACCTCCGCCCATCGCCCGCGAATTGGGCCGATGCCAAGGAGTTTTTCAACTCGACCGCGCGCGGCCGGCGCTGTCGAAACCCAGTGCGATTTCCGTTTACGACTTGCCGCCGAAAGGCGAACGCCAAACCGCATGGGCCAGCTTGGCTCCGGATTTTGACGATGCCTCCTTACGACCGTACGGGTGGATGGTAACCCATGTGTATAAGGGCTTTGCCGCGTTGGAAGGCAATGCCGCCAGCTTCGCGTTGTTGTCGGATGTGCCTGGAATATTGGAAGTAAAATTACCGCGTAAAGTTCGGGGTACCATGGATGCTACCCGGCAATTGAGCCGTATCGATGGCGTCTTGAATTGGGGTCCTGCGCCGAATACCGCCGGCTTGAACGGCAAGGGGTGCTTGGTCGGATTGGTCGATTTCGGATTCGACACGCATCATCCTGCTTTCCTGGATACGGCCGGAAAAACCCGTTTCCTGGCAATATGGGATCCCAATCTGCCCAAGGAAAAAAACGCGCCCTTCGGAATGGGCCAGGTACGCTACCAGTCCCAATTGCAGGCCGATCCGACCTTCGGACAACATGAAACGGATTTGCACGGCACCCATGTCGGCAGCGTCGCGGCCGGATCCAATCGCAACAACAACTATTACGGCGCCGCGCCTGAAGCGGACTTGATCGGCGTGAATCTCAGCACCAAGAACGATACCTCCGACCTGGAAACCAATGTTGCTTACGGCATCGAATGGATTTTCCACGTGGCGGATTCCCTCAAGCTGCCGTGCGTCATTAACTTGAGTTTGGGCAACCAACATGTGGGCCCGCATGACGGCACGTCCCAGTTCGATCGTTTCCTGGATTCCATCATCGCTCCGGGCCACATCATCGTCGGCGCGGCGGGCAACGACGGCGACAAGAAAGTACATGGGACTTTCAACTTGGGCGCTACCGATACCCTGGGTTCCTTTACGGCGCTGCCCGCAGTATTCGATTTATGGGGCGAGACGGGTAAGACCTTCAAATTCCAGGTCATGTTGGTCGATTCCGCCAGCGGCAATTACACCGTCTCATCGGTTTACATAGCGACCAGCGGAGTCGCGAAAACCGTCCTGGATACGGTGCTGTGGACCAATCCGAATACCAAGAAATCCGTTTCCCTGATCGTGAATTATGCCAAGGAAAATTCCAACCCATTCAACCGCAGGCCTCATGTTGAATTAGTGGTTCTGCCGACGGGCAAGGATTCTGCCTCCGACATGGCCGGCTTGATGGCCGGTTTCCGGTTGGTTGGCGCGGGATTGGTGAATACCTGGAGCGCTAACGGCGGTCCTTTCATGAGTCTGGGAATCAAGGGCTTCAAGGACGGGGATAACGACCTTTCTATCAGTGAAATCGGGGGAACGTCCAAGAGCATTATATCCGTAGGCGCCTATGTGTCTAAAAACGTAATCGTCGATTATTCGGGCGTTTCGCATTCCGACCTGGTGAATCAAAAAGTAGGTGAATTGGCGGTTTGGTCGAGTCACGGACCTACGCTGGACGGGCGTATCAAACCGGAATTTTGCGCTCCGGGACGCATAATCGTCGCCGCATTGAGTTCGGCGGTTACCCAGCCCTATCAATGGCAATTGCCCGCCATCGCCATCTGGCCTAATCCAAGCACGAATTTCGGACGATACATGGCCGTGGAAGGTACTTCCCAGGCGGCTCCGGTGGCCACGGGCGTCATCGCGCTGATGCTGGAGGCCAATCCCAAACTGACCTCGGCGCAAGCGAAACAGTATTTGATGCAAACGGCTTATCAGGACGCGAACACCGGAACCTTGGCTTCGCCCAACTCCTTGTGGGGTGCGGGAAAATTGGACGCTTCGGCCGCCATTCAAAAGGTGAAACCCACGCCGGTGCGTACCTTGGCTGAACGCGCAGCTTCCACACGCAGGGTGGCCGCATTTTTCGCCCAGGGTAACTTGTGGGTGACGGGGATGGGGGATGAGGCGCTGTTGTCAGGAACCGTTTGCGACTGGCGCGGCCGAACCGTTTCCGGTTTGACTCCGGAGGGGAAAGGCCGCATGGGCTTTTCCGCCTCGCTGCGGTCGGGCGTTTATTTCGCCACCGTGAGGACCAACAAATCCGTTTACCGGCTGCGCTGGTTCAAGACATAAACGGAGCGTTCGCCGTTAGGCCTCATGCTCCGTCGTCGCCGCCGGGTGATTCCGATTCTGACCTGGCGGTCTAACCCGCTTTAGCCAGTTTCCGGGAACCCACGTATTCCACCGCGTTGCGGAAAATCCGGATGCCTTCGCCTTCGCCGCGGAGGCCCAGCTTCTGCCATTGGGGATGATTGGTCGCCAGCATATGCGCTTCGGGATGGGGCATCAATCCGAAGATGAGACCGTCCGGACTGCACACGCCGGCAATATGATCGACCGATCCGTTGGGATTGGCGGGATAGGCGGATTCGCCTTCACCAAGATTGTCGCCCGTCGCGGTGCAATAACGCAAACAGATTTGACCGTTACGGCGCAAGGCTTCCAGCGATTCGGCGTCGCGGGGGATGAACTTGCCTTCGCCATGGCGGATGGGCAAATAGATGCGTGCGATGCCGCGCGTCCAAATGCAGTGGCTTTCCAAGTCGCCGGCGAGATGGCACCAGCGATCTTCGAAGCGGCCGGAATCGTTGAAGGTCAAGGTGGCGTCCTGGCGGAACAGATCCGCTTTATCGGCGGACTTTCTCAGGCCGCCGGGGAGCAGCCCCAGCTTCACGAGCACCTGGAAGCCATTGCAAATGCCGATCATGGGCACGCCCTGTTGGGCGGCGTCACGCAAGGCGTCGGCGAGGGAGTGTTTCAATTTGTTGGCGAAGACGCGCCCGCTGGCAATATGGTCGCCGAAGGAGAATCCACCCGGCACGGCGATGATGTCGAAGCCGGACAGCGAGGGCTTGCCGGCGATTAAATCGTTGATATGCACGCGCAGCGGATCCGCGCCCGCGAGCTTGAAGCTGTGGGCCAGCTCCGCGTCGGAGTTGATGCCATATCCGGTGATGACGGCGACGGTGGGTTTTTGCATGGGGGATTACCAATCCAAAGGCTTGAGGTGGGTGAACGACAATAACATTAATATTCGCCTAGTAGACGAGCAAAACCCGGCGGCCTAAACCGTCGAAGTGCTTGCCCTGCCAATTGATTTCCATGGGCCATAGAATACGGCGCATGGTGGGCAATATAACCTGTCCGGATCAGAACGGACAGTTCAAAGGAGGGGTGCACTAATAATCCTCCTGAATATTCGCAGATATATTTGTAGCTTGAAATTTTCCGTATAAGTTCGCAATGGTCAAACCCGCAAGCTGATCTTTGGTCGCGAATGAAATAGAAATGCTATTGCCGGATATAGAGTCATAGTCGAAGGAGTTCATGCCATTATAAATCGATCCGATGTCCAAACTGTCGAATTCTACTTTCCCTGATTGGAGAGAGGACAGGCGTAGCTCCCCAACTTTTGTTGGCGTATATATTCGAAAAAAAACATCCCCATTTGGTCTAGATCTACCAATTCTATCCCAGTACTTAAGTACACCTAATGTTTCCGGAGTCACTTTTGCTCCTTGATAAGCAACAATAGAGTATGGCGGTTGTCTGAGAGCTGTTACCATACCAAATGCTGTGTTGGTATTATCATCGAAATAAAATAAATCAGCTTCAGTATTCAAAATGGCTGTAGTAACTTTTGATTTAAGATCCATGATTCGACTATTATCCACAAAATATTTGTTGGAACTGCTCAAAAACCCAATTATTGGGGTGAATAAAATATTTTTATTGCCCGATAAATCAAATATTCCGGACGCTCGGCTTCCTCTATATATTGTTTCATAGGCTAAATTGGGATAGTTAAAATCAAAATGGTTCCCCCATGGAACATCGCTCATATCCGTGCTTAAATCCGCTACTTTCGTTAATTTTTCCGTTTTGAAATTATATGTGAACAGCCGCTGGTTGATTCCATACGTACTGCTGCTTGCAAAAGTATTTCCGATGGGGATTTTTGAGGTATATTCAAGTTGAATTGCGCCTGCGGTTATGCTGTCAATCATGAACGCGCCTGTCCATTTCACAACGTGACTTTTGGAATAACTGGTGCATCCGTTGCAATTAATCAAGCAATAAAATGCCAGGATTAAAGTACTACCTAGTTTTAGTTTAGCATTCAACAGTAAAATCCTCATAGTAGTCGGAAACTTTTTCTGGGGCGGTTTTTTTTCTTTTTATATTCGGAATACTTTAGCGTCATAAACCCTCCCATCAAATTGGATCGTGTTTCCTGCATAACCCAAGTTTTTTCGAATTGTTGGTAGGTAAATCCAGTTTCCATATCGGGCGCGCCTGGGGTTTGTACGGCAATTTTCATAACCATTTTTTTAACGTATCGACTTCCACCTTAACTAATCCTTCATTCAAGGACAAATCAAGATGGGCGCAATTTGATAAAGTGGAAGCAGAAATCGTTAGTTTGTTGGTGTCAATTTTAGAGGCCGTCATAAAATTATTTGAAGTCATTCCAGGTAATCCCATGGGGGCGCCGGCGGCACTCCCAATCGAACGGCTGACCGTTCTATTTTTGGAACGAATCCATTTTGTGTCACTATATGAGTTTTGAAACGTGTTTGGAGAGAGTAGCATTTTTTTTCCGAATTTTTTCACTCCGTTCAAAACTTGAAGCTGTGGGCCAAATTCAAGTCGAAGTTGATGCCATATCCAGTGATTACCGAGATGGTGGTTTTTCCCACGCGGCTTACCAATCCAAGGGCTTGCGCCAGCAGGTGAACATTTCATCCAGTCCGGCGGAAAAAACTGCGGCGGCGCCGTCACGGATTTCCAAGGTGGGGGAGGATTGGATTTGGCCGATACGCGCGCAGGCGGAACCGGACAGGATTTTTTCAAACGCTGGGATGTGTTGCGGCTGCACGGTAAGGACAAATCGGCTTTGGCTTTCCGAAAATAGTTTTACGCCGGTGGGAAGAGACGCGCTGACCGATCTGCCGGAATCGCCGTCGACCGCAACCGGCAACGCGGATAAATCCACCTTCGCACCCAGCCTGCCGGCCATGCACACTTCGGCGAGGGCGATGAACAAGCCGCCGTCGGAACAATCATGGGCCGACCGCACCAGACCGGCTTCGATGGCATCGGCGAGGCGGTGATACAACGCCAAAGCGGATTTCGCATCCACCTTGGGAACGGAATTTCCCATCAGGCCGCGCGCCAGGAAATATTCGGACGCGCCCATTTCATCGTGGGTCGCACCTAATACGTACACGGTGTCACCGGCGGATTTTGCGTCCATGGTGATGGTTTTTTCCACGTCGTCGATTTTGGCGATGGCGGTGAAGAGCAAGGTGGGCGGCACCGAAATGCGATCCTTGCCACGGCCGTAATCGTTCTTCATCGAGTCCTTGCCGGAAATCAAGGGTAACCCGTAGGCTACGCAATAATCATAGAGCGCCTGGTTGGACCTTACCAATTGCGCCATTTTGTATTGGCCGTCCGGCGTGCTTTCGCTTTCCACGGGATCGGGCCAGCAGAAATTATCCAGGCCGGCGATATAACCCGGACGCGCACCTACGGCCACGGCGTTGCGGACGGCTTCGTCCAGCGCGCAGGCGGTCATGTGATAGGCGTCGATGTCGCTGTATCTCGGCACGATGCCATGCGAGACCACCAGGCCTTCCTTGCGATCGTACAAAGGCCGGATGACGGCTGCGTCGCTGGGGCCATCGGCTTTTTCGCCCACGAAAGGTTTGATCACGCTCATGCCCTGCACTTCATGATCGTATTGCCGCACCCAGCTTTCCTTGGAGCAAATATTCAAAGCGCCGAGCAATTCCAGGGCCTCAGCCTTGAGATCCCGTCCGGTCCAAAAGGACGGCGGCGGCTCGGCATGTCGGGGCGGCGTCCAGCGCGCTTGCAAATGCAGTTTGGGATTGCCTTCATGCAAGAAATCCATGTCCAGGCTGCACACGACTTTGCCTTGGAAATAAGCTTGGAACAAACCGTCGTTCGTGAACTCGCCCAGGTCGCTGGCTTCCACGCCGCGACGCGCGGCCAATTCCATAAAGGCCGACAAATGCTCCGTCGGAACTGCAAAGGACATGCGCTCCTGGGCTTCGGAGACTAGAATCTCCCAGGGATCCAATCCGGCATACTTCAACGGAGCTTTTTCCAAATGCAGTTTACATCCGCCACCGTGGCTGCTTTCCGCGCCAGGTCCGCTGTGGTTTCCTTCGATGCCTTGGCCATCGTGACCCGCTTGTGCTCCACCGCTTTCCTTGGCCATCTCGCCCAAGGATGAGGACAATCCGCCCGCGCCATTATCGGTCACGAAGCGGTACAATCCCAAGTCCCGCGCCTCCAAAAGAAAGTCGCCCAACTTTTTTTGCGTGATCGGATCGCCGATTTGTACGGCCGAAGTGGGGGAGGCCTCGGTCAATGCCGCCGATGAAAAGGTCGCGCCGTGGATGCCGTCCTTACCGATGCGTCCGCCCGCCATCACGATGCGGTCGCCCGGTTCGATGGATTTTTGCCAGGAAGGTTTCCCGCCGACTTCGGAAGGAATCAATCCGCCCGTGCCGCAAAAAACCAAGGGCTTGCCCAGGAATCGATCGTCGAATACGATGCTGCCGTTCACGGTGGGAATGCCGCTTTCATTGCCGCCGTCTCGGACGCCGCGATGCACTTCTTTCAAAATGCGCCGGGGATGATGGAGCTTCTCGGGAATGGGTTTGGAATAGAACGGCGAGGCGAAACAAAACACGTCGGTATTGAAAATCGGTTTGCAACCCATGCCGCAGCCGAGTATGTCGCGGTTCACGCCGACGATGCCTGTCATGGCGCCGCCATAAGGATCCAACGCGCTCGGTGAATTATGGGTCTCGGCCTTCATGGCGATGTCCCAGCCGTCGCTGAAGGCGATGATGCCGGCGTTATCCGTGAAAACGGATTTGAGCCAGGGAGCCACGGGTTTCACTTTTTCGGTGGCCGCGCGGATATAGGTTTTGAACAAGGAATGGATGGCGTGACGTTCGCCTTTTTCATCCGTGTAGTCCACATCGGCGGCGAAGATTTTGTGCTTGCAATGTTCGCTCCAGGTTTGGGCGATCACTTCCAGCTCCACGTCCGTGGGCGCGGCGGGAAGTCCGGCGGCGGCGCGTCGAGCGGTTAGGGCCGGGTCGGCATAATAGGCTTTGATGGCGCGCATTTCCGCGATGGTTAGCGCCAGGATTTTTTCATCCGACAATTTGGTGAGGCCGGCATCGTCATCCGGCAAATCGATGCTGCGGGATTCGGGCTGATGCTTGAACGTGACTCGACCGCTTTGGGCCGGGATGCCGGGCGATTTTTTCCATTCTTCCCGAGAACGGATCACATAGGTTTCGATGAGCGGATTGGCGAAAAGTTTCGTCGCGAGAATTTCCGCGTCGGCGCGCGTCAAGGCTTGGGACTGGCCGCTCCATAACAGGAACTGACGGCTGGTGAAAACTTGATCCTCGTCGGTAAGTTTGCGCCCGAGCAAATCGGCGATGCCTTCACGACTGGATCGTCCCACATTGTCCGTGACGCCGGGTTTGAAGCCCACTTCGACGACGAAGTCGAAATCGGAATTCGACGGCGAGGTACCCGCCAGCGGTTTATGAATGGAAACGGATTCCGTAATCGGATCGGTCAGCAACTCTTCGGCGATGGAACGGGATTCGGAATCCGACAATTCCATTTCCAAGGTATAGGCGGCGATGACGGCTACGCGTGCAACGGGTAAATGGAAGTTTTCTTGGATCGATGACAGGACTTTTCGAGCTGGGGAGTCGGTGGCCGGATTTTTTTGGCCGACCTCTATGCGTGTGAGCAAAATTTCCTCTGGCTGCGGAACCGTAAAAGCCGGCGCCGTGCCGCAGAGCCGTCGCCGTAGCGGTAAAGTTAGTTCCCCTGGCCAAGCGCTCCAACAGGAGGAGGGTTAGTCACGCGAGGACTTTTTCAATATCCTGTTAAAGCGACGAAACCCTTTGATTCAACGGGATTCGGTTGTGAGTGGCAGGGATAAATCCGCGTATTGAGCCGGGGTTTCCGAAATCCAATCCATTCCGGCCGACCCTGCCGTCTCTCTCCCGGAGTCGCGCGCCCACACCCAATGTGCGCCGTCCTGGAATTCATCCCGGCGTTGGTTTAACCGGCGCGGAATCGTTTCGATCTCGCAGTCGGGTGAATCGATGCGGCCAAATAAGGCCAAGGCATACGGGATTTCTTCCCGTGGACGGGCGAAGGACCAAGGCACCTGCAATAAATCGGCGGCCTCCGGTTCCCTTCCAGTAAATGGGCGCATGAACTGAGGTTGGTAGTGCCGAATTACCAATTCCAAAACGGCGATTTCCTCCCCGTCAAAAATGCGCAGATTCGGAAATCGACCGGCCACGGGATGTGTCGCGACATGGAGGCCATCAGGATGCGGGTTTTCCACCCAGGTAAGGTCTCGGTTTTCCTCCAGCTCTTTCAGCAATTTCGCCCAGCCGCGCGGTGCGGGACCATGCGCCTCGCGCCGGTAGGAATAACCGGTAATCGGAAATCCATTCTGGCGAAAATGCAGAAAGTCGGCTTGGAATAGGATGCGGGCCAGACGTGGACGACTCAGTGCTTCATTGGCGCGGCAGCGTATTGCGATGTGCAGAAGCATTTCACGCATACGCGGAGGATCAACCGGAAAGCGGGTCATGGGGAGATGCTCCTATCAGTCATTTCAATTCTTCCAAAAAAATAAATCCAACCCATGTCGAAAAGTTTACCGCAAGGTAACGCTTTGTAACAAACGGCGATTCACGAAGGCTGGGTCGTACTTTGGCCGACGGCTTTTAAAAAAGCCTCGTCGCCGTCCAAAGTTTGTCCGATAAGCTCCACGTCGTGGAAATTACGGTCCACCAGAGTCAAATTGCGCAACGTGACGTTCGTGAAGCGGCAATCGGTAAACGTGCATTTTTCCAATCGGCAATTTTCAAAGCGGACGTTTTTGAAACCCTGCTTTTTCCAGGACCATTTTTCCAATCCCGATATCGTCACGCCGTTCCAATCGCATCCGATCCAAGCGGTGTCGACAACGCGCAGGCCGCGCAGAATAAGGCCTGTCAGCCGGCTGTCCGAAAAGGTTGAGTCGGCCATGGCCACGGCTTGCAATTCGCATTTCCGGAATTCGGTGCCGGACCAGCGCACATCGTTTAACGCGGCGCCGCTGACGCGGAGATCCTCCATGATCGATTCTTCCAGGAAGGAAAGGCTTTTCAACGCGCTTCCCTGGAGACGAAGGCGCTCCACCCGGCTTCTTCCCAAGACCTTTAACCGTGTGACTTTGCAACCCTGGATTGCCAGGTCGGCCAAAGTCGCGTCGCGCAATGCCCAATCATCCAAGGCGCTGGCGCGGAAGTCGCCGCCCGTCAGCGAACTGGCCTGGAAATTTAGGTCGTCCACCTTGCTCGCATCGATGGTATTCCGGCACATTTCCGAGTTATCCAAGCGAACCCGGCGCAGGGAGGACATGCGCAGGACATTGTCCGTGAAACGGAAGTTCGAACCTTCCGGAGTATCGAGGCGGGACATGCGCTTGGTATTATTGCCGCCGGTCGCGGTGTAGGCCGTGTGCCCCGGAGCGCGTGATGCGCCGAAGTCCTTGCCGGCTTTGCTTGAATCAAAAGTCGAATCCAACGCCGACTTGAGCGAGTCGTTGAATTTGGAAAACAAAGGCCCCATCAGATCCGACATATTCCAGTCCAGTTGCGCGCCTGATCCTGGCGTAGCATGCGTGTTACCGTGGGACAATTCTTCAATCAGTTCCGCGGCCTGTTCGTCGGTGAGCTTGCCGTCCTTGTTCATTTGCAGTACGCGTTGGATTTCCTGTTTCATTTTCCCCGCTCCTCAAGATTTTATTTTCAAACGGCGGATGCGTTCCATGGCCTCTGCAAACGGGATTTTTCCCGCTTCCAATCCTTGTAAGACGGCTCTCACATCCCCGGTTAATTCACTGGGTTCGCCGTTCGATTTTGGGTTCAGTTTTGGATCTCCACCGGTGCTGTGCGGTTCCGGAATCGTTTCGCTTTCGTCTCCCGCCAGTTTATGCTTCAAGGCGGTGATCCTCGCCCGAATGGTCGGGTAGCTTAATCCCAAGGCCGACTCCATGTCCCGAATTCGCCCTTCCGATCGGACGAAGATGCGAAGAAAGTGGAGGTCCTCGGCGCTGAGCAAAGCGAACTCGTTAAACTGGAATGGTCCTTCCATTTTGATTTCACAATGTGGGCAAGCCAGGATCTTAGGCTGCAAGGCTTCATGGCAGGATGGACAGGCCAAATTGGAATCCAGGAGTTTCATATATTGAATTATAATTTAAAATATGAAAAAATTTGTGATAAATAATCGTCATATCCAACCCAAAATCGGAAGTTTTCCCAAATTTTGGGAAAATTCAGAAATTTTAGGAAAGGGAGGACTTCGCCTGGAAAAAGGTTGTCCTAAAGGTCCCAGAAATTTTGCCGATAAATAACCAGGGTGCGTTGCGCCCGAAAGGGGTCAGGACATGCAGGTCAGTTCAACCGGAGGCGGATCGGTCGCCACCAGCCAGGTACATGCAAACCGTGCGTCACAGGAGGCTGTGGAAAAGAAATCCGAGGAAGCACAGGAGAGCGCCGCCCAGGAAGCCCGGGAACAGGCGAAGTCCAATCGAGGGGGCGCGGCAGCCGGAATGGGAGATCAGGTCGACGTGTCGGGTTGAGAAGGAGGTCCCGCTCCATCATGGCCCGGACTCAAGGTAGCCCGGGCTTTTTTTTGCCTACAGTTTTAGATGTCGCTCACGGAGTCACCGCGACGTCCAGGATGCGGAAGGTTCCGGGTTTCAAAGCGGGCCGCGGCTTAGGTTCTTGCGCCGTTGCCTCTGGAGTCGGTCCAAAATCCGCAGTGGGTAAATATAAATGGTGGGTTTTGGCATTGAGCGCCAAGGTGCGAGCGCCGGCTTGAGTGGGAATGGTAGATAGAAGCGCATAGCCGCCTTTCTCGTCCTCCCCGATCACCGAAATCGAGCCGTCCCCGTTGGAAGTATATACACGCCGCCATTGCGAATCGAACTCGGCTCCGTCGACGCGCGACCCGATGGGCGCTGTTCCGATGACCTTGCCCGACCGATAGTCGGAAATCACGAGCAGGCGGTTGTCGCAGGCGCTGAATAAGCGGCCCTTCGCGGCGTCAATGGCGAGGCCGCTGGGACCCTCGCCGGGAGCGAGGCTCCATTGCCGGGTTACGCGCAGCGCGCGCGCATCCAAGACGACAACGCGGTTGCTGTCTTCTAAGTTGACATACACGTTACCCTGTCCGTCGGCGGCGGCGAATTCCGGCTTGCCCGGTAGATTGATCACTCCGACGGCCTTGGCCTGCGCGGGATCGACGACGACGGCGTTGTGGGATTTTCCATTGAAGACGAAGATGTTTTTCGTGGCAGGTTCGTACAGAATGATGTCCGGATTGAGTCCTTCCACATGGATGCGGCCCAGGGTGGCCAAAGTTTTCAAATCGAAATAAACGACAGCCGTGTCCTTGCCCGCCGTAATAAACCCGCGCCGGCAATCCGGGGCGATGGCGACGGCATGCGCGCCCCTTACGTTAGGAATGGAACCGACTTCCTTGCCATTCGAGGCATCCAATACCTGGATGCCATCGCCATGCGTTACGAAGAGACGGTTGGACGCGGAATCGGCCCAGAGACAATCCCATCTTCCTTCTCCGGCCACGGAAAAGGTCCGCACAATCCGATAGGCGCCGGAGGGAGACGATGAGGTTGAAGGAGCGGCGGATTTCAACGCCGGATTCGGCGCGGAGGCCGCGGCATTTGGTGCGGACGCTGCGGCGGACAGGACTTCGGGTAACAGGACGGTCAGGCCCAGGGATAATTTAAGTGTGATTTTGAGAAAGGATTTTTTCATATGCTGAAAGTCTAGCTTCAATCCTTCCATTATGCCGGTTCCGGGTAATTTTCTAAGTTTCCGTCACCCTGGGTTCGGTGTCCCCATAGCTCAACAGGATAGAGCAATAGTTTCCTAAACTGTTGATCGCCGTTCGAGTCGGCGTGGGGACACCAGGCCTAGGCCATCAATGCCGACCGCATCGGTAACAAATGCGGAACGGATAAGGAACGGATGTTTCCTGCATACGGCGGAAAATCGCGATACCCCTCGGAAAATTTCATGACGGAAACACCTCAGATTCGTAGGGCCGATTCCTGGCTAATTGTCATTGGTTTCCTTATGGCGATGGCACTGGGAACGCCGGGGGCCCAACCCGAAATGTCGGTGACTGAGCCGATCTATAAATTACATCCAGGATGGGATTATCCCCTTTTGGGTCTAGGACTCATTGGGGCAGGAGCGGCCTTCGCTTGGGAATGGGACATGGCGGGAAAAAAAATTGACCCTGCCGATTTCCGTCGTTCGGAAATCCCGCCTTTTGATCGATGGGTAATAGGGAGCTTTTCTGCGGGGTTATCGCGAACGAGCGACGTATTAATCTTAGGTGAAGGCCTATTGCCGGTCGGGCTTACGGCACTCGATTTTGGCCGTAAGGCGGAAAGTTTTTCCGAGGCATGGCGGGATGCCGTTTTATACGGAGAAGTCGTGACGGCGGCGTCGATGGTGAGCATCGGAGCAAAAATCTTGAGGATGCATCCCCGGCCGTTGGTTTTTACGGATGCGGCGCCGAATTCAGAAAGAACATCGGGTGATGCGCGGAGCAGTTTCATGTCCGAGCATACCACGGGAGCTTTCGCCGCGGCCGTATTCGGGGCATACACCTTCCAATTGCGTCATCCGAATTCGCCGGCTTTGCCTTACCTCTGGGGCGGCGCTTTGGGCCTGGCCACGGCTGTCGGCGCGTTGCGGGTCGCGTCAGGAAAACACTTTCCTTCGGACGTGCTAGCCGGAGCCCTTTGCGGCGGGCTGATCGGATACGCTGTCCCGCGCTTGCACCTGGTTAACCCGGAAAGGGGGGAAATGCCCGGACGGACCGATGAATCGGATGCGACCAACCCCGGCCAAAATTTCTGGAATCGATTGTCCTTCGCTTTGTTTCCGGGAGCAGATGGAGTAACACCAATGTTACGGATATCCCTGGTTCTCCCTTGAGGCGAGTTCGCGCGGCTCTTTTGGCC
>JADGQO010000188.1 GCA_017881725.1 Fibrobacteria bacterium
AAGAAAGCAAGCATGGAGATTTTGTGGTTCACCTTTAAGTACAAGAGCAAATAATGCACCACGCTTGATCGAGCCATTTTGATTCTCAGGGGGGCCGGGACTTGCTTGTTCTTGCGCCATTCGGCAAGTTCTGGTGCCATTTTTGCATTATCTGGGACGTTTATCGGATCCTGTTTTGAATTTCATCCCGCCTAAAGATGTGATTTCATCCCCGTGATTTGGAAGGGATGGAAAATCACCTGTGCGAATTGGCCTCCATTCGCCGTAACACGAGTAGAACGGTAATGCCTCGCATACGTCATCTCGGAACCCCTTAAGTCCCCACCAAGGCTTGGAACGTTTTTTGCAGCACCGGGATACCGGGGCGTATGCCGGGTGGGAAACCCGGGAAGGAGTTTCCGACATGCAAGACCAAACATCGGAAACCGGGAAAATAAAAGCCCGCGGATCAATCATTTCCTTGTGCTCACGTACGCAAGAGGACGGGGGCGTGGAGTTCACGGATTGGGCCCGCCTGGTCAAGCAGCAGGGAATAGAGCCCGAAGTGCCCGATGGCGCGTGGCATGAACGGGTGGGCATCCTCTCCTGGGAAGCCGTGAATAAACTCCCGGAAGCGGATCGGGCTTTTGTCCTGGGGCGTTGCGGCGAGAACATTTGCGTGACCTCGGGGGATCTTTCCAATCTGCGGGTCGGCGATCAGCTGCAATTGGGCAAGGCCGTTTTGGTCGTGTCCGAATTGAGTAAGGTTTGCCGGAATCGGTGCGCCCAGGGCCTGGCCATGACCGAGGCTTGCGCCGTTTCGAAGGAATGGATTATCGCGACGGTGGTGCAAAGCGGACAGGTTTGTGTTGACGACGCATTAGTCGTGGTATCGGGAAAAGGGGAACACACACATGAATAGCCTGCTTCTCATCGTCATGGCCATCAGCCTGGGAGGATTGGCGTTCGCCTGGCATCTTTCCCGGTGGGTGTTGCGGCACGGAACCGGCACGCCGGCCATGGTGAAAATTTCCGATGCCATCAAAGCGGGTGCGGAAGCGTTCCTGGAAAGGCAGAATCGGACCATCGTCTGGATGGCGTTGATCACGGCATCGCTCATGTTCGTCGGTTACGGTTTCATCCGCCATCACCATGATTTCGATCCGGTGGACACGGCCTTGAAATTGTCGACCTGGATCACGGTCTCCTTCCTACTAGGGGCGTTTTGTTCAGTGTTGGCCGGTTACGCCGGGATGTGGATCTCCATCCGCACCAACATCCGCACGGCGCACGCGGCCCAGACCAGCCTCAATTCGGCTTTGCAAATCGCGCTGCGCGGAGGAGCGGTTTCGGGATTGCTCGTGGTGTCCATGAGCCTTTTGGGAGTGGCGGGACTGTATTTCCTCATTCATACCTTAAACGGCGTGGAGCCCGAGCGCGTGCCCTTGTTGACGGTCGGTTACGGCTTCGGCGCTTCCTTCGTCGCCTTGTTCGCCCAACTGGGCGGAGGCATTTATACCAAGGCCGCGGACGTGGGAGCCGACTTGGTCGGCAAGGTGGAAGCGGGGATACCGGAAGATGATCCCCGAAATCCGGCCGTGATCGCGGATCTGGTGGGCGACAATGTCGGCGACTGCGCGGGCCGCGGTGCGGACCTGTTCGAATCCACGGCGGCGGAAAATATCGGAGCCATGATTATCGGCGCGACTTTGGCTTCGACCGCGTTGCGCAACGGCATGAAATTTTCGCACGGCATCATCGGCGTCATCATGTTCCCGCTCTTGCTGCGCGCCTTCGGCATCATCGCGTCCATTTGCGGCATCATGTCCGTGAAGCTCAAGGACGAGGAAAAACAGGATCCGATGTCCGCCTTGAACAACGGCTTCGTCATCACCGTGCTGCTTTCTATTGTCGCCTTGGGCGGCGCGACCTATTACCTGCTCAACAGTCCCGACGCGCCCAATGCCTGGTGGCATTTGTTCCTGTGCGGCCTGCTCGGAATCTTGGCCTCCCTGGCGCTCGTGTACATCACGCAGTATTACACCGAGGATCGCTATCGACCCGTGAAAAGCGTAGTGGATGCCTCCGAAACCGGGCCCGCGACCAACGTCATCGCGGGATTGGCCGTGGGGCTGGAGTCTACCGCGTTGCCCGTCCTGGTGATGGCCAGCGCCCTGCTGGGCTCCTACTACCTGGGCAAAACCTGCGGACTGCCGAACGCGGGATTGTTCGGGACCGCCGTGGCCACCATGGGCATGTTGATTTCCGCCGCCTACGTGTTGGCCATGGACACCTTTGGGCCCATCACGGACAATGCCGGCGGCATCGTGGAGATGGCGAAGTTGCACGAGGACGTGCGCGTTCGCACCGATCGGCTCGACGCGGTGGGAAATACCACCAAGGCATTGACCAAGGGCTATGCCATCGGTTCCGCAGGTTTGGCGGCCTTCCTGTTGTTCCAAGCTTATATCGACGAAGTGATCCAATACGCGGGATTGGCCGTGGACGCTGCGTTCCCGGTGGATCTGTCCAGGCCCGTGATTTTCGTCGGCGGATTGCTTGGCGCGATGCTGGTCTTCTTTTTCACGGCCCTGACCTTGCGGGCGGTGGGTCGCGCGGCCCAAAGCGTGATCGGCGAGGTGCGCCGCCAGTTCGCCGACCTCCGCCGCGAAGACGACATGATTCATTTCACGAAAGACTTCGAGCCGGATTACCGCACTTGCGTCGATATCGTCACCACGGCGGCGCTTAAGGAAATGGTATTACCAGGATTATTGGTGGTGTTGGCGCCGTTGACTGTCGGAGTTTTGTTCCGGGCCTTCATCGTCAAAGGAGATGAGTTGATTGCCGCGCAAACGGTGGCGGCCATGCTCATGGTCGGCACCATCGCCGGAATCTTGATGGCTTTATTCCTGAACAATTCCGGCGGAGCCTGGGACAATGCGAAGAAGTCGGTGGAATGCCGCAAGGTCAACGGGAAATACATCATCGGCCATGATGGCAAGCGGCGCAAGAATCCGACGCATGGGGCGGCGGTAGTGGGCGATACGGTCGGCGATCCCTTCAAGGACACGGCGGGCCCATCTCTGCACGTTTTGATCAAATTGCTGGCCACTTTGGCTTTGGTTTTGGCACCGTTGTTTTTGTAAAAATGACAACGGAATTCGCCGCAGGGTGTGGCAAGGGTTGGACCAAACGACAGGAATACCGGAATATCCGACATCGTGATTGTAAGATTGGCAAGAAAAACCAGTCGTCGAAATCCCGGATTTTAAAGAACCTTATGGGTAGGGACGCGGCGCACGTGGCTACGCGGATCCGAGGAGATTTTCATGGCTGAGAAACAGACGGCGATCGCGACTTTGGACGGCAATGAGGCGGTGGCGCATGTCGCTTACCATGTGAGCGAGGTGATCGCTATTTATCCGATTACTCCGTCTTCGGGAATGGGCGAGTGGTCCGACGCGTGGGCGTCCGCGGGCAAGAAAAACATCTGGGGCACGGTTCCCTCGGTGATGGAAATGCAAAGCGAAGGCGGTGCGGCCGGAGCCTTGCACGGCGCCATGCAAACCGGGTCCCTGACCACGACGTTCACGGCCTCCCAGGGCTTGTTGCTCATGATCCCCAACATGTATAAGATGGCGGGGGAATTGACGCCCACGGTCCTGCACGTCACCGCACGTTCGCTGGCGGCGCAAGGGCTGTCCATTTTCGGCGATCACCAGGACGTGATGGCTGCGCGCCAAACGGGATTCGCCATGCTGTGCTCCAATTCCGTGCAGGAGGCCATGGACTTGGCTTTGGTGTCGCATGCGGCCACCTTGAGAACGCGAATTCCCTTCCTGCATTTCTTCGACGGCTTCCGGACTTCTCACGAAGTTTCCAAAGCGGAGATGATATCGTTCGAAACCATGCGTGCCATGATTCCCTTCGAGAAAATCATGGATCACCGCCACCGGGCCCTGAGTTCGGATCGCCCCGTGTTACGCGGTACGGCGCAAAATCCCGACGTGTATTTCCAGGGCCGGGAGACGGTGAATCCGTATTACGACGCCTGTCCCGACATCGTCCAGGAAAAGATGGATTTGTTCGCTAAACTGACGGGCCGCGGATACAAGATTTATGAGTATTACGGCCCCGCCGACGCCGATCACGTTATCATCATGATGGGATCAGGCGCGGAAGCGGCCATCGAAACCGTCGACTATATGAATGCCAAAGGCGCGAAAACCGGCGTCCTCAAAGTCCGGCTGTACCGGCCTTTCTCCTTCCGGCATTTCTCGGAAGCCTTGCCCGCCTCGGTGAAAACCGTCACCGTGCTCGATCGCACCAAGGAGCCCGGAGCGGGCGGCGATCCGTTGTACCTGGACGTCACATCCGCGTTATACGAAGCCTTCACTGAAGGCCTGCGCGCGGCCATACCCCGCATCCTGACGGGCCGTTACGGTTTATCGTCCAAGGAATTCACGCCCGCCATGGTCAAGGCTGTTTTCGAAAACAGCATGGCTTCGAAAGGCAAGAATCATTTTACCGTGGGCATCCACGATGACGTCGGCAATACCTCGCTGGATTTCGACAAGAATTTCTCCATCGAATCGCCCGATGTCATCCGCGCCATTTTCTACGGATTGGGTTCGGACGGCACCGTGGGAGCCAACAAGAACTCCATCAAGATTATCGGCGAGAATACGGATAACTACGCGCAGGGTTTTTTCGTGTACGATTCGAAGAAAAGCGGATCGAGCACCACCTCACATTTGCGATTCGGCCCGCGGCCCATCCGGAGCACCTACCTGATTACCTCCGCCAATTTCGTGGCCTGCCATCAGCCGGCCTTCCTGGATCGGTTCGATATGGTCGGAGCGTTGGTCCAAGGCGGCGTGTTCTTGCTCAACTCACAACAACCGACCGAAAAGGCCTGGGACTCGCTCCCTCGCAGCGTACAGGCCGCCTTGATCGCCAAGCGCGCGCGTTTCTTCGTGATCGACGCCGTGCAGGTGGCAAAGGAAAACGGCATGGGCAACCGCATCAATACCGTGATGCAAGTGTGCTTCTTCGCCATCTCCGGGGTGCTGCCCAAGGATCAGGCCATCGAGGCCATCAAGAAAAGCATTCGCAAGTCCTACAGCCGCAAGGGCGAGGAAATCGTCCAAAAGAATATCCAGGCGGTGGACCAAACTTTGGGCCATCTCCATCAAATCGAATTGCCCTCCGCCGCTTCCTCCAACCGCGACATTCCACCCACGGTAAGCCACAAGGCCCCGGAGTTCATGCGTACCGTGCTGGCCAAAATGATTTCCGGAGAAGGCGATTCCTTGCCGGTCAGCGCCATGCCGGTCGACGGAACTTTTCCCACGGGAACGGCCGCATGGGAGAAACGCAATATCGCTTTGGAAATCCCCGTATGGGACGCGCCCGCCTGTATCCAATGCAACAAATGTGCCATGGTCTGCCCGCATGCGGCCATTCGCGTCAAGGTTTATGAGCCCTCGGTCCTTGAGGATGCGGCGCCTACCTTCAAGTCCATGGACGCCAAGGAAAAGGATTGGAAGGGGTTGAAATACACCATCCAAGTGGCCCCGGAAGATTGCACCGGCTGCGGCATCTGCGTGGACATTTGCCCGGGCCGCAACAAACAGGAGACGCGCCTGCGCGCCATCAATATGGCTCCCCAGGCCCCGCTGCGCGATCAGGAAGCGGCCAACTGGGATTATTTCCTCAGCATCCCGGAACGGGATCGGCGCAAAATCAATGCCTCCAACATCCGCCAACAGCAAGTGCAGCAACCGCTGTTTGAATTCTCCGGTGCCTGCTCCGGTTGCGGCGAGACGCCCTACATCAAATTGGCCACGCAATTGTTCGGTGACCGCATGGTGGTGGCCAACGCCACCGGATGCTCCTCCATCTACGGGGGTAACCTGCCGACTACCCCCTACGCCAAAAATGCCGAAGGGCGCGGCCCGGCCTGGAACAACTCGTTGTTCGAGGACAACGCCGAATTCGGCCTGGGTTACCGCCTGTCCATCGACAAGCAAACGGAATTCGCCGGGGAATTGGTGCATCGTCTGGAGCCCAAAATCGGGGAGACGCTCGCGACGGCTTTACTCACGGCCGATCAAAGCGAGGAGACCGGGATTTACGATCAACGCGAACGGGTCGCGGAATTGAAAATGCATTTGTCCGGCGATGCTTCGGAAGAGGCCCGCATGCTCATGTCCGTGGCTGATTACCTGGTGAAGAAATCCGTATGGATCATCGGCGGCGACGGTTGGGCTTACGACATCGGATTCGGAGGACTGGACCATGTCTTCGCTTCCGGCCGCAACGTGACCATCCTGGTTTTGGATACCGAAGTCTATTCCAATACCGGCGGCCAAATGTCGAAATCGACTCCCCGCGGCGCCGTGGCGAAATTCGCCGAAGGCGGCAAGCAGCAGGGCAAAAAGGATCTGGGCCTTATCGCCATGAGTTACGGTAACGTGTATGTTGCGCGGGTGGCCCTGGGCGCGCGCGACGAGCATACCCTGAAGGCTTTCGTGGAAGCGGAAAAGCATCCGGGCGTTTCGCTCATCATCGCTTACAGCCATTGCATCGCCCATGGCATCAATATGACCACGGCCAATCAGAACCAGAAAGTGGCGGTGGCTTCAGGTCAATGGCTTTTATATCGATACAATCCCGCCCTGGCGGCGGAAGGCAAGAACCCTTTCCTGTTGGATTCCAAAGCTCCGACGAAAAAGGTGAAGGAATTCCTCGACATGGAAAACCGGTTCAAGATGCTGACCTTGTCCCAACCGGAACAAGCCAAGCGCTTGCATGCCGAGGCCCAGGACGACGTCGACAAGCGTTACAAATATTACGAATTCCTCGCCTCGCAAGGCGCAGTCGGTCCTGACGCCTTCCAAGCCGCCGTAACGTCCAATAACGCCAAGGATCAAAATCCGGGGAGCCGCCATGAAGCTTGAAACCGCTTATCTCGGAATGACCTTACGCACGCCTTTGGTGGTCTCGGCTTCGCCCCTGAGCGCCGATTTGGACAACCTCCGGCGCATGGAGGATGCCGGCGCCTCCGCCATCGTCCTGGATTCGCTCTTCGCCGAACAATTGGAAATCGAACAAGCCAACGCCGAGTATTCGCTCAACCAAGGCACGAATAGTTTCGCCGAAGCCCTCAGTTATTTTCCGGAAATGGAAATCCCCACCGGACCCGACGCGTACCTTGAAAGAATCCGCAAAGCCAAAACCGCCGTGCGGGTGCCGATCATCGCCAGCTTGAACGGGACGCGTCCGGGACATTGGACCCGGCACGCCAAGGCACTGGCTTTGGCCGGCGCCGACGCGTTGGAACTGAACCTTTACGACATACCGACCGACTTGGAAACGACCGGCGGCCAACTGGAACACCAGCACTTGGAAGTGGTCCGGGCCGTGCGCCGGGAAATCCATATTCCGCTGAGCGTGAAAATCGGCCCCCAATATTCCAGCCCGGGGAATTTTGCGCGCAATCTTGTGGAAAGCGGCGCGCAGGGGCTCACTTTATTCAATCGCTTTTATCAACCCGACTTGGAGATCGAAACTTTCGAGGTCAAACCGCAAATCATCCTTTCCACGCCGCAAGCCATGCGCTTGCCCCTGCGATGGATCGCCATCCTGCATGGCCGCATCCAAGCCCAGTTGGCGGCCTCCGGAGGCATCCATGAAGCCCAGGACGTGGTCAAAATGATCATGGCCGGAGCGGACGTAACCATGTTATGTTCCGTGCTTCTGAAACACGGCATCGGCCGCATCGCGAAAATCGAGCAAGGTCTGGTCGAGTTGATGGAAAAACTGGAGTACGATTCCGTTTCCCAGATGCGCGGCTGCGTCAGTTACAAGAAATGCGAGGACCCTTCCATTTATGAACGGGCCTTGTACATCAAAGGTTTGAAATCCTACAAGCCGACGGTTTAGACGAAAAAAGATCGGAACGGAATTTTAGGCTGCTCCCAAAAAAAGGGCGGCCGCCAATCCTCCAAACCCTATACCTATTCCCATAGGGTGGAACGCCGGAAGAAAAAGCTAGCTGGGGATGGGCCGGAAGGTTTGCAACGGTCCGGAATCCGCGCCACTGTCCTCTGCGGTCTCATCCCTATTGCTCCATGTCCAACGCGAGCATTGCAGTTCCGCCGGCATTTCGCTTTTGTAGAGAACGCGGATATGATTGGGGCAGGTGTGGCAGGTCATGCTGGAGATCACCTTATTGCGCACCGGGCACTCGATTTGTTCGAGTCTATTCGATTGGGGATGATGCATAGGGTGTTCTCCTTGCCTGGGTATTGACGGCATAAAAAGCGCAATATTTATGCCTATGGGTCTCCCGCGCCGCGTCTATGGCCGGCTTGGACCAATCCGTAGGAAACGCATGCTTTATCAATAATGGTTTTGAACTCCGACTCCGAAAGCCGCCTGAGCCTGCCATTTAGGGAAAACAGCTTTGCCTTTTTAGCAAAATCGTGAATCAGGCCGCGCCACAAAAACCTCTGAGTCTTGCCCGCATCCACCCGGTTGGCAGGGTAAAGCAGATGCGGATTAGGGCATAATTATTGCGGGTTTGGCATTCGGGGGACTGGTGCCATGGTTCCATTGAATGCAAATGCGGTGAGTCGAAAATACACGGGACATATTCCCGTCGGACCGGCCGCGTCATTGGATTCGGAATCCTCCATCGCAGGGTTTGGGATGAGTACGCTCGACAAGGACAGCACGGTTAAGGCCATATTGAAAATGCGCCCGTTGGCCTTGTCGATTTTTGAAAAGCACAATATCGACCCTTGGCCGGACATCCATACCACGGTCGGATCGCTTTGCCAAAAGCATAAATATTTGTGGTCGGTATTCCAGAGTGAATTTTCCGGTCTCGTCGTTCCCTGTTCCGCAACGGATTGGAAACCCCTGCCGGCGTATCATTTGCTCGACTTTCTCAGGGAAGAGCACCGTGAGTTCCTGCTCGTCATCCTGCCCTCCATAACGGAAGCCCTGGAATCCGCCGTGCGCACGAGCGCGCGCCTCCACCCGCAAGCTCGCGCGCTGGCACAGGAGTGGCCGGCATTCGTATCTTCCCTGACCGAGCATATCCGCGAGGAAGAGATTTTTCTTTTTCCGAAAATCCTTCGTTACGACTATTGCCTGCGGCACGGGAATGCCGATCCGGATTTCGCGGGCGGATCCGTCAACGTCTTCATCGCCATTCGCGGCCTGGGTAATGAACATCGCCAATCGGAGTCCATCAGGATTTTCCTCGACCCTGTGCGAATCGATCACTTGAAAACGGAAAGTCCGGAAATGCTGGATGCGGCGTTGCTCGAAAAATTGGAATGCCTGGGCGAAAAACTCAAATCCCATTCCCGGCTTGAGTCGGATGCGCTTTATCCGCTGGCGACCAAGACGGAAAAGGCCTTGCTGGATGCGCGCATCGCGGGTTCCCGCTACAAGGTTTCCTAACGGGCCCAAAGCCCGGCAACGCGGCGAATCGCTCGCGTTGAATCCGTAGTGATGGCCGGATTTCCTATCGTTGGGGGATGACCGCCAAATCCAATTCCACCTCGCATATCCTCTTCGCCAGCCTCATCGGCACAGCCATCGAATTCTTCGACTTCTACATTTACGCCACCGCCGCGGTGCTGGTTTTCCCGCAACTGTTCTTTCCCAAATCCGATCCTGCTTCCGCGACCCTGCAATCCCTGGCAACCTTCGCGCTGGCGTTTTTCGCCCGTCCCATCGGATCGGCCGTGTTCGGCCATTACGGCGATCGCGTGGGCCGCAAGGCGACCTTGGTGGCGGCCCTGCTGACCATGGGCCTTTCCACTGTGGCCATCGGGCTGTTGCCCACCTACGCATCCATCGGCATCTGGGCTCCGGCTTTGCTCGCGGTGTGCCGTTTCGGCCAGGGGTTGGGGCTGGGCGGGGAATGGGGCGGCGCCGTGTTATTGGCCACGGAGAACGCCCCGCCGGGGAAACGCGCATGGTACGGGATGTTTCCGCAATTAGGCGCGCCCATTGGGTTCATTCTTTCCAACGGGATATTCCTGTTGCTCAGTCGGGTCCTGAGCGATACGCAGTTTTTCCAATTCGGCTGGCGCATCCCATTCGTGTCCAGCGCCCTGTTGGTGATGGTGGGCATGTACGTCCGCTTAAAGCTGGAGGAAACGCCCGTGTTCCGCAAAGCCCTGGAAAAGCACGAGCCCGTGTCGGTGCCCATCCTGGAAGTGTTCAAATCCCACGGCGGCACGCTTATCCTAGGCACCATGCTCGCTCTCACTGTATTCGTGAATTTTTACCTGATGACGGTCTTCACTTTGACCTGGGGGACAAAATCTCTGGGCTATACCCGGAACCAATTCCTTTTGATGCAAATGTTCGGCGTGGTTTTTTTCGGCTTGACCATTCCCATTTCCAGTTGGCTCGCAGATCGCTATGGACGGCGCGGCACGCAAATGGCGGTCATGGGTTTAATCATCGCGTTCGGACTTGGCTTTGGGGCATTGTTCGGATCGGGGAGCGCGCCTGTGGTGCTCCTGTTCTTGTCCATCGGATTGGGCCTGATGGGATTGTGTTACGGCCCCTTGGGCGCAATGCTGGCCGAATTGTTTCCCACTAGAGTCCGTTACACCGGCGCTTCCTTGAGTTTCAATCTGGCGGGTATTTTTGGCGCATCCTTGGCGCCCTACGCGGCCACCTATTTGGCTGGCCGTTACGGATTGCGTTTCGTGGGATATTACTTGTCAGCGGCGGCGGCCATCACGTTGTGCGCTTTATTCATCGCGCGCGAAACCCGTGACCAGGATTTATAGTGGTTTTTAATCCGCATTTTCCCTTCCATCATTTAAACTGGCTTCCGCGCCGACTCTACTTTGGCCAGGGGCGGAGCGCGCATTAACACAGCGGCGCAGGCGCTGAATACCGCGCAGACCACGTACACGGCCCGGTGGCCCAAGGCCCCGCTCAAGGCGCCGAAGAGCAGGAAGCCGACCGTCGATCCGATGCGCGAGGCGTTGGAGTACAAATTGGTCGCCGAACCCGGTTGGCTCGGGAGAAAATCCTGGAAATAGGTAATGGCCACTCCGCTGGTCACCGCGACGATGGCGGCGCTGAGGAATTGCAGGGGATACACTTGCCAGGGCGCGCGGATGCAGGCGAGACCGGCATAGTAAACCATGGCCAGAAGGAATGCGGCGCGGATGAGTCGGTTGGCCGGCATGCGCGTGGCCGCGACACCGAGATAAAACATGAGCGGGATTTCGAACACCGGTGCGATGGAGTAGGCGAAGCCCACCTGATCGCCCCTGCCATGCAAGGTATTCAGGATGAGCAAGGTCAGGTTCATCATGGCCATGGTCGAGCAAGCAAAGAAGATGCTGAACGCCGTGAAGCTCATGGCCAGGCCGGGCAACTTGAAGGCGGCACGCAGCGGCAGTTTCTGGGCTTCGGCGCGGGTTTTTTCCGACACCGGTATGGCGGGAACCGCAAACGCCACCACCAGAACGAAAACCACGAAAAGGCCTGCCGCGATTTGGTAGGTGCCGCGAAACCCATACAGTTGCATGGCCCAAGCGGCCAAAGCCGGACCCACCGTCCAGGAAATGGCGAAGCATAATCGGAAGACGTTCATGTACAGCGGGACCTGCGCAGGCTCGACGTCGCTCACATCCAATAAGGCGCGCGCATAGGCGAATAATTGCGGGAAGACGATGGAGGACAGGCCCCCGATGGTCGAACCGATGACGGTCAGCCACCACGCGTTGCGCACCCAGGCGAACCCCAGGTACATCAGGGCCGCCGACGAACCGCCGACCAACAAAATGGTTTTGCGAGGGAACCGCGTATCCGACCACCGTGCCAGGCGCGTTGATATAGCCATCCCGGACAAGGACGTGACGGTCATGAAAACGCCGAAGATGATGGGGCTCATACCCACCTCGCGCGTGCCGAAAAGCGAAGTAAAGGGAAGCACGAAGGAATAGGAGAGGCCGACGATCAGGTCGCAGAGGACCAACACCATGAAATCACGGCGGCTGAAAATAGTTCGGAGAACGCTTAAGGGGCGGGACATGGAATGGAAATCCTTGGAAACGCTGACTACAAATCAAACACCAATCCCAACATAATAGTCGTTTCCGTATAGAATTCCGAATGCGGGAAAAGTTGGTAATGCGCGTAGGGCGTGGCCGTGCCTTGGTCGCCGTGGGTGTCGCGGATCCCAAAATCGTAACTGAGATCCAAATGGTCGGGGAGCAACGGGCTGTCCTTCCAATCTTCAAACAGGGGCATGGAGATTTTCGCCCCCAAGGTCAGCGAGGAAAATTTGGAGTAACGGATATCCACTGACCGATAGACTTCATTGCCGGCATATCGGTCCTTATAGAACCCCGCCGCCTCCTGGGCGTAGCCGCGCACGCGCAGACGCAAATAGCTGTCCGCGTTGTAGTACTGGTACCATTGCAGTTCCGCGTCGTTGGAGGTCAAGGCCCAAGTATCGAGATAGTGCCGCGCCTCCAAATGGAAAGAACCCAAATAATCGCCGATATGGTAGCCCTGCACCAATTGTCCCGAGATGGCCCAGCTGGTTTTGTCGCCGGGAACGTGTTCTTCAATCAGGTAGCCCGAGTCCAAGGGGATGGGATTGTAGGGATGCCCCAAATACCCATGCGAGTAGATGCCGTTACCAGTGAGCGAAACCATGGTCAGCGGCGTCAGCACTTGCGTGGCGGACAGGGTCAAGGATTGGATTTGCTTGCTTCCGCCTTGATCCGCGTAGGCCCCTTGCGGATGAAAATCATCGAAGAACCAGGACCCGACGGCGCTTAAGGTGGTGTTGCGATCGTTGAAATCGTGCGCGATGCTCAGGGACGGCGAGTAGGAACGGTAGTCGTGCTCGTCGCTAAAATAAAATCCGGCGGTGTAGACGCGACCCTGTTTGGAATAGGTGATGCTGGGGTTTTCCGAATGGCGAAGCTCCGCTTTCGAAGCCCCGCTGACTGCGTCGAAGGCCGAATCCTTCCAGGTGTTGGCGAAGGGCTGCCCCGTGACGACACGCCGCGAGGAACCGGACGTCACGTCCACGCCATGGTCGCCCAATTTGCCGATCAGGGTGGATCCGATCAGGCGCGACGCCCCCGACACCACATCGAACTCCTGGCCCCATTGGAAGGTCCACTCGCGTGAGAGTCGGTTGATCCAATCGAAGGCGGGCGTATGGTTCCAGACGCCGTTTTTGTCGGTGTAATACATGTATTTGAAATCGACCCGATCATGATCGTCTTCCGCGCGCGGGATGCCGGTTAACATCCATGTTACCTGGGCGGCTACGGCCAGACCCAGTAGGGATTTCAGCGCCGTCCACACCCTGCGGGCCGCGCGTGGCTTTTTGGGAAACAGCTTCGTAAACCGACCCGTAAGCAGCATCTTGAACCGACCTAACATCCGCAACCGCCGCCCGATCCGCTGCTGCCGCCCGCAGCGCCTTCCCGGCGTGGCCGATTGTGGCTTTCCATCGAGCTTCCCAAGGGGTCGGGAATCCGTTGCATGATCGGGTCGCTCAAATATTCCCGATCCTTTTGCTGAACGCGGGCGCAACCGGACAAGCCGGTTCCGAACAGGACGGGCAAGGCGAAGACGATCGTTAGGATGATGGATTTTCGGAAAGCTGGATTTTTCATTTGGTGTTCGGGGTGGCGTTCAAGCCGGGAAGGCTCTCCGAAGGCGCGGGCCAACGGTAAGCGGTTCGGTTGAGGTGGCAGGCTATGGAGGAACAGGTTTGCATGCTGGGGTCGAAGTTGCCGGTTTGGCCGTGATACCGGTAAGGGTCGCTGTCCCGGCTGTCGATTAATACGTCCACCTTGCCATTTAAATGGTTCGCCGTGGTCATCCATTCCTGCAGGAAGGACGCGCGGCCGGCCGGAGCATTGATGGGTATGGGACGATGATGCACCAAGGTATCGACGCGGCGCATTTGGTACCGTCCCAGACGGATGGAATCCCGGAAAGAGGCGCTGGAGGATGAATCATAACTGGAAAGATTCTGTGCAAAGGAGTTCATGAAAATCGTGTCCAAAATGATCTGATCCCTTTCCTGCAAGGCGCTGCGATGGCAATCCAGACACGTGATGGGTCCATTGCGGTCCTTCAGGTCGGCGGTGTGCATTAAGTGAAATTGATGGTTGACTCCGCCTACGGGATAAGCATGGCAACCGGCGCAATCGGATCCAATTTGCGTCGCGCTTGTGGTGGCGTTCAGCCCCGGTTCCACGGGCGTCCAGGAGTTGCACGAAATAAAGGAGAGGGACCATGAAACCAGCGCGGCAGCGAGCGCGCACAGGGTTCTGGGTTTCGAGAATTGTTTGCCCGTGATCATTCCAGCAGGCTACAAAAGCGGCGCGTCCAGGTCCGGTGAATTGTGCAATATTTTTTTTGACAACCAGGTTCGTGGTGAATCCATAACGATTCACACGAGCATATGAGGACTCAAATTTCCTTGGGTTCCATGTAGCCTAGTTCGCGATCAATGTCTGGTTGCTTAGCAAGATTTAGCGAGACGTGCGCGACTACCGCATGGGATTTCCCCGCATTCCGGGGAAACTCTAATAGCTACCTTTGACTTTACCGGGATTTGATCTATCCAGCGTAGCGGATCCAATCCTCCCGAACGTTTTATGGAAAGGAGCGCGCGTGGTGGCGGCCAATCAGCCGTCGCAGGTTCGTGCGGAATCCGAGGAAAATGGCAAGTACCGGCGATAGGACCCGTCAGCAGGAGTTGTACGAAAAATACGCCCCCGTGATTTACCGTCGTTGCCTGCGTTTCTTGCGCTCCAAGGAAGAAGCGCAAGACGCGACCAGCGACATCTTTCTGAAACTGCTGGAGCATTGGGACTCGGTGCAAAACCAGGAGTCGGCTTTGTTTTGGATTCATCGCACCACCACCAACCATTGCATCTCGCTCTGGCGGCGGCGCAAGTTCCAGGGGCCGGACAATGAGGAAGGGTGGGAGGATAGCCCTTTGCATGCGGATGATTCCGTGGAAAAGCGGATTATCCTGCGGGATATTCTGAACAAACTCATGTTTCCTTGGAACAAGGCCGTAAGGGAAATCGTCATGTACACCTATTGGGACGGTTACACCCAGGATGAGATCTCTACGCTTACGGGCATGGCGCCGTCCACCATCCGGAAATACCTGACGCGTTTCCGCCGCCAAGCTCAGCAATGGAAGCTGGAAAAATTGGAGGGAGAACATGCCTACTGACACCTGCAACCGCGTGCTCGTGGAACGTTACGCGCTGGGCGAAGGCGGCTTGGAATTACGCCAGGCCACGCGCCGCCACGTGGATGCCTGCGCTGCTTGCCGCGGATTGCTCACCGCTTTGGAAACCGAACGGCGCGATTATCTGACGCTGCATCCTTTCCGGGAATTTTCCGCGCGCCATCTGGATGGCCATCGTCCAGTGGGCAAGGCCGTACTCGAAGGCCACGCGTTCCTGCCGCGCTGGGTCCCGGCCCTGGCGGGATTGGCCACGTGCCTGCTTATCCTACCCTTGGTTCAGCACCGGCTTCTGAATGCCTACTCGGACGCTTTTCCGAACGGAGCCTCCGACGTCGATCCCACCGGCATTCGTGGAAAGGGCGTGTCGTCGTCCCAAGGCCCCGGTGTGATGGAATATTTTTTCAAGCGCGACGGCCAAGTGCGGCCCGGAGGCCCCGGCGAGGCCTATCGTAGCGGCGACGAATTGCAATTCGTTTATGCCGGCGGGGGTTACGCCTACGTTTCCCTGGTGAGCATCGATTCGCGCGGGGCGGTCAGCTTGTACCGGGAGGCGGGAGCAACTTCGGCCGAAACTTCGATCGAAAATTCGGCCGTCAGCGTGAAAGCCAAAAACGAGCGACCACAACCCCTGCCCTTCGGCGTCACCTTGGATGATTCCCCCGGCTCCGAATTTTTCGTGATGGTTTTCAGCGCCGCGCCCATCGAGGCTCCCGTATTGCAACACTGGCTGGAAGACGCTTATACCAAATCACAGAACGGCCTGGAAGGGTTGTCCAAGTCCACACTCACGCCGCCCGTTCCCAAGGCGCGCATAAAAACCCTGTTGATGCGAAAAGACCGGGTCTAATGAATAGGCCACTCCGGCAGGTCGTCGCGGCCCTACTGCCGCAAGGAGCCGGCAATATTATTTTCACCGCGGGTTTGCTTTTATTTTTCGCGCCCTCCTCGGCGCGCCGAGTCGCCCTTCTTGTTGGCGACAATTACGGTGGCCCGGGCGTCGATTCCTTGCGCTTCGCTGAAACCGACGCGCGCCATTTTTCCGATGTCCTGACGCGTCTGGCCGGCTTCGATTCCGCCGACGTCGCGCTGCTCACCGATTGCGACAGCGCCTGTTTGGATCAAGGCTTGGCCGGCATGCGCTCCAAACTCACGGGTCCGGACGACCTTTTTCTTTTCTATTACAGCGGGCATTCCGACCGCGACGCCTTGCGCCTGCGCGGCACGCGCTATTCGCTCGATAAACTGCGCGCGGATTTCCAGGCGGTGCCCAGCCAAATCAAAATCGGAATCTTCGACGCCTGCCAAAGCGGCATGTTGACTCGCTTCAAGGGCGGCACGGCCACCAAGCCCATCTCCCTGGAATCGCTCAAGAACGTGTACGGGCAAGTCATCATCGCGTCGAGCGCCGTGGACGAACGGTCCCAGGAAAGCGACGCCCTGGAAGGTTCGGTGTTCACCCATCATTGGCTCAACGGCCTCCGCGGCAGCGCCGACATTTCCGGAGACCGCAAGGTGACGCTCAACGAAGCCTATAATTACGCCTATCAAATGACCATCGAAACCACTTCGCGGACGCGCGCGGGCATCCAGCATCCGGCGTATCAATTCCGCATTTACGGCGAAGGCGACATCGTACTGGCCGATTTGACGCAAGGCCGCAGCGGCCTCGGCTTCGGATTCCGGCAAGCGGGCAAATACCTCGTGGTCGACAAAGAGAAGGGCCGCATTCTGGCCGACTTCTACAAGGGACCGGATCGCGAAATGGTCATCTCCCTTCCGCCGGGCCAGTACAATGTCCTCAAGGTCGAAAAGGATCAATGGCGCGTCGCCGATGCGACCATCTCCGAAAATCGCGTCAGTGATTTCAATCCCGCCGCGCTCAAATCGCAGGCCCAAATCGTCAACAAGGTCAAAGGTGATCTCAGCGAGGCGTATGCGGTGAATCCCGAACCTCCCCAATATCTCTGGCCGTCCGGTCCCACACGGCAATGGGGTGCCAGCGTCAAGGCGGGCGAAAGCGCGGGACTACTGGGCGCATCCTTGCTTTACAATATCCGTCCCGACCTGCAAACCCAATTGGGAGCGGGCCTGGCGGGCTTGCATGTGGATCTTCCCGTGTTGGGAAAAGCGGAAATGGACGCGAGTTATTTCGGATTGATCCGGAAATACGAGGGCTTGTATTTCATCGACGCGGGTTGGAACGTGCGCACAACCACGGTGGAAGCGCAGGACAGCACCGGCCGCGGCTCCCGCACGGGATGGGGCCTGGGACTGCCCGTGCATTTCGGAATCGAAATCGGACCCCGGCAATCGGTATTCGCCACCGCATCCATCGGATATTTATGGATGGTGGCCGGCGGCGGAACGACCTTGGTGGCCCGTACGCCCGGTGGCGCCTTACATGCCGCTTTCACTACCGAATCCGGTCCCAGTTTCGGCGTCTCTCTGGGCATGTACTTTTTCTGATCATGACTCGCTTTTCGCCCAAAAACTTTCCCGCTTATGCTGCCGTAACCGCGACGTTACTGTTGGCCCTCTTTTCGGCGCTTCCCGGTTCCGCATCGGCGCAAGACAAGGATTTCGCGCGCTTCGGACTCGCGTTGAAAACCGGCGCGGCGGCGGGACCCATCGGATTGCAGGCAGCGTGGAATTACAACCGGCATTTCCAAATTTGCGGCGGCGTGGGCGGCGCGCGCGATTTCATCATCTATCATACTCCCGGTCGGACCGACGCCTATTTCCTGATGGCCAAAGCTTACTGGAACCACGTCTTTGTGGAGTCCGGTTATAGCCTGAATATTACCAGCGTGGTCGACTTGAATAGCCCCGATTCCTTGCATGACGTCCGCGCGGCCCAGGGCTTGCCCTGGCATCTCGGTTATGAATTCGGCAACCGGCGCGGCTTTTTTTTCGCCACTTCGGTGGGCTATCAATTTGAAATCAGCGGCGCGAATCGCCTGGTGGGCGCAGGTTCGTCCCTGGCCGCGCAAAAAGCCTATACCCCCGACTCCGGTCCCAGCCTGGGTTTGACGCTGGGTTATTATCTGGATTGGCCGCAATAATGCCAAACCCCAACTGGCCCTGGATTTCGGAACGGGTTTGAGTGCTTCCGGGCTCCGGCCGGGTGTACGCGCGCGTTACCTATTCACCCGCGAGAAAACCGCCTATTACGGCGGCGTAGGTTTAAAATATGGACTGGGCACCGGCGGTCAGGAAGTTAAAATCCAAGATCCGGATACGAAAGTGGATCTCTACGTGACGACCGACAAATCCGCGTTTATGGATTTCATGTTCGGCGTAGATTTCTTGGCCGACAATGGCTTCCTGGTCCTCGCCAACATAGGCTGGTCGCAATTGTTGACCAATAATCCCTACACCATCACGTCCGGCGTCGCCAGCGATCAAGCGAAAAAAGCTTTCAACCTGGAATTCGGCAGCGGCCTCATGCTTTCCGTATCCCTGGGAAAAGCCTTCTAACTTTCAGCTACTTCTAAAACAAATTTACGCGCGGATCGACGCGGCCCCTGGCCGCCCGGCCCCTGCGGCCGCTATCGTCGGCCCCCGTTTGCGGAACCCGAAAGCATTTCCATCGATCCGGTCCGCACGGCCGTTATCGTCCCCCCCATTTGTCCCCTTTAAAAGAAAGTTCTTGTGGATCCTGGTTTCGAATTGTCCTTTCTCTATAGTACTTGAGAACACGAGAACGATAGTACTTGAGTGCAAGAGAACGATTCCAATCTTGGCGTCATTTGATCTTACAAACAAGGATGGCAAAATGAAAAATTTCCGTATCACAAAATCAATTCCTACAGCCATGATCGCATCGGCTTTCCTGTTGAGCCTTTTCACCGTCGGTTGCAATTCGGACGCGACCAATGATGAAAATGTCCAAACCAGCCTGCGCACGAGCAGAGCAACCCAAAGCAGTCCGGCCTCCGTGAATCTTGGTATGGCCGGCAATTATGTGATTCTGGCAAAAACCGGAATCTCGACTACGGGTACCACCTCGGTTACCGGTGACATCGGCGCAAGCCCGGTTGCGGCAACTTATATCACCGGATTTTCCCTGAGCGCGCCTCCCAGCACCTATTCAACATCCCCCTTGGTAATCGGAAAAGTCTTCGCGGCGAATTATGATTCGCCTACTCCGGCGAAGCTGACTTCATCCGTGCTGGACATGCAGACGGCTTATACCGATGCCGCCAGCCGCGCTCCCAACGTTACTGAATTGGGCGCCGGCAATATCGGCGGAATGACTCTCAAGCCCGGTGTTTATAAATGGAGCTCCAACGTCCTGATGCCAACCAACGTCACCTTGAACGGCAGCTCAACCGACATCTGGATTTTCGAGATCGCCGGTAATCTCACTTTGAGTTCCAGTGTAAAAGTCATTCTCACGGGCGGCGCTTTGCCTAAGAATATTTTTTGGCAGGTGGCCGGTATCGCCGGGTTGGGAACAACCTCGCATATCGAAGGCGTCGTGCTTTCGAAAACCGCCATTGTCCTAAAGACCGGCGCCTCGGCAAATGGCCGCCTCTTGGCTCAAACTGCGGTAACGCTAGATGCGAATGCGGTGAAGTAACCGGTCCCTAGCGGATAACCGGCCCTCCTGCACAAATAACGGACGCGGCTTCCCTTTTGAGGGCGGTCGCGCCCCGTATCATCCTTCTAATCCGGTCCTTCCCTTCTGCTACGCATTTATGATCTACCTGACGGCCGACAAACCGTACACCGTCACATCGGGCCTCGCCAGCGATCCAGCGAAAAAAGTTTTCGACCTGGAATTCGGCAGCGACCCTGCGCCGTCTTTTTGCCTGGAATTGTGGCAACCGCTCGCGATGTGATGCGCATCACCGGTCTCCTTTTCTTTTCGGGTCACGTTGTTCATAAGCCACGTCCTCCCTTTCATTGGAGGCTTGGAGGTGCAGATGAAAGCACTCCGACATCGCCTCCGACAGGGTGAATTCCAGGACGCGAATGACTAACGCGCCGATTCAGACTGCGCACGGGGATCAGTCAAGCACTAGCGCGGATCGACGCGGGCTTCGCGGTCTCGGTAGGCGCGCCTCGTTAGGCGGCTGCGGGGCATGGCACACCCGCTCAATTCTTGACGGGCAAGATCAGGGCGTTGCCGCCTCAGCCCGCTCGGTCTCGCACCCTTATCCCGAATTCCTTTCCACAATCGCCCCATCTCCTCCGGTATGGCGTTTGCTTTGTTCCCGTGCAACCGCGAACGGGGGAATCATCATGCGCAAATCACATTGGCTCGCTCTTGTCCTGCTTGTCCTTCTAGTCCTTTGCGCCACCGGCGCCCAGGCTATCGGATTGCAACACGCCGTTTTCCGAAGCCAGTCGACCCAGGGCGCGACTTGGACCGGGACAGCGGATATTACCAAGGAAAATTATCGGATCACGGTGTATCCGGATTACTTGGACGTAGAGCTGGAATGGGAATTCACGGCAGGCGGAACACGCCCGGAACAATACGGCGATGCCTTGGAGATCGTGGGTAACCTGAACCTGGCGCAAAATTCCAGCGTGATCGGAATGCTGGTCTGGTATAAGGATAAGGTTCTCAAGGCCAAGCTGAAATCCGGCGAGACGGCGCGCAACGAATATGAGCAGGTGGTGGACCGCAATTCGACCGTACCGCCACGGCCACGCGACCCCGTGCTGTTGGAATGGATCCGTCAGGACAATTATGACATCTCCATTTTCCCGGTGGCTTGGGGATCCTCGCGCAAGGTACGGTTCCGGTACCTCGTGCCGGTTACGGGAGGGAAAGTCGTATATCCCTACGCGTTCTCTTCCCACGCGACGGCGACCGTCCTCGCGGGGCCTGGCACCAAGGGATTCCAAATGACCTTCTCCGATGGTTCCAAGAAAAACATTACTTCCCAGGCCGACCTAACCACTTCCGAATACAATCTCGAAGCCTACGGTAGTGCAGGTGGCGCAGGTGGTCTACAGCCCGCCTCCATCAGCCCTTTTCTCGCACAAAACGTCACCTCGTCTTTTCTGATGGTAGGTTCCTTTGCGGGAATCTCTTTCGCGGGCCAAATGGCGCATGCTTATCTCATCCCTCCGCCGGCCATCCAGGATCGCTTGTCCGGAGATTCGACCGCAAACTGGTCGCTTACGGCGACGGTGCGGAGCGGCCAGGACTCCTGCTCCATTGCCTATCCGGTTCGGGGAGCGCACATGCCGCCCTTCGCGGATATCCGGGTCTATGGGAAACAGCCGATCAACCGCTCGATCGCATGGCGGCTATCGAAGCCGGGAGGGACGGATTTGAATATCGATGAGGTCCCTCTGATCATCAACGCCGAGGATGGATTGCAGTTCGCTCGCGCTGCCGGAACGGGGCCCTTCTATCCTCTCGCGCCCACCATGCCCGCTTCCCTGGGTGTGGCGCTGGGGCTGATCGATTCCAAGTACGCCTTGGTGGCCCTGGAGGAAGACGCCCTTAGCACAACGCTCATGAACCTCTATGCCACGCAAGGGGTCCCAACCTTGGACGCTTCGGATGTCAAGGTCGCCTCGGGCGAGAATTTCTCGGTGTCGGTTGATCAATGGATCGTTCAACGGGGACAAACCAAGGCCAGCCTGGCTACCCCTAATTATTCGCAGCCGATGGGCGCTCTCACTTCCCTGCATCCTCTGAACAGCTTGCCCGAAGGCGTTCACCTGGACGTGCGGGGGAATCGCTTAGTACTGGAATTGCCCCGCGAGATGCTGCGTGATACGCGTAGCTTGCGCGTTACGGTGTGCGACGTGCGCGGAGCGATATTGAAATCCTGGAGTGACTCCGAATGCCGTAGCGGGTTGTTGTCGTGGAGCCCGGAAGAGTCGGGCCGCGCTTCGGGCGTTTACCTTCTCCGCATGTGGACCGCGAGCGGATCGTATTCCGTCCGCTTCGTCATCCCTTGAATCTGGAGGGGTCAGAAGGTGATGATGTCTTTCGTCACACCGTTCGGCCCCGCCCGCAGTTCCAGCAAGTAATGACCGGGCGCGATGTCCTTAAGCGGCAGTGTCACCTCATGATCCCCCGCAGCCTCCTGGGATTGGGCCAGGTTCGCCACGACCACGCCTTGCACGGTCACAAGCCGCAGTGAAATCGGGGAGGCTTCCGGCAACGCATAATGAACGACACCGGCTTTCACCTTTAAACTGTGACTCCAGGAAAACCTTTCTTCAACCTGGCGTGGTTTGATCCCGATTGGGAAGACCCCGGCATGAGCGCCATCAATGATCGCCTGGACCACGGTCGGATAGGCCCACGAGGGCGGGTTGGCTTTCCGGTTCAGCAATTGGAAATTGGAGCCGTCATCCCACCATACCGGCAGCATCCCATGGAGCCGGCATTGCCGGGCATAGAAGTAGGCGTGCTTGACGCGCGAATCCAAGTCATCGCAGGTCTCGCTCCCCCATTCGCCGATAATGGCGGTCCCGTGCTTTCCGGCCACCATGCCTTGCTGGGATTTCAGGTTGTTCAGGATGCTCGTGGAATCGTCGGCGGAGCCCCAGATTTTCGGGCTGCAATTCATGGAAAACGGCACCGGGTCGTAGGTGTGGAGCGAGACGATGGTATTTGCGTCGACCATGGGAATAGTGCCCACGGAAACCGCGACGGGGGAAGCGGAAATTCCCTGCACTACTATCATGCGAGTGGCGTTGTTCCCGCCGGTCGCGCGAATGGCCTTGATGGCCGCCGTCTGGTAGGCCGCCAGATTGGCGCGGCTCGCGTCATCGCCGCCGCCGTACATGTTCGGCGCCCCATTCTGGGGTTCGTTGAATATCTCGAAGATCATGTAATCGCCGTAGTCTTTGAAAACGTTGGCGATTTGCGTCCAGATGGCCACGACCTGGTCCGAGGCCGCGCTCGCGGCCGCTCCGGATACATTCAGCGGGAACCAGCCCCCGTCCGTCCCATCATGATGAATGTTCACCATCACGTACATGCTGTCATTGAGGGCGTAGTTCGCGATCGTAACCACCCGTGAGAGCCAGGCCGGATCGATGGTATACTTCGGACCGCAGCCGAAATGGCCTTTCCAGGTAACGGGCAGCCGCATGAACTCGAATCCCTGGTTGTGCACGGCATCGATCATGGCCTGCGTGGTCGTGGGATTTCCCCAGCCGGTTTCCCCTCCGGTGGCATCCATGGTATTGCCCAGGTTCCAGCCCACCACCATATCGTTAACGTATTGACTCGGCGTCCAGCCGCGCATGGGGCCATGGGCCACGCCGGCGGCTTGAACCGGAGACACGCCCAGCGTTGCGAACCCGGCTAGACCACTCATCCCGGCAAAAAGGAACATGCCGAGAAATCGGCTTTTGAATACAAATATTCCAACCACTGTATTGCTTTCGATAAAGGATGCAGGAGTATGCGGAGCTCCCACTCCGCGCTTATGTTTTGTTGCATTTTACTTCCCGGCGGTGCTGGGACGCGAATGATTTGAGAAGTATCAAACCGACGGCGCGACCGATCAATCGCCAAAGTCACATAAAGGGTACGTGCGCGTGCGCGGATCGACGCGGGCCCTGGTGCCTACCGAGCTTCGCTTCGGTAGGCTTGTCTCGGTAGGCGTGCCCCGGGAGGGCTCCATGCGCGGAATCCATCTTCTCATCTTTTCTATGGCCCTGCTTTTCAGCGCGGCACACTCCCAATGGGTCAGTACCGTGCAATCCTTCCAACCCAGTCAAAAACTTCAATCCGTGGCCTGGTCCGGATCGGTCTTTATCGCAGTGGGATCCGGCGGTGGCATTTACTCATCCCCGGATGCGATCACTTGGACGCCCAGTGTTTTCCCCGTCACAGGCACCTTGAAAGCCGTCATTTGGGGCGGGGGAAGGTTCGTGGCCGTCGGCGCGGACCTCATTCTCACCTCGTCGGACGGCATAGCGTGGGTTTCGCAAACCCTGAGGATTGGGTCGGAACTCCTTTCCGTGACTTGGACGGGAAATCAGTATGTGGCCGTGGGCGGATCAGGCACCGGCAATCGACGCATTGTGACCTCGCCGGACGCGGTGACGTGGACCTTGCAAAAGAATGTTCCCGGCAGCGATGTTATCTTGTATTCCGTCGCTTGGGAAAACAATACCCTGGTTGCCGTCGGAGGATACGATGGGAGCACGAATTTGTCGACCATCTATATATCCACAGACGGCGTCGACTGGACCCAAATACTCCACCATCTGAAATTTACTGCCGCCTACTTCTCTGTAATCTGGGCGCACAACCAATTCGTGGTATGCGGCTACGGGGGAGTAGTGGCCACATCACCAGATGGAATGACATGGACCGAGCGGGAGTCCGGCATAACGACACCGTTGTACGCATCAGCTTGGACGGGTTCCCAATTTGTGGCCCTGGGCGCCGATGGAGGCTTTACGTCTTCCCCGGATGGATCCAGTTGGACCACCGCCGAGGCGGGGACCGCAACCCAAGCCATTGTCCACGGAATGCTATGGGCTGATAGCCAACTGGTGGAGGTCGGAGAACTCTCCAGCAAGGGGGCCGTTGTGATTGCCAAACCCCATTCCGCTTCCGGCATTCGTGCTCACGTGAGTCCCATCACGATTACTTCCGATCGGATTAATTCATCCGACTTCAGCGTGGGCATTCCATCGGATTTTCACAGCGCGTCGCTGAGCACGGAAATTTTTTCAACTTGCGGAGTAAAATGGAATGCCGTGACTCCCCAGGTTTTCGGCTCCCGCGTCACCGTGCCCTTAAGTCCCTTGCCCGCGGGAAAATATTTTTTGGAAATCCAATCGGCGGGAAAACGGTTTACCGTCCCTTTCGAACGGCCGCGTTAAGCATGAATATTCATTTCCATGTTTCCAGTCCTGTCTCCGTTTTTAATCACTTGGGTCAATTCCCCACAGCTTGCTGCGGCTTTAGATTAGGTATTTGCATGCAATTCTCGACTTTTGCATTTCCCCTGGTTTCAATACCCCGTGGCTTGCCGCGGGGTTCTTTA